>DATBLZ010000008.1:0-7284 GCA_036555065.1 Gammaproteobacteria bacterium
CTCTATCAGGCGAAGCCCTCGAGCTATCTCGACGTGCCTTCGGTCATGCAAAGCGGCGCCGTCGATCAGCCCGACCCGCAGAGCCCGCTCGGCACGAAGGGCATCGGCGAGCCCGTCATGGGCGCGGGCTCCGCGGCGCTCCTGTGCGCGATCTGCGATGCGCTCGGCGGGCACTACTTCAACCGCATCCCCGTGACGACGGACCAGATCGTCAACGCGGCCGCGGGTAGGCCGCAATCGCACGGGCCGCTGCAGGTGAACACCGCGTAGCCGTCGCGATTAGTCGACCTCGGCGAGCAACGCGCGGGCGCGTTTGACGACGGGCACGTCGATCACGTTTCCGTCGAGTGACGTCGATGCGCGGCCTTGCTTCTCCGCTTCCTCGTAGGCCGCGATCACGCGCCGCGCATGCTCGATCTCGGCTGCCGATGGCGCGAAGCATTCGTTGAGCGTCTCGATTTGCTCGGGGTGAATCGCGAAACGGCCTTTGAAACCCACGGCCTTCGCGGCGAGCGAGCTCGCGCGCAACCCCTTCGAATCACGCAGCTTGAAGTGCGGCGTCTCGAGCGCGACGACGCCGGCGGCACGCGCGCCGATGCAGAGCGCCGAACGTGCGTAGAGAAGCTGCGTCGCGTCATCGCTGCGCTCGATTCGCAGGTCGTGCGTGAGGTCCTCGGCGCCGAACGCGGCTGCGACGATGCGCTCGCTCGCGGCGCAGATCGCCTCGCAGTGGACGATCGCTTTCGCGGTCTCGATCCATGGAATGAGCTTCACGTGCCCCAGACCCAAGCCGGCTCGGCGCTCGAGTCGCGTGAGCAGGACCGCAATCTCATCGATATCGCCGGGCGAATCGATTTTACCGACGGAGACGCCGAAGACCTTCGGGCCGACGAGGGCTGCGAGGTCGTCCTCGAGCCACGGGGTGCTGAGCGAATTGACGCGCGGCACGACGAGCCGTCCCTTGGCCGCGAGCTGCGGCAGGAACGCGGCCGTGATCGAGCGCGCGTTGGCCTTCTCGGCGTCGGGCACGGAATCCTCGAGGTCGGGAACCACGACGTCGGCGGCCACGGTCTCGGCCTTGGCGAGCATCTTGGCTTGGTTGCCGGGGACGAAAAGTAGGCTGCGCAGACGCGGCATACCTGTTAGCTCACTGTAAGCACGACTTTGCCGAAATGCTCGTTGGCTTCCATCGTGCGATGCGCTTTGGCGACTTCCTCGAGCGCGTAGACCGCGTGAATCACAGGCTTGATCTTACCCGCGGCGAAGAGCGGCATGACCACGCGCCCGAACTCCGCGATGATCGCGGCTTTTTCCTCTATGGGTCGCGGCCTCAGCACCGATCCCGTGATTGTCTGGCGCTTGATCATGAGCCTCGCGAGATCGAGCGACGCTTCGCGGCCGCCCATCGTTGCGATGATCGCGAGGCGGCCGTTGACCGCGAGCGCCTTGAGGTTCGCGGCGAATGTGGACGCGCCGATGTGGTCGAGAATCACGTCGACGCCCTGATCGTGGGTCGCGGCGAGCACGACGGCCGCGAAATCCTCACTCTTATAGTCGATGGCAGCGTCTACGCCGAGCTCCTTGATCCGCGCGAGCTTCGCGGCCGATGCCGTCGCGAACACACGCCCCGTCGGGTTCAGCGCCTTGCAGAGCTGAATCGCGGCCGTCCCCACGCCGCCGCCGCCGCCGTGCACCAGCGCGGATTCACCCGGAGCGAGGTGCGCGCGCATGAACAGGTTCATATACGCGGTGATGTAGGCCTCGCAGAGGCAAGCGGCTTCGGCGAAGCTCAAGCGCTCCGGCATGCGCAAGACGTGCCCCGCATGCGCGGTCGCGAGCTCCGCGTAGGCGCCGCCGCCGACGAGCGCGAGCACGCGCTCGCCGCGCGCAAATTCCGCCACGTTCGCGCCTAAGCCCGCAATCGTCCCGGCAATCTCGAGTCCCAAGATCGCCGATTCGCCGGGCGGCGGCGGGTAGCGGCCTTGGCGCTGCATGAGATCCGGGCGGTTCACCGAGGTTGCGGCAACACGGATCAGCACTTGGCCCGCGGCCGGAGTCGGCGGCGCGACGTCGCCTATTTTGAGCACTTCGGGTCCGCCGAACCCATCGAGCACGACTGCTTTCATGCCGCTATTGTTGTGCGCGTGGCATCTCCTTACTATACGCGCGCCACGCGAAGGGATATCCCGTGTTCGAAGCACTGAAGGCACTTCCGGCCGACGCGATCCTCGGCATCATGACGTTGTTCCGCGCGGACACGAGTCCGCGCAAGGTCGATTTGAGCGTCGGTGTATACCAGGACGAGACCGGTCGCACGCCCGTGCTCGAGTGCGTGAAGCATGCCGAGCGCGCGATCCTCGAGGAGCAGGATACGAAGACTTACGTCGCGATCGCCGGCAATCCCGGATTCAATCGCGGCGTCGAGGAGATTTTGTACGGCAAGGGGCACGCGGCGGTGGCGGCCGGTCGCGTGGCGACCGTGCAGTCGCCGGGCGGCAGCGGGGGTTTAAGCGTTGCCGCTCACCTCATTGCGCGCGCGCGTCCCGGCACGAAGATCTATTTGAGCGACCCGACGTGGCCGAACCACCCGCCGTTGCTCAAGGTATCGGGGCTCGTTCTCGAGCAGTACCCGTACTACGACTACGCGACGCACCGCGTGAAATTCGACGCGATGACGGCTGCGCTCGAGAAAGCGGGTTCGGGCGACAGCATTTTGCTGCACGGCTGCTGCCACAACCCTTGCGGCGCGGACCTCACGCGCGAGCAGTGGGGCATGCTCGCGGGCCTTTGCGAGCGGCGCGGACTCGTGCCGTTCATCGACCTCGCGTATCAGGGACTCGCCGAAGGCCTCGATGCCGACGCGTATGGGGTGCGGCTTATGGCCGAGCGCCTACCGGAAGTCGTCGTCGTCACGTCGTGCTCGAAGAATCTCGGCCTCTATCGCGAGCGTGTCGGCTCGGTCAGCGTAGTGGCGAAGACCACGGCCGCGCGCGACCTCGTGCTCGCGAATCTCGCGAACGTCGCACGCAGCCTCTATTCGATGCCGCCGGATCATGGTGCCGCAATCGCCGAGCGCGTGTTGCACTCGCCTGAGCTGCGGGCGCTCTGGGAGAAGGAGCTCACTGCGATGCGCACGCGTCTCAACGGCTTGCGCAAGCTGTTCGTCAAAGAGCTCAAGGCGCGCAACGTCGCACGGGATTTCTCGTTCATCGCCAACGAGCGCGGGCTCTTCTCGTTCCTCGGCATCACGAAGGAGCAAGTCGTGAGGCTGCGCGAGCAGTTTCACGTCTACATGGTCGAATCGAGCCGCATGAATTTCGCGGGCATCAACAAGAACAACGCCGACTACGTCGCGGATTCGATCGCCGCGGTCCTCAAGAGCTGACGCGCGCACTGTGAAGCTCCTCTCGCCCCCGTACGGCCGGCTGCTGATGCCGGTGTACGTGCCGACCTTGCTCAATTCGACGAGCCAGATGGCTCTGCTGATCCTGCTGCCGCTCTACGCGCTCGATGCCGGATACAACGCGGCCTTTGCGGCGACGATCGTGGGACTGCGCGGCGTCGGAATTCTCCTCTTCGACATTCCCGCCGGAGTGCTCGTCGCGCGATTCGGCGAGAAGGCGATATTACTCACGGGCCTCGCGTTGATACTCGTCGGCAACATGCTGCTCGCCGCCGCTGCGCATCCGTGGCTCTTGATGCTCGCCGCGGTGCTCCTCGGGGCCGGCATTTCTGCGTGGATGATCGGGCGCCAGTCCTACATCGTCGATACGTGCGCTTCCGAGGAAGTCGGCCGCGCGATCGCAGTCATGGCGGGTCTGCAGCGCGCCGGCATGTTTTTGGGGCCGGCCGCCGGAGGCCTGCTCGCGGCGAACGTCGGCTATGCCCCGACGTTCATCGCCGGCGCCGCCGTTGCGCTCTTGGCGGGCCTGCTGGTTCTCTCGTTCACGAAGAACGTGCGGCCGACGGACGCGGCCGCGGAGGCCGGCTTTCGCGGCGCGATCGAGGTCTTACGCTCGCACGGAAGGGTGTTCGCGACAGCGGGCGTTGCCTCTTTCTCGCTGCAGCTCATGCGGGCGGCGCGAGAGCTCCTCGTGCCGTTGTTCGGCGCCGCGGTCGGGCTCAACGTGGCAGAGATCGGGATCATCTATTCGGTTTCCTCGGCGCTCGATATGTCCCTGTTCTATCCCGTCGGCGTCTGGATCGACCGCCATGGGCGCAAATGGAGCGCCGTGTCGAGCAGTTTCGTTTTCTCGGTCGCGCTCGCGCTCTTGCCCTGGGTCGTCGGCTATTACTCGCTGCTCGCCGCCGGGTTGTTGCTCGGCCTCGCGAACGGGCTCGGCACCGGCATCGTCATGGTCATGGGCGCGGATCTCTCGCGGGCTACTCCGCATCGCGGGCAATTCTTGGGCGTTTGGCGGCTCATCGGCGATGTCGGCGTGAGCGTCGCGCCGCTCGTGACGGGCGCGCTTACCGGCATCGCGAGCCTCGCGGCCGCGAGCCTGTGCGTCGCGGGATTGGGGTTCGTCGGCACCGCAATGATGATGTCGCTCGTGCCGGAGACGCTGCGACGTAGCAGCAAAAGTGCGACCTAACGAGCGTAGACTGCTCTGCCCATGGCTGCGCCGCTACGCGTGATTTCCTCGATGGTCACTCGCGACGTCCTGCGCGAGCTCGCCGCGCGTTACGAAACATCGACCGCAAAGACCGTCGTGACCGAAGCCGCAGGCGGCATCGACGTCGCGAAGCGCGTCGAGCGCGGCGACGCGCTCGAGGTCGTGGTGCTCGCCGCGAACGTCATCGACCGGCTGATCGGGCAGGGCAAGATCCTTGCCGGTAGCCGCGTCGATCTCGTCAAGTCCGAAATCGCCGTCGCGGTGCGCGCGGGTGCTCGGAAACCCGACATCGCGACCGAAGAGGCGCTGCGCCGCGTCGTGCAAAACGCCAAGACGGTCGCCTATTCGACGGGTCCGAGCGGCGTGCATCTCGAGAATACGTTCGCGCGCTGGGGCATTCTCGAGCAGATCCGGCCGCGCATCGTCGTCGCGCCGCCCGGCGTGCCCGTGGGCTCGCTCGTCGCCGACGGCACTGCGGAGCTCGGGTTTCAGCAACTCGCCGAGCTCATGGGCTTGCCGGGCATCGAGGTCATCGGGCCGGTGCCGCCGTCGATTCAAACGGTCACGGTTTTCTCGGGCGCGATCGCGGCGAATTGCCGGCGTCCCGACGAGGCGCGGGCGCTGCTCGCCTTTCTGGCCTCGCCGGCCGCGGCCGACGCCAAGCGTCGGCACGGGTTAGAGCCCGCGTAGCACTGAGGTTTCGCTCGTCGCATAATGGCCGCACGTCGATTCGGGAATGCCGAATGCTAAAGGTGGCAACAGCTCTTTGCAGCGCCGCGGCGCTCTTGCCGAGTCTGGCGAGCGGGCAGTTCGGCATGGTGCGACTGCCGAGCGACGATTTCATATGGCGCTGGGGCGACGCCGCGGACGAAACGCCGAACCTCAGCCCCGAAGACTTCGACGTGCGCGGTAGCGAACAGGTGTTTCAGTGCCGGCTCACGGGCGCGATCAGCGCCGGGAGCCACCTTACGACGCAGGAGCTCCAGGAAATGGAGCGCGAGCTCACGGCGAGCTTGTACTTCGTTCAAGCGTCCGCCGCAATGATGAACGAGCTCGAGCTGGAGTTCGACCTGCGCTGGGCCATGCTCGATTGCAAGAAACCGCAAGCCGGGGAAGAAGATCCCGAGAAGACCGCGGAACAGGTAGAGCGCGCGCGTCAAAAAGCCGTCGAGGACATGCTCAAGCGGCGCGAGCGCGCCCAGCACGACTAAAGGGATTTCGCGACGCTGACGACCTCGGGCTCCATGTAGCTCTTGAGACCGAGCACGGAGTACTGCCTGCCGTAGCCGGATTCCTTAGCACCGCCGAACGGCACGAACGCCGACGTCGCGCGATGCTGATTGACCCAGGCCGTGCCCACTTCGAGCTTGGCGGCGATCGCGGCGCCGCGATTGACGTCGCTCGTCCAGACCGAGCCGCTCAAGCCGTACCGTGTGTCGTTCGCGCGTCGCAGCGCGTCGTCGAGATCCTTGAATTTCAGGATGGGCACGATCGGCCCGAACTGCTCCTCGCGCACGAGCCGGCTATCCTCGGCGACGTCGGCTACGAGCGTCGGGGGCAGAAAATACCCGGGACCTTTGGGAATGAACCCGCCTGTGAGGAATTTGGCGCCGCGGCGTTTCGTGTCCTCGATGATGCCGACGACCTTGTCGTACTGCATCTTGTTCTGAATCGGCCCGAGCTCGGTCGCAGGGTCGAGCCCATTACCGACGACGGCCTTCTTGGCTTCGTCGACGAGCGCCGCACTTAGCGCATCGTAGATTTTCTCGTGCGCATAGATGCGCTTGATCGCCATGCAGACCTGGCCGCTGTTGACGAACGCTGCGAAAAAGACCTTCTTCGCGATGGCTTTCGGGTCGACGTCGTCCATGATGATTGCGGGATCGTTGCCGCCGAGCTCGAGCGTCACGCGCTTGAGTGTGCCCGCGGCGCTCGCGAGGACCTTCTTGCCTGTGGCGACGGAGCCCGTGAACGAGATCTTGTCGATGTCTTTGTGCTCGGTCATCCACTGGCCGAGCTGGTCGCCGCCTGCGAGCACGTTGACGACGCCGGCCGGGAAAATGTCCCGCATTAGCTCGCCTACCTTGAGCGTCGTGAGCGGCGTGTACGGCGAGGGCTTGAGCACGACGGTGTTGCCCGTGTAGAGCGCCGACACGAGCGGGCCGAGCGCCAAGTTCACGGGCGCGTTCCACGGCGTGATGATGCCGACGACGCCGAGCGGCCGGTAGCGAAGCTCGATGTGCTGCTGGTCGTTGTCGATGAGCGTCTCGACGGGAATCTCGATGCCGACTAGGCCTGAGGACTGCGCCGCACCGCGGTCGATCTCGGCGACCGATTGCGCGAGCGGCTTGCCTTGTTCGCGCGTCAGGAGCTCGGCGAGCTCGTGCTGGTGATCGCGGAGCGCCTGGGAAAGCTTTTTGACGAGCGCCGCGCGGTGCTCGTACGTCGTGCTTTTCCAAGTGGCAAACGCGCGCTTCGCGCCCGCGACTGCGGCATCGAGCTCAGCTCGCCCGGCGGCCGGGCAGCGCGCGAACACGGCTCCGTACGCAGGATTGATGACGTCGAGCTGCTCCTTGCTCGCGACGAGCTTGCCGTCGATGAGCAAGGAAAAATCGGTTCGCAGTAGCAGTCGATCGGCAGGCTCGGCCATGGATACGTCTCCACGAGT
>DATBLZ010000010.1:0-21353 GCA_036555065.1 Gammaproteobacteria bacterium
CCGACGCCGCCAAACGTCGCGTTCAGCCACATACCGATCATCGGCATCAGGCCCGTCATCGGATTCAAGCTGTCGTGCATCGCGCCGACGGAGCCGTTGCTCGTCGAGGTCGTGAGCACGGCCCAGAGCGGCCCCGTCGTCGAGCCGACGCGAAGCTCCTTGCCTTCAAGGTTGCCGACGTCCTGCTCGATCGGCAGCTCCGCGAACGCCTCGGTCGGCGCCATCTCGAAACTGACCGCGCCGGTGATCTTCGCGAGCAGCAGCACGAGCATAACGCCGAACACGACCGCTGCATGACGCACGCGGCCGACGATCCGCCCGAACATCCAGACGGACGCCATCGGGATCAAGATGATGCAGATCATCGACAGCGCGTTCGTCCAGAACGTCGGGTTCTCGAGCGGATGCGTGCTATTGGGTCCGAAAAAGCCGCCGCCGTTCGTACCGAGCTGCTTGATCGTGAGAAACGCCGCGACCGGGCCGCGCGCTATGATTTGCTCGACACCCTCCAACGTCGTCGCGGCCGCGGCGCCTTGCAGCGTCATCGGCATGCCGCCGAGCACCATCAGCGTCGCGACGACGAGCGCGATTGGCAGCAGCACGAGGAACGTCGCGCGCTGCACGTCGACGAAGAAGTTGCCCATGCTCTTGCGCCCCGCGAGGCCGCGTGCGAGCGCCGCCAATGCCGCGATGCCCGTCGCCGCCGAGACGAACTGCAACCACATCAGGCCGCAGAGCTGCGACAGATAGCTCATCGCGACTTCGCCGGAGTAGTGCTGGAGATTCGTGTTCGACGTGAACGAGGCCGCCGTATTGAATATCAAGCTGCCTTCGATCGCTTCCTTGCCGTCGGGATTGAGGGGCAGATATTGCTGGAGCGCCATGAACCCGAAGCTCACGGTGAACATCACGACGTTGAACGCGAGCATGGCGATCGTGTACTGCTTCCAGTCCTGCGACTCGCGCGTGAGACGCCCGCCGACGAGCCGAAATGCTCGGTTCTTCCACCCCGCGATCCCGGTATCGGGGCTGTCGGGGTCCATTGCCCATTTCATGTAGCGGCCCAGCGGCCAGGACAGAAGGGCCGTGCCGCCGACGATCAAGAGCACGAACACGATGGCGTTCATAGGTGCGTTCTCAGCTCCAGTTTTCCCAGCGTTTGACTTCGTGGGTCAACAGGAACAAAACCAGGAAGACTGCGATCCCGAGGAGCAGGTAAACCCAAGTCATTCGAATTTCTCCGGCCGCAGCAGCGCCGCGACGAGATAGATCGCGAGCGCAAGTGACAGCAATAAACCGATCCATTCCATGGCGCTCATGCGCATTTCCCCGCAGAAATCCTTCCGACCGCAAATAGTAGCGCTCGGCTCGTGAGCGCCGCGTTAGGAAAAGTACGTACGTTCTACCTATTCGCCGACTGCGAACGTCTTCTTGATGCCGAAGACCAGAGCGTAATCACCCGTGGTCTCGCCATCGTCCCAATCGCCGACCACGAGATCGTCGCTCCAAGTTGCTGCGATCGAGATGTCGACGCCGAATTCCTCGAGGCTGAACACGTGACCGACCTCGACGTACTCGGCGCTGCCGCCGAAGAGTAAGTCGGCATAGTCGCCGCTCCACGAGCCGAGTTTGTAGTACGGGCCCTTCTCGGGACTGAGCGTTGCCGAGGCGAATACGTAATCCTGCGAGTTGCCGAACCCGTCCCATTGGCCGACAGCGGCGTCGACCGCGAAGATTCCGATACCGATGCCGAGGTTGACTTCCTGATAGGTGTCGTCGAAGTCGTCGGTGTAGAAATACCCCGTGTAGCCGACCTTCCATGTGAGGTCGTCGCCGCCGGCGAAACCAAAGTACAAATCCGTCTCGAGGCCCGTGCCGACGTCGGCGCCCCATGTGCCGATATAGAAGCCGGCGTCCGTCGAATAATCGAGGCCGCCATAAGCGGACGAATCTTCCTGGAATACGCCGCGGAAAATGTACTCGCTGACCCAACCAATGTTGCTCGAAGCTTCGGCCATGGCCGAGACGGGGACGATAACCGCGACTGCCGCGGCGACGCTCAGCGTCGTTTTGTTCATGCTGCATCTCCTCTTTTGCCTGAGAGGAGTCTATGCAGTTCGACGTGAGCGCTGCGTTAGTTAAATGGCGGGCGCTGACGATGTCCGCGTCGCCGGCTTTCGGACGCCCGATTTCTCCCGATGCCACCGGGAAGCAGCAAAACGCCAGCGGAGCACTCGGAGCGCGCCTGTCACTCCACGCGAATGCTGCCCGAGCCCGTACGCACGTGAACGAGCGATCCGCCGCCGCGGACGTCGCCGCGCAGCGTGCCGCGCGCGATCGTTCCAGCCATCGTCACGGCGTGGCTCGTTTCTACCGAGCCGGATGAGGTACGCACGTCGAGCGAGAACGCGGCGTCCGCGGGGACCCGAAGGTGCACGGAGCCCGAGCCCGTTTCGACGTCCCATGGGCCGCCCGGCACGCCGTCGATCGCGATGCGGCCGCTGCCGGTGCGCGCCCGCGCTGCGCCTTGGACGCCGGTCACGCTCACGTTGCCCGAGCCGGTCGCCACGGCGACGGCGCCGCTCGCCGTTTGCGCGAGGGTGATCGACCCGCTGCCCGTGCTGCCATTGAACGCTCCCGCAATCCGTTCGGCGTTGATGTCGCCGCTGCCCGTGCTGACCTCGACCGCGCCCTCGATGCCGGCGAGGATGATCTCGCCCGAGCCCGTGCGCGCATCGACGGAACCGCTGAGCTCCGAGACGCTCTGGTCGCCCGATCCGGTTCGCGATACGACCGACGTCGCGGCGGGAACGGAGATGTCGTAGGTGATCGATACGTTCCGACGGTCCTCCTCCTCGAGATGGCCGACGCGCACGGTGCTGCCCACGACCTCGATCGGTGGATCCATCTCGAGGGAACGCGCGAGCGCCTCGGCCTCCGCGGCGCTGCGCCCGGAGCCCGTATGCACGCGGATCGACCCGTGCACGACGACTTGGCCTCCGGCGCCGCGCGTGATCGTGATCGATCCCGAGCCCGTTGTGACGTCGAGCGCAACGGGCTCCGCGACGGTCACGGTCCGGTCGAACGAGCCGGTTGCCTGCTGCGCGAGCGCGCACGTGAAGGAGAACGTACTGAGCACGCCCGCCGCCAGAAGACGCAATTCCCATCGCATGACAAGCCTCCTCGATCGTTTTGGTTATCTGCAAGTACAAGGAGTCTGCGCCGATGGTTACACGGCGACAAGGAATGCGCAGCGACGCCGTCAACCCGACGACAGATAGGCCAGCCCGCCCTCCTTTATATAGAGCACGCAACCCGGGATTGTCGCGGGCGCGTGCTGCGAACCGACGGGGAAGCGAAGCCACGTGCCGGCGCCGAACCTACCCGTCTCGTCCCTGAGCTCGCCTTCAAGGACGAAGATCTCGGCGCCCGAGGCGTAGCGTACGCGGCCGGCCGCGGTGCCTGCGGCCCACCGCTCGAGCCGCGCCGAGTCGGCAAACCCGGCTTGAGCGTAGAGCGGCTTGACCTCGATGCCGGACGCAGCACCCGGCTGCCACGGAAGCATCGGCGTCGCGAGCGCGACGCACCGGCGATTGCGGCCGGGAAACTGCCTGAGCTTCACGAACAGCACGCACCCCGGACGCGAGTACGGCGCATGCCTGAACCCTTCGGGGTTCAGCAGGTACGTCCCGGCGGGCCAGTCGCCGCGCTCGTCGGAAAAGACCCCCTCGAGCACGAAGATCTCCTCGCCGTCGGGGTGATCGTGCGCAGGGAATGTCGAGCCGGGCTCGTAACGAACCACGGACGTGACCTGACCCTCTTCGGCGGGGCCGACGAGATGAACTCGCTTGCGGGCCACCGTTCGGCTCGGGCTCGCCGTCCATTCCATGCGCGTCGTGTCGACGACGACGCGCACCGCCAAGTCGCCGTTTATCGTCGGCATGATCCTTATCCTACCCGCGCGGCCATAGGCGCGAGTAGACTATCGGCATCGAGGCCAGCCCTGGAGGGCCAATGACAAGACTCACGCGTCTCGCCTTCGTCGCGCCCCTGCTTGCGGTTGCAGGCAGCGCCGAGGTGCAGGCTCACCATTCCTTCGCCTCGGAGTTCGACATCGCGCTCGAAGGCAAGGTCGATGGGACGGTCACGAAAGTCTGGTGGGCAAATCCGCACATTCGGTACGACATCGACATGAAGATGCCCGACGGCAGCGTCGAGCAATGGTCGCTGCACCCGCCCGGCAATCTGCCGACGTACCGGCGCGAGAATTGGACGCCCGAGACCATCCAGGCCGGCGACCACGTCGTCGCAACCGGCAACTTAGGGCGCGATGGAACGAAGAAGCTCTATGCGACGTGCATCTCACTCGATACGGGCCGGCAGCTCGGCCGGTGCGCGACTCCTGCCACGGTGACCGAGGTGACCGCGGACCCGAACATCGACTACACGTACTCGCACAACGACTACGCCGTCGACATTTCCGGATACTGGGACAACCGCTACAAATTCCGCACGACCGTCGATGACTTCGACCCGAAGCCCATGCCGATGAAACCCGAGACCGCCGCGCTCTATGCGGGCCGTAGGTACGGCGACGATCACGTTCTACGTTGTCAGCCGGCGGGCTTACCGCGCATCTTCGGCTCGCCGTATCCGATGGAGATCGTCGATGCGGGCACGCACTACCTCATGGTCTTTCTCCAGGACAACACGCCGCGGCGCATCTACATGGACGGCCGCGACGCGTTGCCCGATCAGCCGTTGACGTCGATGGGCTTCTCGAAGGGCCATTGGGAGGATCGGACGCTCGTCATCGAGACGACGCACCTGGCGCCGGGTTGGCTCGACGGCTCGGGCTACCCGATGACGGGCGGCGACGGCACGCGCATCGTCGAGCGCTGGAACGTCGCCGAAGACGGGCTCACGCTCGCGCGCACGATGACGATTTACGACGACGCCTACACGGCGCCGCTCGTGCGCACGCGCGGCTCCCAGCGCGGCGATGCGCGCGAGCTCCTCGAGAGCCCGCCGTGCGACGCGACGTCGTTCTACTACGAGCTTCTCGAGCGCGGCGAGCTCGAAGAGAAGTTGCGCAGCGCCCTGTAGTCGGCACAGCGCGATCGGTGGACCCATGCCCCGCAGCACGGTCGGCCTTACGCTGCTCGGAGTTCTCGTCGCCGCACGCGCTGCGACCGCGCAGATCGTCGTGCCCGACGACTTCGCGACGATCCAGGCGGCGATCAACGCCGCGGCCCCCGGCGAGACCGTGACCGTTCGCGCCGGCAGCTACACGGAGAGCATCACATTGCGGAGCGATATCACGGTGCGTGGCGAGGAAGCTGCGCGCACGTTCTTGCGGCCCGCCGGGACCGGACCGGGACCCACGGTCGCGATCGTCGGCAAGAGCGACGTCGTGCTCGCCAACTTCACGCTGCTCGATGCGCGCGTCGGGATTCTCGTCGAAAACGCAATGGACGTCGTGGTCGCGAACACGATCTTCGACGGCGCCGCAACCGCGGCGCTCGACGCCGATGCGATCTCTTCGCTCGATGCCGAGAACAACGTGTTTCGGCGGAACGCCATTGCGATTCGCCGCGGCTCCATCGAGACCCAGGTGACGAACAACATCTTCGCCGAGAACACCATCACCGTGAGCAACCTGGGGCTCGCGAATCCCGAAGGCAACATCGAGTACAACTGTTTCTTCCGCAACGCCGATCTGCTGCAGGGCGGCGTCGATCGGGGCCTCGGTACCAACGTCAAGATCGGCGATCCTCTCTTCGCGAGCGCCGTGAACGGCGACTTTCACTTGCGCGAGGGCTCACCGTGCATCGATGCGGGCACGGGGCTCGATGGCATCGACGCGACGGTTGCCGACCTCGGCGCGTACGGCGGGTCGCGCGCGGACGTGCGCCCATTTCCCGTTCCCCTTCCCGGAGCAGCGAACGCGAGCGCGACCACTCCCCCGCCGTACGCTATCCGCCTCACGTGGGAAGCGAACCTCGGCTACCTCGTTGCCGACTCGGCGAATCCCGGCGGTTATCGCGTCTACTACAGCCTGAACGCTGCGGGCCCGCCGTACGCCGGCACCGACGCGGGCGCGGGCGCGCAGCCCTCGCCGATCGACGTCGGCAACGTCACAACGTACACGCTCACGGGCCTCATGCCCGTCGCGAGCAACGCCGGCCCGCCGAACCTCCTGTCCGCGGAACCCAGGAACGGCGCGATCGCGTTGACGTGGTCGGCCGCCCCGGTGGCAACGGCCTATCGCGTGCTCTATGGGCGGGCTTCGGTCAATGAAAATCAGATCGACGTCGGCAACATCACGACATTTACGGTCACGGGCTTGCAAAACGGCGTGACGTACCGCTTCGCCGTCGCCTCGATCACGACGCCGAAGTATTTTCTCGCCGTGACCGTGCGCGACAACACCCAAAACCGCAACGAGAGCGCGTTCTCGCCCGAGCAATCGCTCACGCTCGGCCCCGTGAGCGTGAGCGCAGCTTCGAACGAGCTCGTCGGGATTCCCGAGGTTACGGCGCCCGTGCCCGATCTGCCCGACGAAGGCTGCTTCATCGCGACTGCGGCATACTCGGGCGAATCGGCGCCCGCGGTGCTCGTGCTGCGCGATTTCCGCGATCGGTATCTCAAGACTCATGCGCTTGGCCTTGCGTTCGTGCACGCTTACTACGCGCTGAGCCCGCCGCTCGCACGTTACCTCGATGCACATCCGCGCTTGAAGCCTGCGGTTCGCGCCGCGCTCACGCCGCTCGTCGCCGTTGCCCTCTTCATGCTCAGGTCCGCGTGGTCGGCCAAGCTCGCAGTCGCGGTGCTGCTTTGCGCGCTCTGCGCTGCCGCCTTTATGCGCCCGCGGCGCACGTCACGAAATGCGGTGATCCATGCATGAGCAGCGGCCGACGCTGCGCGCGGCCGTTGCCGCAGCGCTCTTGCTGCCACCGCTCGCAAACGCAGCGGACGATCCGGACATCGGCGCCGGACGCTGGATGGTCGAGCTCAAAGCCGGCCACATCCGGCCGGCGCTCGAGGAATATGAACAGTTCTATGGCGACGACGACACGGGATACTACGGCGTCGCATTCGGCTACCGATTCTCGCCTTGGCTCGAAATCGACGCCGAAACGCAATACCTGCACGACAACGGCAGGGGTCGGTTGCCTTCGACGGGCGGACCCGGCGCGCCCGTCGAGTACACGCTCTGGCCCGCCCACGTGTTCGCGAAGTTTCGCCTCGAGCGCAACTCGAACCAGCTCTTCGTGCCGTACGCCGGCATCGGTATCGCCCGCGCGTACTACAAGCAGGACATCGAGCTCCAAGGCGAGCGCGACGGCACGACCGGCAGCGGGCTGAGCGTCCGCGTGGGCGTCGAGATCTCGATGAATCGCGTCGATCCGCCGGCCGACGACACGGGCGCGCTGAAGAGAACCTATCTCTTCATCGAAGCGCAGGATTTCGAGGCGACGGTCGACGACGTCGATCTCGGCGGCGAGGGGCTCCTCATCGGCTTCCGTTTCGAGCTTGGCAACCGATGAGCGACCCGCGGCCCACCCAACACAAGCCTCTCGAGGACACGCTTCGAGAGGTGACCCAGCTTCTCGAGCGCCAGGCGCTCGTCAAACAGCTGCTCGCGCGCTCGGCGACGCCGAAGCAGGAGCTCGCGCAGGCGCTCGTCGAGCGCCAGCACGCGGCGGAGCTCGAGAAAAAGCTCAATCGCATGCACCCGGCCGACGCCGCGTTCGTGCTCGAGGCGCTGCGCCACGACCAACGCGTTGCCGCCTGGCAGCTCATCAACCGCGACCGCCGTGGAGCCGTTCTTCTCGAGCTCGCAGGGCCCGTGCGCGCCTCGCTCGTGACGCTGATCGACGAGCCCGAGCTCGTGGCGCTCGGCCGGCAGCTCGAATCGGAGGACTTTGCCCAGCTCGTCAAAGAGCTTCCCGACAGCCAAGTCGACACGGTGCTCGCGAAGCTCGACACGGCCGAGCGCACGCAAGTGGAATCGGTGCTGTCCTTCCCGCCGGGCAGCGTCGGTGGGCTCATGCAGCTCGAGCTCGTGACCATCCGCGCCGACGTCACGCTCGATGAGGCTATCACGGCATTGCGCCGCCAAAAGAGCCTGCCGACGCCGTTCACGTCGCTTGCCGTCGTCGATCGCAACAACGTGCTGCAGGGCGTATTGCCGCTCGACCGGCTGCTCGTCGGCGCCGGCACTCAACTCGTCGCCGACGTCATGAACCGCGACGCCGTCCAGTTCTTGACGAGCGACTCGATCGACGACGCTGCGCAAGCCTTCGAGCGCTACGATCTGATCTCAGCACCTGTCGTCAACCAGCACCGTCAGGTCGTCGGCACGTTGACGGTCGACGACGTTCTCGATCGCGTCAAGCAGAGCACTTTCAAACAATCGCTGAGCCAGGTCGGCTTGAGCGAGGACGTGGACCTCTTCGCGCCGATCTGGCAGAGCGGGCGCAAGCGTTGGGTGTGGCTCGGGCTCAATCTCTTGACGGCGTTCCTCGCCTCGCGCGTCGTCGGCGCGTTCGAAGGCTCGATCGCGCAGCTGGCAGCGCTTGCCGCGTTGATGCCGATCGTTGCGAGCATCGGCGGCAACACCGGAAACCAAACGGTCGCGCTCGTGATCCGCGGGCTCGCGTTGTCGCAGCTCAGCGCCGGCAACATGGTGTTCTTGCTGCGCAAGGAGCTTGCGATCGGCGTGATGAACGGCGCGCTTTGGGGCCTCGTCATGGCCGCCGCGACGCTGCTGCTCTACGGGTCGTGGCAACTTGCGGGCGTCATGGCGCTCGCGATGCTGCTCAACATGCTCGTCGCGACAGTCGCGGGCGTGCTCTGCCCGCTCGTTCTCGCGCGTCTCGGACGCGATCCCGTCATGGGCAGCAGCATTCTGTTGACCGCGATCACCGATAGCATGGGCTTCCTGATTTTCCTCGGACTCGCATCGCTGTTGCTGTTATGAGTAAGCGCGCACACTATTTCCTTGACATAAAGTCGCACGCAGATTGACAGCGCCGCACCGCGGCGCGATCCTTTCCCTGCTCTGAAAAAGGCACACCTTTCGAAAGGAAGGGTCGCAAAGCCACCGGTCTACGGGGAAACCTACGACAGCGGGGTTGCCAGAACGCATCCGGCGTTTCCGCCCGCATCGATCTTTCCCCGCCAACCTCGGCCGCGCGATCGGAGGAAAGATCATGTCACTCCAGTCTCTTCTCGCGATCACACCGTTGCCCGCGCTTTCCGCGGTGCTACTGATCATTCTCGGTATCGCCGTGCTCTATCTCGCGCGCGGCTCGGCGCACAATGTCATCCTGACCGTGTGCGAGGCGCTGCACGAGGCCGCGCGCTACGCCGCGCAGGCCGTCTCTTCGGGCGAGCAGCGGCTCATGGCACGCAACCACGAGGTGCTGCTCGCGGCCGGGCGCGAAGCCAAAGAGCGCATCATCGAGCGCGAGTTCGACCGCGTCGCCGACAGTGTGCACAAGGACCTCGCAGGCTATCCAGGCCTGCAGCGGACGTTGGGCGAGGCGATCACGCGCATCGAGGAGGACCATGCGGCTGCGGCCGAGGTCCCGCCTTCGCCGCCCGGCTGGGTCAAGGCCGTCGAGGCCGTCGCGAAGCTCAATGTCGGCAGGGACGAGTCCGTCGGGCCGATCTTGAGCGACATCCACACTTCGCTCGTCAAGGCGCAGGACGAGGTCACGGCCGACTATCGCGCGGCAAGCCAACGTCGGCACACGGTGCTCCAGAAAATGTTGCCGCACTGGCGCCGAATTCAGCAGACGCTCAATCATATCGGCAAGAACATCGACACGCTGCTCGAGCGCTCGCGCTCGATCGACCGTCACATCGCCGAGTACGAGGAACTCGTGCGCGGCACGGATCGCGCCGTTCAAGTGCTCTCCTCATCGTCGCTCGTGCAGTTCTTCGTGTCGGCGCTCGTGCTCGGTGTTGCCATCGGCGGCGCGGCGATCAATTTCTCGCTGATCGCGCGCCCCATGGCCGAGATGGTCGGCGGCACGAGCTTCATCGGCGACTTTCGCACCGCCGATATCGCTGCACTCGTGATCATCATGGTCGAGATCTCGATGGGTCTCTTTCTCATGGAGTCCATGCGGATCACGCGGCTCTTTCCGGTCATCGGCGCGCTGCCGGACAAAGTCCGCGTGCGCATGATAGGCGTCACATTCACGATCCTGTTTCTGCTCGCGTCCGTCGAGGCGGGCCTCGCTTACATGCGTGAGATTCTGATGCAAGACGAGCTCGCGACTTCGGCTCTCTTGCGCGGCGGCGAGGCTGTCGCGGCGAGCGAGTATGTCTGGATCACGACGGCGGCGCAGATGGGCATGGGCTTCACGCTGCCGTTCGCGCTCGTCTTCGTGGCCATTCCGCTCGAGACGTTCGTGCACTCGCTGCGTACGGTCATTGGCTTGATCGGCATCGGCACGCTGCGCTTCCTGCGTCTTACGCTCGGGCTCATCGGGAATCTCTTCACGCACGCGGGCCGCGCGCTCGTGCGCGTCTACGACATTCCGATCTTCATGCCCCTTTGGGTCGAGTCGATGTGGCGCAAGCCCGGTGACGGCGGAGTCGGCAAGCGCCGCGAGAAGAATCCTGCGGAGATCACCCTATGACCACGCGGACGACACGGACTGTGGGAGCGGCCTTAGCCGCGATGGCGAGAGCGGCGGCGTTCGCGGGAGCGGCTTTGGCCGCGACGAGCTGCGGGACGTCGACCGCCCACAACACGGGCGTCTACCTGCTGCTCGACACCTCGGGCACCTACAACCAAGAGCTCGACAAAGCCGAGCAGATCATCCTCTTCACGCTCTCGCGGCTCGAGCCGACCGATTCGTTCGCAATAGCGCGCATCGACACCGGCAGCTTCAGCGAGCGCGACATTATCGCCAAAGTTACGCTTGATGATCGGCCGAGCACGGCCAACATGCAGAAACGCCAATTCGCCGAGACCGTCGGCGGCTTTCTCGATCACGTCGAATCGTCGCAGTACACGGATATCACCGGCGGTCTGCTGCAGGCTATCGAGTTCCTGAACGAGAAGGCCCCGGGCCGGAAGACCGTGTTTATCTTCTCAGACCTCAAGGAAGATCTGCAGCAGGGCTACGTCCGCGACCTCGACCTGCCGCTCGCGGACTTCGAGGTCGTAGCCTTGAACGTCACGAAGCTGCGCAGCGACAACGTCGACCCGCGCGAATACCTCGATCGCCTCGAAGCGTGGCGCCGGCGCGTCGAGCAGAGCGGCGGCACCTGGCGCGTGATCAACGATCTCGACCGGCTCGAGGCACTGCTGCAGCCGACCTAGTGCAAGTCCCCCTCTGGGAGCAGTTCGACTCCTGTGGGAGCGGCTTTAGCCGCGATCTTTGGTACATTGCCGCGCATGCAGCTCTACTGCGGCACGAGCGGCTTCTCGTTCAAGGAGTGGAAGGGGCCCTTCTATCCCGCGAAGCTGCCCGCCGACGAGATGCTTGGTTTTTACGCGACGCGCCTGCCGACGGTCGAGATCAACAACACGTTCTATCGCATGCCGCGGCCGAGCATGCTCGAGGCGTGGGCCGCCAAAGTTCCGGAGACGTTCCGCTTCGCCGTCAAAGCGCCGCGCCGTCTCTCGCACGTCAAGCAGCTCAAGGACTGCGCCGAGGACGCCGGTCTTTTCTTCGGCGCCGTCGCAACACTCGGGTCGCGGCTCGGCGCCGTGCTCGTGCAGCTGCCGCCGCATGCGCGCGTCGGCGTCGAGAAGCTCGCGGCGTTTCTCAAGCTCGTTCCTCAAGCGCTCCGTGTCGCGTTCGAGTTCCGGCATGCGTCGTGGAACGATGCCGCCGTTCACAAGCTGCTCGAGGATCACGGCGCCGCCTGGGTCACGGCCGACAATGACGGCACGGTGCCGCCCGAGCTGATTAGGACCGCGCGCTGGACCTACTTGCGGATGCGCGCACCCGATTACTCCGACGATGCGCTGCGCACGTGGCGCGCGCGCTGCGCGCCGTTCGAGCAGGCGTTCATGTATTTCAAGCACGAGGACGAAGCGGCGGGGCCGAAGTATGCGGAACGGATGATTGCGCTCGATCGCGGCTAAGCCGCTCCCACAATTGGTCGCGCAGGCGTTAGCCCTCAGCCTCGCTGCAGCAGTCGGCGGAACGTGTTCAGGTGGCGCAGCGCGCCGCGCGCGTCGCCCTTGGCTTCGAGCAGGCGCGACAGATTGAAATGCGCATCGGCATAGTTAGCCTCGATCGCAAGCGCTCTTTCGTAGGCTTCGACGGCGGCCTCCGCGGCGCCCTGGTCTTCGAGCGCAACGCCTAGGTTGAAGGCCGCGAGCGCGCTCTTGGGATCCTGCGCGAGCGCGGCGCGATAAAGCACCTCGGCCTCGGTGACGCGGTTCTCCGCGTGCATCAAACGTCCCAAGTTGATGCGCGCGCTCACGAGCTCGGGATCGCGCTCGAGCGCCGCTTCGTACGCATCGCGCGCCTCGGCGCCGCGCCCCGCGAGCTCGAGGTCGAGGGCCGCTTGATAAAGACCTTCGGCGCTAGGCGCGGCCTTCTTAAGCTCCTCGCGCGACCGCCGCGGGATGTGCGGCGCGACCGCCTGCGAGAGCTTCTGGACGTCGAAATCGAGAGTTCCCTGACGCGACACCGGCTCCCACGAGGCGAGCCGGTCGCGGACGACGACCTGCCTACCCGTGACGAGAATGCGCACGGCCGAGAGCGGCCGGCCCGACGGCAACTGCTTGCGAACCGTGCGCAAGGTGCGCGTGATTCGGTTCAGCGATAGATGGGCTTTGAGCAGCTTGCCCGCGGTGCGCAAGAGCGCCAGATCCTGAAACGAGTAGCGCCAGCGACCTTGGAGATCTTTGTTCGGCGTGATGAGCCGCGCGCGCGCCCAGCGGCGAATCAGAGCTTCGGGCAGCCCCGTGAGGTCGGTGACTTCTCGAGTTGAGTACTCACGCACGTCCAAACGTCAACCGGCGCGTTTCTTCTTGGCGGGCTTCTTGGCCTTCTCGGCGTCGGCGTCGATGCTCTGCGCGGGCTTGCGTTTGTCAGATGCGCTCAAGCTCGCTTTGAGCGCTTCCATGATATCGATGATCTTGTGCTCGACCTTCTCGGTCGGCGCGATCGAGATGTCCTCGCCTTCGACCTTTTTCTGGATCAGCCCCATGATCTGGTCGCGCACTTCGTCGCGATAGCTCTTCGGATCGAAGCTCTCGCGCGCACCCTGCGCGATGAGCTGCTTCGCGAGCTCGAGCTCCGCCGATTTGACGTCGACTTCCTCGAGCGGTACCTCGCTGAACGCGCGGACCTCGTCGGCGAAGTGCAGCTGCTCGAGCATGAGGCCGTTTTCTTTCGGCCGCACCATGACCAAGTGCTGCCGGCCGCGAACCGCGTACCGGCCGACGCCGATGCGCTTCGTGGCTTTGAGCGCTGCCGCGAGCAAGTGGTAGGCGCGCGCACCGCCTTTATCGGGGCCCAAGTAGTAGGCCTTGTCGAAAAAGATGCGCTCGACCGAACCGTCCGGGACGAACTCGTTGATGTCGATCATGTACGTGGCAGCGACTTCGAGCGCCTTGATCTCGTCCTTCGTGAACAACACGTATTGGTCTTTGGCGAACTCGTAGCCTTTGACGATCTCCTCTTTGGGAACGATCTCGCCGGTCTTCGAGGAAATGAGCTGTTGCTTGACGCGCGCGCCGTCGCGGCGGTCGATTTGATTGAAGCTCACCGTTGCCGCCGATTCCGCGGCCGAGTAGAGCTTGACGGGGATCGAGACGAGCCCGAACGCTATCGTGGCAGAGCCTAAGGGTCGCGCAGCCATTGGCGGATCATATATCCTCATTTCCATGGTCGCAACGAAAAATAGCCAGAAATTAGCGACTTATCGCGAAAAGCGGAAGGCTGACTCAACACCGGAGCCCTTCGGCGGCGGGACCGCCCCCGCTTCCCGGTTCGTCGTGCAGCTGCATGCCGCCACGCGCCGGCATTATGACTTCAGACTCGAGCATGAAGGCGTGCTCGTCTCGTGGGCCGTGCCGAAGGGACCGTCTCTCGACCCCGCCGACAAGCGCCTCGCGGTCCACGTCGAAGACCATCCCGTCGATTACATCCACTTTGAAGGCGCGATCCCCGAAGGGAACTACGGCGCCGGCGCCGTCATCGTCTGGGATCGCGGCCGATTCGAAGCCGTTAAAGATTTCAGCGCAGGGCTCGCAAGCGGCAAGCTCTTGTTCGATCTCTTCGGCTACAAGCTCCGCGGCCGCTTCACGTTGGTGAAAACCAAGCGCAGTCCCAAGGACTGGTTGCTGATCAAGGAGCGCGACAATTGCGTGCGCACGGGCGAGGCCGCTCATCCGCCCGACGATTCGGTCCTCTCGGGCCGCACCGTCGAGCAAATTGCCGCGGCCGAGGATGTCGCGGCCGCGCTCGCGAAGCTCTGCGCGAAAGCCGGCGCGAAGAAAGCGAATGTGCCGTTCAAGGACGTGCGGCCGATGCTCGCGACACCGGGCGAGCCGTTCTCGCATCGCGACTGGGTATTCGAGATCAAGTACGACGGTTACCGGCTGCTTGCCGGCAAGGAACGCGGCGAAGTTCGGCTGCTCTCGCGCAACACTCACGACTTCACGAGCGTCTTTCCCGAGATTGCCGAAGTCCTCGAGGCACTGCCGTACGAGCATTTCTTGCTCGACGGCGAAATCGTCGTTCACGACGCGGAAGGATTGCCGAGCTTCGCGGGTCTGCAGCAACGCGGGCGGCTCACGCGCGAGCTCGACATCGGCCGCGCGGCAGTGCAGTGGCCCGCGACTCTCTATGCATTCGATCTGCTGCTTTTCGGCGACTACGATTTGCGAAATTTGCCGCTGCTGGAGCGCAAACGCTTGCTCGTCGAGCTCCTGCCGAGCGTCGGCCCGATTCGCGTCTCCGAGCACATCGCCACCGAGGGCAAAGCGATGTTCGCGAAGCTCGGGAGCATGGGGCTCGAGGGCATCGTCGCGAAGCGCGCGGCTTCGACTTACGTCGGCAAGCGCTCCGCCGATTGGATAAAGGTCAGCGCGCGCTCGAGCGACGATTTCGCCGTCATCGGCTATACGCCGCCTGAGGCGGGACGCACGGGCTTCGGCGCGCTCTTGCTCGCACAGCGCGGCGCCGACGGCTGGACCTACGCCGGCCGCGTCGGCGGCGGCTTCGACGATGCAACGCTCAAAACGCTCGGCGAGAAACTCGCCGTCGCCCCAAAAGGCGCCGAGCCGCACGGCGCCGAGGACGAGAAAGGCGGTCGTTGGGTCACGCCGGCGCTCGTCGTTGAGGTGCAGTTCAAGGAGCGCAGCGCCAACGGGCGCCTGCGCCACCCCACGTTCAAAGGGATTCGCACCGACAAGAATCCCGAGGACTGCTGGCTGCCCGGCGAAGCGAAGCCGCTGCCGGAGGCGCCGGACGAAAAAGCGAAGAGCGCGCCTGTTGTCCGCATCACGAACCCGGACAAAGTGTTCTGGCCGAAGGAAGGCTACACGAAGGCCGATCTCATCGCTTACTACCGCGCTGTCGCGCCCTACCTCCTGCCGTATCTGCGCGATCGCCCGCTCGTGCTCACGCGGTATCCCGACGGCATCGAAGGAAAATCCTTCTACCAAAAGGACGCGCCCGATTACGCGCCGGATTGGATCCGGCTCGAGACGCTATGGAGCGAAGGCTCGGAGCGCGATATCCGCTACTTCGTCATCGAGAACGAGGAAGGCCTCGCGTACATCGCCAACATGGCGGCGATTCCGCTGCACGTCTGGTCGAGCCGGACGACGTCGCTGCAACATCCCGATTGGTGCATCCTCGATCTCGATCCGAAAGGCGCGCCGTTCGCGCACGTCGTCGAGGTTGCGCGCGCGATCCACAAGCTCTGCTCAGGCGTAGAGCTGCCGCATTTCATCAAGACCAGCGGTTCGACGGGATTGCACGTATTGATCCCGCTCGGTGGGCAGTGCACGCACGAGCAAAGCCGCTCGTTCGCCGAGCTCCTCGCGAACTGCGTCGTCAAGGAGCTGCCGGAGATTTCGACTGTCGCACGTCAGCTCGACGCGCGCGACGGGAAGGTCTATGTCGACTACCTGCAGAACGGCCATGGGCGTCTGCTCGTAGCGCCCTACAGCGTGCGGCCCGTGCCGGGCGCGACCGTATCGATGCCGCTCAACTGGAGCCAAGTGACGGCCCGGCTCGACATGCACAAGTACAACTTGCGGACCGCGCCGCCGCTGCTCGCGAAGCAGAAGGCCGACCCCTTCGCGGGCCTCTTTACGGAAGTCGCCGATTTGCCGCAGAGCCTCGCCCGGCTCGCGGCCGTGCTCTAGTCTGTCCTACAAGAAGCGATCTAGCGCACGAACAGCATCGAGAGACCGAGAAATGCGATGTTCGAAAATGCGTCGCTCTCGGTGACGCCGACGTAGAGCTCGAGCTCGTACGCCTTGCCGACCGGGAACGTCATTCCGCCGCTGAGCGTGTCGGACGCGAGGCCGAAGAAGGCCTCCTCGAGGTGATCGAAGTAAACGTTGTAGGTTCGAATCGCTCCCGTGTAGCTCAAGCTCGTGCCGAGGCGCGAATCGAGAAAGGAGTTTTCGGCAATCAGGTTCGTGCCGGCCGCATATGACAGGACCGTCGTGAGCCGGTCGGCGAATTGAATGAACTCATCGCGCGTCGAGCGCCTCAGGAAATCGAGCGCCCGCAAGTTGAACCCGCACTCGGGATCGTCGTAGTCGTAGCTCATGCTGCCGAGCGTCCAAGCCCAAGAGTCGTTCGAGAGCCGCAGGCGCGCGCCCAAGCCAGTGTCGTCGATGTCGCAGTCGGCACGCGCCGTGATCGTGTAGGTCGTGCCATCGCGCAGAGTGATCGTCCGATCGATGTCGAAAGGCTCGAAAGCGCTGTCGCGAAACTCGCTCTGCAGCGCGAACGACCATCCTTCGCCGTGAAAATCGAGCGCGGCTGCAAGCTTTTCGGTCGTTACGAGATCGCTGTCCTCCCAACCGCCGATGCCGAATCGCAAGGCAACGCTCCCGAAGTCATGGCGGACGCCGAAGTCGTATGACGTCGTCGTCAAGCTCGTGAAGTCCCGCGACGTGTCGGCGTGCCCGGCCGCGAGGTCCCACGAGGTCCGCTCGGCGAAGTTGCCGCCGACGCCGGCGTAGAGAAGATATCCGCTCTCGTCGTCGACTTCGGTCCCAGCACTCACGATGAGGCCATCGGCGCGCGCCCGATTCGGCAGCAACGCGACGAACGCAGCCATTAGCGCCGCGGCTGCCACAGCCTTCGCGGGGTCGATGTTGCGCATAACGAAGCTCCGTTCCGAGACATGAACGCGCGAGCTATGATGGCGTTGACAGACGCCGACGTCTGCGAGTCGCTTCACATAAGGGCCGCCAGAGCCATGCCGCACGTCATCGAAGCCGCCGCGTCGGGCCGCGCCAAGTGCCGCGGCTGCGATCAAGCGATCGCCAAAGGGGAGCTCCGGTTCGGCGAACGGTTGCCGAACGCCTTCGGCGAGGGCGAGATGACGCTGTGGTTTCACTTGCTCTGCGCTGCCTACAAGCGCCCCGAGTCCCTGCTCGAGGCGCTGCGCGGCATGGACGCCGGCGCGCGCGCCGCGGTCGGGCGCGCGAGCGAGCTCGAGGCCGCCGCTGAATTCGGTATCGCGCACCGCCGCCTGCCGCGCGTGACCGGCGCGGATCGCGCGCCGACCGCGCGAGCACGATGTCGACACTGTCGCGAGCTCATCGCCAAGGATAGTTGGCGAATCGCGCTCGTGTTCTTCGAGGAGTATCGATTCCAGCCCTCGGGCTTCATTCATGCCGCGTGCGCGCGCGACTATCTCGAGACCACGGACCTCGTCGAGCGCGTGCGCCACTTCAGCCCCAAGTTGAGCCCCGCCGACCTCGACGACCTCGCGGCCGCGCTCGCGCAATCGTAAGGGCGTCCCGCGAGTGCCGACCGATGAACGCGCGGGCGGCGCGAGCGGCCTCGTCGTAGACGTCCTCGGTGCTCGCGCGCTCGCGTTTCAAGGTGCGAAAGCCGTGGTCGGCCGTATCGAGAAAGTGCACGCGGCAGTCGCGGCTGAAGTCGCTCCCACCGGCCACGACGCTCCCACCCGCCGCGAGGCCGGCGACGAGCGGCTCGAGCAGCTCGCGCGCGGCGAACGTATCGCGTGTTCCGGACAAGAACAGCATCGGCACCCGAATCTGGGCAAGGTGCCGCGCCCTCTCGATTCCCTGCTTGCCTGGTGCGTGCAATGGGAACGAGCAGAAGATGAGCCCGCGCGGTGTCAGCTGCCGATCGACCACGGCGTGCGAGGCCATGCGCCCGCCGAACGAGTGCCCGCCGAGCCAAACCGGCAACGTCGTGCGCGCGACCGTGCTTGCAAACGCAGCGGCAATGCTCGCCGTCGCGACGGCTTGCGAATCGACGTGCTTCTTGCCGGCTTCGATGAATGGAAAATCGAATCGCAGCGTCGCGAGGCCGGCGCGGCCGAAGGCGTCGGCAAGCGCCTGCATGTGGCGATGCCGCATGCCGGCACCGGCGCCGTGCGCGAGAACCAGCGCCGCCACGGCGTCAGCGGGGCATTGCCAAATCAACGTCGCCCACCCATACCCAATAACCGTATCATGCCGCCCGCATGGCCCACCCAGTCACATTGTCGAAGACGAGGCTGCTCGCGCATGCGCAGTGCGCGCGCAAGCTCTGGCTCTCGCAGTACCGTCCGGAGCTCGAGGACCCCGCGGCAGTCGACGAGGCTGCGCTCGCGAGGGGCCGTCTCGCGCGCACCCGCGCCCACCAAGTCTACGGCCCGGGCCAACACATCGCTCCCGAGCGCGGCCTGCGCGCCGCGATCGCCGCGACTCGGGAGCTCGTCGCTACAGGCGGTACGGAGCCGATCTTCGATGCGACTTTCGAATACGCCGGCGTCACGCTTCAGGTCGACGTGCTCGATCGCTCGCGCGGAACGTTGCGAATCGTCGAGGTGAAATCGGCAACCGAGGTCAAGAGCCACCACTTGACCGACTGCGCGATTCAGGCGTGGGCGCTCGACGGGCTCGGCCTGCGCGTCGCGGACGTCGTGATCGCGCACGTCGACAGCGGGTTCATCGACACGGGCAACGGCGACTACTCGCGGTTCTTCATCGAGCGCAACGTGACGCGCGAAGTCGGCAAGCTACGGACGGCGATGGGCGCGCTCGCCGCCGCGGCGCGCGCGACGCTCGAGGCGCACAACGAGCCGCAAGTGCCCGTAGGCCCGCATTGCCGAACTCCGCACGTATGCCCGTTCTTGGCACACTGCGGCGCGCGCCGCTGAGGCCGGCTATGCGCGCTGGAGCTTCTTTACCGAGTCGCCGTAGTAATCGATCATGGCCCGCGTGATTGCACGCGGCATGTCGCGCGGCACATTGTCGGGATCCATGATCAGGTACTTCTTGCGCCGATCCTTGGGATGTCGCTCGTACTTGATGATGCCGAGATCGCCGCCGTCACGCGTCAGCGACCAGACGACGCGTGAAGCCGTCGAGAAAGGCATGCCGAGCTTCCTGACGAGTGACACCAGCGTGTGCGGATCGCCGTTCCGTTCGGCAATCAGGATCTCGAGTCCCACCAAGAGCTGCGGCAGCGTGACGTGCGGACACTTCGTATAGAGCACCGTCAATGCCGCCAACAGCGCCTGGCGAACGCCTTGACCGTCGAATTCCCGGGTGATTTCGGCGTCGAGCTTTTGAGCAGACGCCCGTTTGTTGAGTTTGGCTTTCATAACCGCCCATCCTTGGGTGCGCGAGCCCAAGTGTCAATGGAGTTACCGTTGCGGCACAGAAAGGATACCGATACAAAACCTTTCAGGACGCGGGTTAGAGCCGCGCAAGCAGGGTCATCAATCAGCGTGAGGCAACGGCGCAAGACACGTTACAATCCTCTCATGAACACGTTAACGCGCATGCGCGCAGCCCTTTTGTTCGGCAGCGCCGCATTGCTCGTGCTCATCGGGCCCGCGCTTGCGGCGCAAGAGATTACGAACTCGGCCGCGACCGACGCCTACCTCGACCGCGCGGTTGCTGAAACCAAGATTCCCGGCTTGGTCGCTCTCGTCGTGGATGAGAACCGCGTGATCTACAGCCATACCGCGGGGCTTAGCAACGTCGCTGCCGGCACGCCGATGTCGCTCGATACGATCTTCAACATCGCCTCGATGACGAAACCCGTCGCGGTCGCGGGAATCATGCTGCTCGTCGAGGAGGGCAAGCTCAGCCTCGACGACCCGATCTCCAAGTACGTGCCCGAATTCGCGACGAAGCCCGTCATGATCGATTTCAACGCCGAAGCCGGGACGTATGCCACGCGCCCCGCGGCGAGCGAGGCCACGATTCGGCAGCTGTTGTCGCACTCCTCGGGACTGTCGTATCCGTTCTCGAGCGCCAAGGTCGCGCGATTGAGCGGAACTCCGGGCTTCGACGCGTCGACACTGCCGCTACTGACCGATCCCGGCACCGAGTGGCGATACGCAGGCGGAATCGCCGTCGTCGGCGGCGTGCTCGAGCGCATCGAAGACCAAACGCTCGACGTATTCCTCGAGGAACGGCTTCTCGGTCCGCTCGGCATGACGGATACGGCTTACGCGGTGCCGAACGCCAAGCGCGAGCGCGTCGTCACCGTGCACCGCATGACGGATAACGGTCTCGTCGAAGCGCCGGTCCCCGCGGAGGTACGTTCCGCCGTGAGCGGCGACGGCGGGCTCTATTCGACCGCGCCCGACTACGCCAAATTCATTCAGCTCGTGCTCAATCACGGGCGGGCGCCCGGCGGCATGCGGCTGCTCGCGCCCGAGTCGCTCGCCGAAATGAGCCGCAATCAGCTCGTCAACATTCGTGTCGAGCTCCAAGACGAGCCCCTCCCCTTGCTGGCACGGGCTTTTCCTCTCGGCGCCGGCCGCGATGGATTCGGCCTCGGCTTCCAGATCACGGGCGCGCATGCCGATGACGACGAGCGCGCGCCGGGCAGCCTGAGCTGGGCCGGCATATTCAACACGCAATTCTGGATCGATCCCGAGAACGGCATCGGCGGCGTGCTGCTCATGCAATACCTGCCGTTCTACGACGAGGAGGCCATCGCCACGCTCGTCGGGTTCGAGGCACTCGTCTACGAGGGCTTGGCAGCTCGGTAGTACGGCTCCTTTCGCCGCGCCGCGCTCTCCCGAGTCGAGTGTCAAAACATCGCGCGCACGCCGACGGCGTAGTTGCGACCAGGTAACGGCGCGACGTCCTTGACGAGGGACGTGTGCCGGCGCGCTTCCTCGTCGAGGAGGTTCGA
>DATBLZ010000049.1:0-17381 GCA_036555065.1 Gammaproteobacteria bacterium
GAAAGAGAATGCTGTTCGGCGCGACCACGCTCGTGCTCATCGTGGTCGGCGGCTCCGCCGCAGCGCATCACTCCGGAGCGATGTTCGATCCAGAGATCGTGCTAACCCTCAAAGGCACGGTGACGCGCTTCGACTACGTCAACCCGCACTCGTGGCTCTATGTCAACGTCGCGAACTACGACGGCACATTCACGGAATGGGGCCTCGAGCTCGACGCGCCGCCGCGGTTGCGACGGGTTGGTGTCTCACCCAACTTCTGGCAGGAAGGCGATTCGATTACGTTGAAGACCAACCCGCTCAAAGACGGGCGACCGGCGGGGCACTTGATCGGGGCCGTCACCGAATCAGGACGCGAGTTCGGCGATACCGCCGGCATTGCGCGATCGAGTCCGTAGACAATCCCGCGCGACACTGCGTCGTTGAGACGTGCGGCGCTTTCTAGCCGTCCGCCGTCGATCGCGAGAACCAATCGAGCCACTCGCCGACGATCGCGAGGCGCTTGCGGTTCAAGCGGTAAATCCATTCACGACCCGACCGCGTGACCGTGACAAGCCCCGAGTCCTCGAGCTTGCGGAGGTGCCGCGAAGTCGTCGGCCAAGCGCAGGAAAAGCGATCCGCGATTTCGCCGGCGGTCATCCGCCCGCCGCGAAAATGGAGAATCAGCAGAATCCGGCGCCGGACGGGGCTGTCGAGAGCCGTAAAGACCGCGTCGTAATCGGCGAGTCGTCGTTTAGCGCTCGAAGGGGATCTCGATTCGCTCGACACGCGGGAACTCCATGGCTGGCCGTCCTTTGCGGGTCTCGCACAGCTTGCCCATAGGCTCCCATACGGCCATGACGTCTGGAATCTCGTGAGCTCTGCCCGGGCCATCGTCGTCCTTCCAATTCAAGAGCTCGACGAAAACCGGTTGGCCGTCGTCGTCTGTCCCTTGAAAGACCGTCGATGGAGCGTCTCCGCCGAGGCCTACGCGGCGCAGCGTTGGCCAGTGCTTCGCAAGTAGTCCGCGAAACGCTTTCTCGGATCCTTTCTTCACGCGGTAGATGCAGAGTGACGTGAGCATGAGTCCCACCCCCGTTTATTAGCCTGTAGGCTAAGTATACGCCTTCGTAATATGGATGTAACGCTGTTTTGGTAAGGTGCCGGCACTTGCCGTTGCCGAGGGTCAACGCATGCCAAGCCTCGCGGACGTCACCGTCGTCGTACCGACGCGTAACGAAGAGCGGAATATCTCGCGATTCCTGAATTCACTCCCTGAAGAGGTCGCGCTCGTCGTCGTCGACGCCAGCACGGACGCGACGCCGGCGATTGTACGGCGAGAACGGCCGCGCCGAACTCGAGTGATCCTACGCGCGAGCGGCCTTACCGAGGCGCGCCAGCTGGGCGCACGGCATGCCAGGACGCCGTGGTTGTTGTTCACCGATGCCGACGTCGCTTTCGACACCGGCTACTTCGCCCGCGTCGCAGAGCTGCCTGCCTGTGATCTCGCCTATGGGCCGAAACTCTCGCGCGACGAGTACCGCCGCTACTACCAGTGGTTTGCGCGCGGCCAACGATTGCTGCACGCTTTGGGCTTACCGGCGGCGAGCGGCTCCAATCTGCTCGTTTCGGCACGTGCTTTTCTTGCCGTCGATGGATTCGACCTTGCCTTAGCGTGCAACGAGGACTCCGAGCTCGTCTGGCGCATCCACGGCAACGGCGGGTACTGCGTCTTCGACCCGGACCTTGTCGTTTGGGCAACCGATCATCGCCGCTTGCACCGCGGAGTCGTCGCCAAGACCGCGCATACACTTGCGCGGTGCGCGTTGCTCCGAACCGGGGTCATGCCGAGACGGTGGCGGAGCCACGCGTGGGGTTATTGGAGCGACAGCGCCCCGTACGGGGCAGGGCAAAAAAGAGCCGGGCGCGCGAGCGCGCCCGGTTAGATATCTTCTTCTTTAGCGCCCGCCGAACTCTGCGCGGATACCGATCATCCAGCTCATGCCGGCGTCGGCGTCCGAAAGACCGGCATTCAACGCAAAGGAGTCGCTGAAGTAGTAGCGGCCCCCGACGTTGAGCACCGTATCGGACTCGTCGAGGTCGACGTACTGCAGACCGGCATCGAGCTCGACCTTCTCGCCCACGTGGGCGCGAATGCCGCCGCTAACGCCATAGCCGTCCTCGCTGGCGCTGCCGAACGCCGTATCAACCTCGGCGTCGATCCACGTGACATCGGCGACGAAATCGAGATCATCGTTGATGTCGGTATTGAATCCGAGGCCGACATTCCAGGTACTGCCGCTGATGCCGAAGTCGTAGTCCAGATCATTGTAGCCGGCAACGATGTGAAGGTTGTCGGACACGCCGATCGAGCCGTTAATGCCGATCCCATCGCCGCTGACGTCGACCGATCCCACATCGATCTCCGTATCGACGAGGCCGGCATCGACAAACGTGTAGTCGAAGTCGGCTGCGTTGAGCACGCAGGGCAGCGACAAGCTCAATAACGCCGTAACGATACGCATACCCGTAACTCCTGTAGTGAGCACGCAATGAAACGCGTGCAGCGTAGGCTGCCGGGACGCCCCGGTCGGGGACTTCGCTCACAGTCTCCGGGTGAAGTAGTTAACAGAATGCTGTCGCGGGGCTGCCACACCGAAGAGTGTGACCACGGTCCGCGACCGTCGCGCCGCGGTCCCTATAGTTGTCGTCGAGTTCAAGCGGAGGCGAGAGCCATGCAGTTGCGGAAGGCTTTGTTGGCGTTGGCGGGCACGAGCGTGCTCGCGGGCTGTGCCGGCATGAGCGAGCAGGCGTGCCTCGTCTCGGACTGGCGAGCCGTGGGCTTCGAAGACGGTGCCGTGGGTCGTTCCGTGACCAACATCGGCAATTACCGCGAGGCTTGCAGCAAGCACGGCGTCACGCCGGACCTCGATGCCTACCGCGCCGGACATGCCGAGGGCGTCGAGATCTACTGCCGGCCGAACAATGGCTTCGAAGTCGGCCATAGCGGTGCGACGTATCAAGGCGTGTGTCCCGCCAATCTCGAGTCCGCGTTTCTCGCGAACTACGACTCGGGGCGCCGCCTTTTTGAGCTCGAGTCGGCCTTGCAGCGAATCGACAGCCAAATCGCGAGCAACGCGCGAGCTCAAGAATCGATCCGCGCGGAGCTGACTGCAATCGCGGCCAGCATGATCAGCGACGCAACGACGGCCGAAGAACGAGTTCTGCTCGTCTCGAGGAGCGCCGAGCTCGGCAGCAAATACGCCGAGCTTTCAGCGTCGACGGATGCGCTCAAGCAGGAGCGTGTCGTCCACGAGCAAGAGCTGCGCAGATATCAAGAGACTCTGGCGTCGCGCTTCTAAGAGTCTTCTGAAGGCGGAGCCTGCATGCGCACGAGCCGTTCAGTGTGCGTTGGCTGCTTCGGCGAGAACCCCTTGAGCGCTGCGCGGACGTACGGCGAAAGTTGTCGAGTCCCGTAAGCGAGGAAGCCGGCTTCGCGGATTCTCGCGAGCGTCGCGCGGTAGTGCTCGAGCAACGCCTCGGACATCGCGCCGCCGCTCTTGCGTGCCGCGAGTGTGGCTGACCGCGAAAGCAGCCGCGCGCGCCGCGGCAACTGGCCGACGGCTGAAATCGCGAGCAGCGAAGAGACCTCGAAGACCGAACGATTCTGCTCGGCGGCGGCCGCCCGGAGCTCCGCCCATACGCCCGTGATGTCGGCGCGCGTGGGCAGCTTCGGTGCGGGCAAGCGGCGTGCTTCGGCGGCGACCTTGGACCACTCCTCGCGCAGGCCCGCGACGTCGAGCGGCGGGGTATTCATGGTATCGGCGAGCTGCGCGCTCGTTCTCTCGAGGCCGGCTAGCACCTGCTCCATCGTTGCGAACGAATCACCGGGCGCGAGCAGGCCTTCGTCCTTCAACGATCGAGCGATTTCGGGGATGAGCTCGCGGCCGGCGCCGCAAACGTCTGCGAGCGCCGCGAGCACCCACACGGGTGAGGCATGAAACGCGAGAACGCCCATGACGTCGATCCCATTGCCGACCGTTCGCCGCACGAGAAAATCTCTCGCGAGCTTGTCGGCGGGAGGGTAAGTGCCTTCCACGCGACCGATATCCTCGATGAGGAACCGCAGCGACGCGTCGACGAGCGTTCGATACAAGCGCCCACGACGGATGCCGATCGGCAGCGCAACCTCGGCGATTTCGCGCACGACGCCGGCCGAGACGGCCGAAGCCGAGCGCAGGATGCGCTCGGGAAGGGAGAGCGCGTACTGCACGCCGCGGCGCTGTCCGACGGACTTGAGCCGGTCCTTGATACTGCGTCGCGCCACGATCCCGGCATTAATCCTCACGGCGTGCAGTGCGTCAAGCACGCAGCATCGAGCCCGCGATGCGCCACGCCGCACCAAGTGTTAGCCTTAGCAGCGATTAGGAGGGGGACCATCCGTGAAGACGACCGGAACTGCTTGGCTTTGCGCAACGATCGCGGCGGCGGCGCTCGCTGCCGCGTTCGCAACGCCCGGGCGTGCGCAGCCCCCCGGCACCGATCCGGCTCCGCTCGGCGCGCTCGCGCCGGCGAATCTCGAGAAAGAGCGTCCGGCGGCGCCGTTCGATCTCACGGGGACGTGGCAGCACGAGTTCACGGGCCCGGATTCATGGCGCTTCGTCCCCCAAACTTTCGAGCTTACGCCGGAAGCCCAACGGCATTACGACGCGGGGGAGCAAGCGCGTCGCGAGGGCAAGCTCTACCGCGACGACATAGGCCAATGTTGGCCCGCGGGCATGCCCTTGATCATGACGCGAGTCTGGCCGATCGCGATGGTTCAGCTGCCGACCGTCATATATATGATCAGCCACTTCATGAATAGCGTGCGGATCATCTATCTCGACGGCCGGCCGCACAGTGATCCCGATATCGTCGTTGCGAGCTTCAACGGCGAGTCGATCGGGCATTGGGAAGGGGACACGCTCGTCGTCGATACGAAGTATTTCCCGGGCCATCATCATTGGATGGACCAAGGCGGCGCGAGCATACCCGCGAGCGACGCTTTGCATATCGTCGAGCGAATACGGATGATCGAGGACGGCCGGACTCTCGAGATCGCTTACACGATGACCGATCCGAAGAGTTGGGTCGGCGAATGGACGACGACGAAGCGTTTCGCGCGCCACGACGATCTCGATATTACCGAGGTCGAGTGTTTGCCTGATCTCAACGAGAACTTACCGGCAACGTCGTCAGAGTCTCTGATCCGCGAGTAAAATAGGGGGCGGCATGATGGGAAGCGGCATCGTGACAGGCAGGGTGGGAGGGTCCCGCAGCGTGGAAGGGTCCGGCCGTGTGGGAGCGGCTCTAGCCGCGACCGCCGCGCTGCTGGCGATTTCGGCTCCGGCGCTCGCGCACCACTCGCCCGCGGTTTTCGACCGCAGCCGCGAGATTACGCTCGTCGGCGTCGTCACGGAGTTTCGCTGGGGCAATCCGCATTGCTGGATCCATTTAGACGTTGCCGAGGCGACGGGCGCCACGGCCGCGTGGAGCGTAGAGATGAATCCCGCAAGCCTACTCGCGCGCAACGGTTGGACGTCGAAAACGGTTCAGCCCGGCGACAGAATCGAGGTCAAGGTGCATCCCTTGCGCAACGACGAGAAGGGCGGCCAATACATCTCCGTGAAATTGCCGAGCGGCACGTCGATGGACGAGAACACGCGCGAGCTCGAGGTCGTTCGGCCCTGAGTCGATACGTATGAGTGCGGGAGCCCGATTTCCGCGAGCTGAATTCGTGGGAGCGGCTTTAGCCGCGACTCTTCTCTGCGGCGCTTCGCCCGCCATTGCCCAACGCGGCGTCGCCAACGGCGAGTGGCACGTCTGGGGCGGTGACGGCGGCAACACACGCTACACGGCCCTCGACCAAATCGATCGCACGAACGTATCCGCGCTCGAGGTCGCGTGGATTTGGCGGGCCGAAGACCTCGGCAGCACCGTCGAGTACAAGAACGAGACGACGCCGCTCATGATCGACGGCCGCCTGTATTTCACGGCCGGCGATCGTCGTGCTGTCGTCGCCGCCGACGCGGGCACGGGAGAGACCCGGTGGGTGTGGCGCACGGCCGATGCGCCGACGCCGGCCGTCCGGCGCAACAGCCGCGGCGTTGCCTACTGGACCGACGGCACCGAGGCGCGCATCGTGACCGTGACGCCGGAATACAAGCTCGTCGCGCTCGATGCCAAGACCGGCGAGCCGATTGCGACCTTCGGGGTGAACGGCGCCGTGGATCTCTTCACCCAGCTCGAGCCCGACGCCAATTTCGACTCCGCGGTCGGGACACTGATGAACACGTCGCCGCCCGCGATCGCACGCGACGTCATCGTCGTGCCGACGTCGCTCGCGAACGCGCGCACGCCGGCATCGATGAAATACGTAAAAGGCGACATCCTCGCGTTCGACGTGCGCACGGGCAAGAAGCTGTGGGTGTTTCATACGATCCCGCGCACCGGAGAATTCGGCGCCGAGACGTGGCTCGACGGCTCAAATGGGTACACGGGTCACGCGGGCGCATGGACGCCGTTCGCCGTCGATGCGGCGGCGGGGTACATCTATGTGCCGGTCGAAGCGGCGACCGGTGATCAGTACGGCGGCCACCGGCCGGGCACGAACCTATTCTCGAGCTCGATCGTGTGTCTCGACGTCGAGACCGGCGAGCGAGTCTGGCACCAGCAGCTCATCCATCACGATATTTGGGACTGGGACCCTCCGGCGGCGCCGATCCTCGCGGACCTCGAGGTCGACGGGCGGGCGATTCCGGCCGTGATCCAGCTGAGCAAGACGGCGTTTGCGTTCGCGTTCGACCGCCGCACCGGCGAGCCCGTCTTTCCGATCGAAGAGCGCCCCGTCCCGCAAGGCGGCGCGCCGGGCGAGTGGTTGTCGCCGACGCAGCCGTTTCCGACGCGCCCGCCGCCGTTCGACCGCCAGGGCTTGAGCACTGCGGATCTCATCGACTACACGCCCGAGCTCGAGCGCCTGGCGCGTGCTGCGATCGAGGGCTATCGCATCGGGCCGATGTTCACGCCACCCTCGATCGTCGATCCCGCGCAAGGCCGGAAGGGTACGCTCATGTTTCCCGGGTCGGGAGGCGCGAATTGGGAAGGCGGCGGCATCGATCCCGACACGGGATTCCTCTATGTGGGCTCGGCGACGCGCACGGACACGGCGGTCTACGGCGTGCGGCCGCCTTTGCCCGGCGAATCCGACATGCGTTTCGTCGGCACCGAGAGCCGCGGGCCGACGCTCGACGGCATTCCGATCGTGAAGCCGCCGTGGGGCAGGATCACGGCCATCGACATGAACAGAGGCGAGATCGTCTGGCAAGTGCCGAACGGCGACACGCCGGCCGCGATTGCCAACCATCCGTTGCTGCGCGGCGTCGAGCTCCCGCGCACGGGCAGCGCTTCGCGCGCCGGGATCCTCGTCACGCGCACATTGTTGTTCGCGGGAGAAGGCTACGGCGGCCAACCGGTCTTTCGCGCGTACGACAAAGCCACGGGAGAGATCCTCTGGGAAGCGCCGATTCCCGGCGGCGAGCAGACGGGATTGCCGATAGCGTATCTGCACGGCGGCAAGCAGTTCGTCGTATTTGCGGCCGCGGGCAGTCCGGCCAGGCGAACGTCCGCGAGCCTCGTCGCCTACGCGCTTCCTGATTGAGTGGGAGCGGCAGTCGCGATTCTTCGGATCGCGGCTGAAGCCGCTCCTACAATTCGGCCGACGGCCAGACCGTGCCTTGGTCGGCAGCCGAGATCGGCGCGAGGCCTTTGTAGTCGAACTTTTGGATGCGCCGGCTTTCCCACGTCTCCGTCGTATAGAGATTCCCGCTCGAATCCGTCGCGATACTGTGCACTCCGAAGAACTGGCCCGGTTGCCGTCCGCCTTCGCCGAAGCTCGTCAGAACCTCCATCGTCGCGCGCTCGATGACGTGGATGCGCCGGTTCATGCCGTCCGCGAGGTACAAGTAGGTTTGCTCAGGATCGTTCGAGAAGGCGATATCCCACGCCGAGCCCGCCCGCAGCGTTTGCGGAGCGATGATGAGCTCGCGGACGAAGGTGCCGTTTTTCCGGAATACCTGGATGCGGTTGTTCAAGCGATCGCAGACGTAGACGAGGCCGTCGCGCGTGGGATCGGCGCAATGCACGGGGCTGCGAAACTGTTGTGCCGGAGCCGCCGCGGCGTCGTAAGGACCCAAGTCCGTGTCGTCGGGGCGATTGCCGTAGGCGCCCCAGTAGCGCTTGAACGCGCCCGTCGTCATGTCGATCACGACGACGCGTTTGTTGCCGTAGCCGTCGGCCACGTAGGCCTCGTTGGCTTCCATGTCGATCGAAATCTTCGCGGCGCGGCTGAAATTCGCGGGATCGTTGCTGCCGGTGCTCGCGCCGGGCTTGCCGACCTGCATGAGAAACGTGCCCGTACGCGTGAATTTGAGGATCTGCGCGTCGTTGTCGCCGTTGCCGCCGATCCAGACGTTGTCCATGGGGTCGACCGTGATGCCGTGATTGGATTCCGGCCAGTCGTAGCCCTCTCCGGGACCGCCCCAAGAGCTGACGAGATTCCCGTCGGGATCGAATTCGAGAATCGGGGGCGCCGCCGTGCAGCAACCGCCGGCCGCTGTCGTCCCTCCCGCCGTGTCCTCCGTATCGGCGGCGAGCGACTCGGGGCGGTGAATGATCCAGACATGGTCGCGCGAATCGACCGAGACGCCGATCGCGGAGCCCAAGATCCAGTGATTCGGCAGCGGCTTCGGCCAAAACGGATCGACCTCGAATCGCGGCGCCATGCGTTCGGCGGCGACGGCCGTTCCCGAGGCGCTCGAAGGTTCGTTGCCGCAAGCGGGCAACAACGCGAGCGTGGCTGAGACGCCCGAGAGTGCGATCATGCGATTCATGGCATCCCCTTTTTTCAAATTGTAGCGGAGGAGAGAGAGTCATGCGGAACATAAAATGTATCGCCCTGTCGACAGCGGCCATCGCGGCCATGGGCGCGTGCGCGGAAGCGGCAGCACAATCGCTCCCGAATCCGTACCGGACGGTCGCGGGCTGGGCGAAGCTCCCGACCGGCCGCGAGATGGGCGCCGTCGGCGACGTGGCGATCGATGCGGACGGCCGGCACGTCTGGGCCGTGATCCGCTGTGACGCGGGCGCAGACTCCTTCGGCTGGGAATGCCTCGATTCCGATCTCGATCCGATCGTCAAATTCGATGCCGACGGCAATGCCGTCGAAAGCTTCGGCGGCGGCATGTTCATTTGGCCGCACGGCATCGACGTCGATGCCGAGGGCAACGTTTGGGTCACCGACGCCGTGAGCGCCGAGCGCACGCCACCCAACGGAACGCGCGGCCACCAGGTCGTGAAGTTCAGCGCGACGGGCGAGGTGTTGCTCGTGCTCGGCACGCCCGGCACGCCCGGCGACGGGCCCGATCACTTCAATGCGCCGAGCGACGTTGTCGTCGCTGCGAACGGCGACGTCTTCGTCGCTGACGGGCACGGCGATACGACGAACAACCGCGTCGTCAAGTTCGCGCGCGACGGCACGTTCATCAAGGCGTGGGGCAAGACCGGCTACGCGCCGGGCGAGTTCCGGACGCTGCACGCAATCGCGATCGACGGGCAAGGCCGTGTGTTCGTCGGTGACCGCTCGAACAACCGCGTGCAGATCTTCGACCAGGAAGGGAACGTGCTGGCCGTCTGGACGCAATTCGGCCGGCCGAGCGGGGTCTTCTTTGATGAGAATGGACGCATTTACGTTGCCGACTCCGAGTCGGACAACGTGCAGAATCCCGGGTGGGAAATGGGTATTCGCATCGGCGATGCGACGACGGGTTGGGTCGATGAGTTCATTCTCTACCCGGCGGGCGATCCGCGGCAGACGGCCGGGAACGGCGCGGAGTTCGTGGCCGTCGATCGCGAGGGCAACATTTATGCAGGCGAGCCGCGCCCGCGCAACCTGCAGAAATACGTGCGTGTGCGCCCCTGACGGCTATAATCGGCTCGCATGCGCTTGAGTCCGCGCCATCCGTTGCTCTACGTCGCCTATCTGGCGCTCGCGTGTCGGCTCGCGATCCCGGCAGGATTCATGCCAGCGCCGCTTGCCGACGGCGGCCCGTTGCGGCTTTGTCTCGGCGGACCCGCGGGTGCGTTCCTCGAGGCGCTCGCCACGCAAGCCCACGCATCGGGCGAGCACCACGCGCAACACCATCATCACGGCCACGACGATAACAACGGTGGCTCACCGAATCAGCACGATTCGTGGGAATACTGTCCGGTCGGTGCCGTCTTCGCATCTGCGGCTCTGGTCGGCGAGTCGAGCGTCGTCGTGCTCGACCTCGAGCATTTTTTCGTCGATCAACCCACTCGGATTCTCGTCTCCTCCTCGCGCGCCGGCGCTTATCGCGCGCGCGCCCCTCCGCTCGCCTAACCATCTCGTAAGCGATCGTCGGCAGCAGCGGTAATTGCACCGTTGTTGCCGTGTGGCTCGTGCGCGCAACCTGCGCGCGGCGAGCTGTCATTCGAGGGAGGGTATTTCGATGAGCGACTACTTAGGAAAGGCGACGGCATGCGTGCTGTCGAGCGCTGCGCTGCTTGGCCAATACGCAGCGGCGCAGGGGAGCGACGCCGCGTCCGCGGAGGCTCCGCCCCGTGTCGACACTATCATCGTCGTCGGCTCGGAAATGACCAGGCGAGGCGAGGTTGCCGAGCTCGCCGTCACACCGGGCGGCGCGGATCTCGTCGATGTCGCACGGCTGCAAGAGCAGAACGTCGCGAGCTTGGCGGATCTCTTGCGTTACTCGCCGGGCGTGTGGGCCGTGAGCCATAACGGCAGCGACGGAATCTTCTTCTCGAGCCGCGGCTCAAATCTCGATGCCACCGACTACGACATGAACGGCATCAAGCTCATGCAAGACGGTCTGCCGGTCACGGCTGCCGACGGCAACAACCACAACCGCATCATCGACCCGTTGGCCGCGAGCTATGCGGTCGTCGTGCGCGGCGCCAATGCGCTCAAATACGGCGCGAGCACGCTCGGCGGAGCCGTGAACTTCGCATCCCCGACGGCGCGCGACGTTCCCCCCGTGGGGCTCTCCGTGCGCGCCGGAAGCCACGGCGAGCAATTGACACGCGCGACGCTTGGCATGGCCGAAGGGGCGTTCGACGGATTGTTGACGTTCGAAAACAAGCGCTGGGACGGCTATCGAGACCACAACGAGCAGCACCGTTCCGGCCTTTACGCGAACGGCGGGTGGCACCTGGCGCCGCGGATCGCAACGCGCTTCTACGGAACTCTCATCGAAAATGATCAGGAGCTGCCGGGCTCGTTGACGCGCGCGCAAGTCGACGCGGACCCCGATCAGGCGAACAGGTCCGCGCTCACGGGGAACTTCCAGCTCAACGTCGATACGCGGCGCATCGCCAACAAGACGACGTTCCAGATCGATGAAGATCGGCAACTCGAGTTCGGATTCTCGGTCGAGGAGCAGAGCCTATATCACCCGATCGTCGACGTGCGCATCGACTTCGACGGCCCCGGTCCAGCGCCCGAGGTTCAAGTCTTCAGCCTGCTCGTCGACACGGACCATCGGGACATCGGCGGCGTCGTTCGCTACAACCAGCGCATCGGCAACCACGATGTTCTGCTCGGCGCCAACTACGGTGAAAACAAGAGCACGGGCGGGGACTACGAGAATCTCAACGGCATGCCGAACGGGCTCATGACCATCATCGACAACGACGCCGATTCGCTCGAGGCGTTCGCGATGGACCGTTGGCGGCTCGACGAACGTCTCCTGCTCATCCTTGCGGCGCAGGGGGTTTCCGCCGACCGCAACGTCCGCAACACCGACGCCGCGTCCGGTGATCTCAGCAACCCGCACGACAGCTACTCGCGGATCAATCCACAGCTCGGCCTGATCTACGATGCAACCTCGGACCTCTCGGTCTACGCGAATCTCAGCGCGTTGTTCGAGCCGCCGACGAACTTCCAGCTCCAGGACAACGTCGCAGGCGGCGACGCAACATTGGACGCGATGCACGGCACCGTAGCCGAAGTCGGTGTCCGCGGCGAGCTGCAGGCGGAGCACTCCGGAGATTGGTCGTGGAGCGCGTCAGTCTATTACGCGCAAATCGAAGACGAGATCCTATCGGTCGACGACCCGAGCGCGCCGGGCACGAGCCTCGTCACGAACGTTGATGAGACGGTTCATGCGGGCATCGAAGCCGCGTTGAGCTCGCGAATCGGCGTGGGCGCCGGGTTCCTCGAGCCTTTCGTGAGCTTCACGCTCAACGATTTCTCGTTCGACAGCGATGCCGTGTACGGCGATGCCGAATTGCCGGCCGCGCCCGAGTATGTGCTGCGCGGCGAGCTCATTTACCGAAGCCCGTCGGGATTCCACATCGGCCCGACACTCGACATCGTCGGCGAGCGCTTCGCCGATTTCGCAAACACGTACGTCGTCGACTCCTATGTTTTGTACGGCCTGCGTGCGGGCTGGGAAAATCAGAAGTGGCGCGTGTTCGCAGACTTGCGGAATCTCGGCGACGAGGACTACATAGGAAGCCACGGCGTGCGCGACATCGCGGACAGCGCCGCCGCAATTCTGAATCCGGGCGAGCCGCGGTCCGTCTATGTCGGCTTCGAGGGCCGTTTCGAATGACCTAGCGGCACGATTCCGCCAGGATCACGATCCTCGTCGGGCTACTGATTGGTGCCGGCCCCGGTTCCGTCGACCGTTCCGAGCTTCGTGCCGTCGGCGAGGATGACGCCGACATAGAGGCCGCCTTGGCTGCCGTCATTGAGCGTGATGGCGTTGCGCAGTGGATTGATGAAGACCGTGACCTTGTCGCCGGCGACGAGGGAGTTTCGTTTCCAGCCCTGGCTGATGAGAACGTTCGCCGCCGTCATCTCGATGGTCCAGAGTCCATCGGGAAAGTCGCCTTCCGCGATTCCCTCGACCTTGAACGAAGCGTGCGGGTTGATCCAGCGGAACTGCTTGACCGTGCCCTCGATCTTGACAACGCGGGAATTGTCGAACGCCGCCGTCGAATGGTGAGCGAGCGCCGGCGCCACGCTAATTCCCGCGCCGGCGAGCCCGACGGCCAATCCCGCAATCCAGTGCAATTTCCTCATGTTCCGTTCCCTTGCGTGCTTCATTACCGATCGCTCACGGCTGTAGACCTATCGTCGATTGCGTGCTCGGCAAGTTATCGTTCAAGTCTGGTAGGCATTCGACCTCGTTGATATCCGTATTATCCACACGTAGCCATTGCTTTGTATTGCGCCACTCGCCGACCCAGTTCACGGGATCGGTCATGATGTACTCGATCTCGAGCACCTCGCCGTCCTCGAGTAGCCGCATACGCTCTTGCACGCGGAATTCCTCGGAGATCGGTATTCCTCTATCGATGTAGTGGTTGTACGTTTCGATGTAGCGCGTGTCGACGACGAGCGTGTCGCCTTCCCAATGGCCGATGGATTCGCCGTTGTACGTATAGATGACCGTATCAGGATCCGTGTAATCGCGGCCGTCGATAAAGATCTGGCGGAAGCTGTTGTTGAAATTGGCGACCATGAAAATCGTGGTCGGCAGCTGGATCATCGCGATCGGCCAGACGCGCGTCATGATCATCGGGATGCCGGCGGGAAAGCACTGGCCGATCGCGTCACGATAGGGCACGCCCCGCGGCGTGCGCTGGCCTTCCTCGAAATCCAGTTTTGCCTGGCCGATGAACTCAGGGTACGGCGGGCCGAACATGAATCGGTTGAAGCCCGCGCTCAAATCGACGAACCACGTGCCGGTTAGATCGAACGGCGCCGCGGGCCGCTCCTTGCCGAGGTTCTCGGGCGCAAGCGCTCCCAAGTAGCCCGGGTGCTGCGGAATCATTCGGCTTAACTGCTCGCGACGCTCGTCGGCCGTTTGCGCGAGTGCTGCGACGGGCAGCGTCGCGGCCAGTACAGCAATTGTCAGTTTGCGCATTGCGCCTCCAAAACGAGCGCTCCCCGCCGGCAGTATAAACTGCCGCGGGGAGTCGCAGGCCACTTGTCTTCTAATCTAGAGCCGGTAGCGGAACCCAAGTAGGTAGCGCCGGCCGTAAACGTCATAGGCATTGGCCGGATTGCCCTGCGAGCTGAACCGCTGGTCGAAGCTCGGGATGACGGGCGGATCCTCGTCGTTCAGGTTCGTGATCGCGAACGATAGGTCCCACATATTGCCGTTCGCGAGCTCGCGCTCGTAGTAGAACGTCAAGTCCGTATACGACTTCGCGTCGACGGTCGCGTCGTCGATTGTCGCTTGACCTGCCGGCACGACCAATCCGGGCTGAAACTGCACGAACGTGATCGCCAACTGGTTGAGCTCCGACTCGCCGAAGTACCGCTGCTGCAGGTTGATCCCGAAGTCGCCGAGCTGATAGCGTACACTCAAGAGCGCACGGTTCTCGGGCTCATTGAGCTGTCCGGAGAGGTCGCTCGGCACGCCGCCGGGCGTCGTCGTGCTGTCCTCGAGCAGCCGGCCCGCGAGGAACCGCATGGTCCACGACTCGGACCGATTCGAGAACCAGTCGGTCTCCGTGCTCCAGAGCAGCTCGTAGTCGAGGCCGCGCACGCGCGCATTGTTGATGTTGAGATACGGATTGCGGACCGCCGTGACGGCGTTCGTGCTCGGGTCACGGAAGACGTACTGGCACAACGAGCTCGTGGTGGGGGCGGCGTTGCACTCGTTCACGATGCGCTGCACGCCGAGCTGGCCGATCGCGCCGTTGACGTCGATGTCGTACCAGTCGATCGAGAACTGCAGGCCCGTCTCGCCGGGCTGCACGACGATGCCCGCCGTCAGCGTATCGGCCTCCTCGGGATTCAGGGCTGGGTTGCCCAAGTTCGTCGACGTGATCTGGAACGTCGTCAGCACGGCTCCGGGCGTACCCGGCGGGACCGGCAAGCCGCCGACCGCGGGCTCCTGGATGCTGCCGCCGCCGCCTTGCACGTCGAAGCGCTCCGCGAACGTCGGTTCGCGGACGTCGCGTGAGCTCGTGGCCCGCAACCGCAGAAAGTCGAATGCCTGGAAGTTGATGCCCGTCTTATACGAATCGATACCGCCGCTCGTCGAATAATCGGAGTGACGTCCCGCGACGTCGAGCTCCAACCGGCGCGACCCGGAATCGGACTGCCACAGCGGCAGGTTGAACTCCGTGAAGAGCTCCCAGACGTCGTATCCGCCTTTGATCGTCGGCACCGTCGAGAACTCATGCAGGTTCGGGCTGCCCGTCGTGAAACCGCCCTGAATGCCGCGGATTCCCAAGCTCGGCGCGTTGAGCGGCGGACCATAGGCCATGAGCTCCTGTGGTTGACCGCGTTGCCAGAACCATTGCTCACGGTACGTCGCGCCGACGGCCATCGAGAACGGACCCGGTCCGTAGCCGTCGTAAATGTCGCCGCTGAACAAGACCTCGGCGAATTCCTGCGTGACGGCGCTGTCGCCCCACTTCGGCGAGACGACGTAGGCCTGCGCCGCGGGGCTCACATTTCCTTGACCGAAGATGTTCATCGGCACGCAATTCGAGATCGCGTCGGGACCGACAGGCGACGGAATCGGCACTGGCGCGAGCGGGTCGCCGTTGCCGAGCCAGTCGGCGCCTTGGGCCGCCGGGACGCGGACGTTGGCGACCGCTAACTGCAGCTGCGCGGGCGTTGGGTTGTACCGCTGCACGTTGCAAATGATCGTGCCGGTGCCGCGGTCGGCTTCGGCAATGAGATCGATGATGCCATCGCCGTTCGTATCGCGGCGATCGTTATAGACCTCGACGGCGTCCACGGCGAGCATCTCGCGATCGACGCGAATCTCGTTGAGGACTTTCGTGAACCGATCGGTCGCGCCACGTTGGATGTGGGCCTCCATCTGCCAGTTGTCGCCGAGATCCTTGTCGAGGCCGAGCTGCACCGTCCACGTGTCGTATTTGTTCGCGCGGTCCTCGCTGTCGCCCCAGTTGCCCGGTTGATCGAGGAACTGGCCCTGTTTCTCCATGACGAAATTGTTCACGCCCTCGGTGATCATCGCCTGGCGAACGGCTGCGGGCAGGTAGGCGTTGTCGACGAAGATCGTCGTCGTCCACGGCGATGCCATGTGGGGAATGCCGCGCTGATCGTAGTCGTTCGATTCCGTCGATCCACCGAGCAGATTCACGGAGAACTCCGTGGTCTCGTTCACGTCGAAGGTGAAGCCCGCGAAGACGTTGTTGCGAATGACCTCGGCGCCGTACGGCCCGCCATTGAACGCGCGATCGGCGCGTTGCGCCTCGGTCATCCCGTTGATGACCGTGGTTCCGCCCGCCTGATTCCCGGTTGCCGCTCCCTGAATGGCCCCGGTCCGGTCGAACGGTCGGACGGCAGAGCCGTTATCGGTAAACGTAAAGTCATTGCGGCCGGAACGCGTCGCGAGTGTGGTCCCGGTCGGACCCGACAAGGAAAAAGGCACCACTCCGGTGGGATTACCGGCCCCTACGGCCGCAGGATTGCGGGCAACGCCGATTCTGCCGGCGGGTGTATGGGAAGTCGAATGCGTGTCCGGCAAAACGAGGCGTGCCGGCACGCTCGTGTTGCCCGCCGACCACGCGGGATTGGCGACGATGCCGTAGCGCTGGAACCAGCTGTCGAGCTCGAGTGGATCGTACTCGATTGGGTCGATCTCGTGCCTCTCGAGCGAGCCGATGAAATGCCACCGGTCCGTGAGCTCGCCGCCATAGGCCAACGAAACGCTGCGGTTTTCGCCCATGCCGTCGGAGGTTTGGCCGAAGCCCGCCGAGACGTCCAAGCCCGTGTAATTTCGATTGAGTATGAAGTTCGTAACGCCCGCAAGGGCATCCGCGCCGTAGGCGGCTGAAGCCCCGCCGGTCACGACTTCGATCTGCGAGAGCAGCGCCGTCGGAATGTTGTCGATATGGACGCTGCCATCGCGGTCGGCCGGAGCGAGCCGGGCGCCATCGAGCAGGATCAACGTGCGTTGCGGTCCCATGGCGCGCAGATCGACGACGCTTCTGCCGGCGCCGCCGAAGAGGGCGCCACCGCCGCGCTGAGCGCTCTGGGTTTGGAAGAACTGCGGCAGCTGATCGAGCTGATCGGCGATGGTTGCACCCGGCTTGAAGGTTTCGAGGTCCGCAGTCGTGACCGTCGTGACGGGCACCGGCGTCGTGAAGCCCGACGTGCGCTGAATTCGTGTGCCGGTGACCGTGATCTCATCCTCGGGCTCCTGTGCATTCGCGCTCGCGCTCAACGCCATCGCGACCGCAGCCGCAATGGGACTGATCAAAGCAATGCTCTTGAGTGCCATTTCGATTCCCCCCTGATGGCATTCGTTGTTTTGTTGCGGGACCGCAACGTG
>DATBLZ010000064.1:0-10524 GCA_036555065.1 Gammaproteobacteria bacterium
GCGACGAGCATGTGGTGGAGGGCATAGCGCCGGCCACGCGGCGCCGTCGGCGTCTCGCCGCCGGCGCGGTGCATGCCGGGCAGCCACCAGCGCGCGACGATCTCAGGTCTCGTGATCTCGTTCAGGTCGACGATGCAAAGAATGTGATCCGTGAAGCCGTCGAAATGCGCCGCGACGTACGCGTACCGCCCGCCGGTCCAGTAGAGGCGATTGACGCCGATGCCCGGAATCGGCAGGAAGGCGATCTCGCGCGGCTCGGCCGGGTTCGCCCCGATGTCGAACACCGAAAGCCCGGCACGGAACGGCTGGCGGTTCGCGAGGCTGTCGGCGAGCGTGTTCTCGTAGTAATCGCGCGTATTGTCGTAAGACTGCATGCGCACGATGTTCGCGCCGTTCGCGAGCAGCATGAGATCGTTCGCAACTTGCAAGTGATGAGTGCGCGTGTTCGGCGCCGTGACGAGGTGGTGCACGGGCTGCAAGGCGCGCGGATCGCGCGCATCGAGCACCGTGAGACCGTCGCTGAACATATGCCCGACGTACACGTGGCCGCGATTGACCATGACTTGGACGCCGTCCGGCCGCCCGCCTTGATCGCTATAAGAGAGGTGGCGAATTCCGCGGCCGACGCCTGCGCGCGGGATGTCGTCGCCGAGCGCGGCGCGCACGCCGCGCGGCAGCGCGCTCACCGCCGCGACGCCCGCGAGTCCGGCCAGATGCGCACGCCGCGTCATCATCGTCATGGCCGCCGATTGTATACTCGGGGCCGCGGACACGTAGGGGCAGCCGTATGCAGACGTCGCCGTCCCGGCCGCCTTGGTGCTGATCGCGCTCGCAGCGGTCGCACTGCCGGCGCAGCGCGCGAGCCGGGTAGCGCCGCTCGAAGCCTTACGGTATGAGTAGCGCGGAAACGTATAATTGCGAGCCAGGGTACCACCACTAGAAGGAGAACAAGACGATGTGCGACGAACATTTTGAAGAAGACGTACGACAATACTTGGCCCGCCGCAACGTGACGCGGCGCGAGTTCGGCACGCTCTCGGCCGGCGTCGGCATGATGGCGATTCTGCCGCGCGTCGCGAATGCGCAAGCGGTCACGGAGACCGACGTCGAGATCACGACACCGGACGGCGTCTGTGATGCTTATTTCGTCCACCCCTCGAGCGGCCGGCATGCGGCCGTGCTCGTGTGGCCGGACATCTTGGGGCTACGGCCCGCGTTCCGGCAGATGGGCAAGCGGCTCGCCGAGTCGGGCTACTCCGTGCTCACGGTGAATCCGTTCTATCGCCAGAAGAAATCGCCGGTCGTGCCCGAGGGCGCGAGCTTTGCCGACGAAGCCGTGCGCAACACGGTGTTCCCGCTCGCGCGCGCGCTCACCGCGACGACGAACACGACGGATGCGAAGGCGTTCGTTGCGTGGCTCGACGCGCAGCCCTCGGTCGACACGAGCCGCAAGATCGGGACCACGGGCTACTGCATGGGTGGACCGATCGTCATGCGGACCGCGGCGGCCGTGCCCGACCGTGTCGGTGCTGGCGCCTCGTTCCACGGCGGCGGTCTCGTGACCCAAAATCCCGACAGCCCGCACTTGCTCGTGCCGCAGATGAAGGCTGCGTTCCTGTTCGCAGTCGCCGAGAACGACGACATGCAGGACCCCGAAGCAAAGAACGTGTTGCGTGAGGCTTTTGCGAAGACGAGCTTGCCGACGCCCGAGATCGAGGTCTACCCGGCCCAGCACGGCTGGTGCCCGCCGGATTCCGCGGTGTACGACGAGGCGCAGGCCGAGCGCGCGTGGGCCAGGTTGCTCGCGCTCTTCGAGACCGCGCTCGCCTAGCCATCGCGTTTATGTGGGAGCGACTTCAGTCGCGACTTTTAGTCGCGGCTAAAGCCGCTCCTACAAATTACGCTCAGTGCGTCAGCGCGTAAACGGCGAAATTGACGCCCAAGCTGATTGCGAGGTTCGCCGCTTCCTGCGGATAGCGATATTCGTCGGCGCGCTGCCAGCCGTCGGCGATATCGTTATTGAACGCGATCATGACCATGACGCGATCGTCGTCGTCGAGAATGGCGCGCCAATGCGGAGTTGCCCCGTCGTTGCGGTAGCCTACGGGCAAGTGTTGCCACGTCGGAATCTGCGGCCGCTCGCTCAGATCGTAGACGGAATGAAAGATCGGATGGCTGCTCGGGAGCTCGACGATGGGGCGATCCGGGAACACGCGATTCATGCCCTCGACGAACCCGGCCCACTCGACGGTGCCGTAGAAGCTGTCGCAGAGCAGGAAGCCGCCGCGCAAGAGGTATTCGCGCAGCTTCGTGACCTGCGAATCAGTGAGATCCCAGGCGCCGACGAGGCCCGATATCAGGAACGGCCAGTAGTAAGCGTCGATGTCGTCGTCGAGGTTCACGGGCTGCTCGACCGCGCGCACGTCGATCATCGTCAAGCGCGCGAGGAGCTCGGCGAATCGGCGGTCGCCTTCCGGGTAGTCCACGGTCCACGCCGTGCCGCCTTCGAGCCAATTGCCGCCGCCCGTGCCGAGCGCCCAGCCACTCGACGCTTGAGGAAACATGAGCCGGCCGACGACGAACTCCCCAGGCTCCCGATAGGCCTCGGGAATCTCCTGCGCGCGCCCGAAGCCGCGCTCGATGCTCGGGTACTCGCGCCAGGAGCTCTGCGCCGCCGCGCCATGCACGGCCAGCAATGAGGCCCAAGCGATGACGAATCGGGCCGCGCGCAGCATCCGCGTACTTTACAATGAGATCGCACCTGGAGGGGATGCCGTGAAAACCGACTACGTGCTAATCGATTTCGAGAACGTTCAGCCCAAAGACTTGTCGCTGCTCGCCGGACACCCGTTCAAGGTCATGGTGTTCGTCGGCGCGAACCAGGGACGCGTCCCGTTCGAGCTCGCAAAGGCGCTCCAGGCCATGGGCCAAAACGCCGAGTACGTGCAAATCAGCGGCTCGGGGCGCAATGCGCTCGATTTTCATATCGCGTTTCATTTGGGCGAGCTCGCGAGCAAGGACCGTGAGGGTTACTTCCACGTGATCTCGAAAGACACGGGCTTCGATCCTCTCGTGCGCCATCTCAAGGAGCGCGGGATCAAGGTCCGCCGCTCGCGCGACCTCGCCGAGATGCCGATCCCGGGCATCGTCTCGCCGAAGAGCATCGACGAGCGCATCGACGCCATCGTCAAGAATCTCGCAAGCCGGACCCATTCGCGCCCACGCAGACGCAAGACGCTGGCGAGCTCGATCAACTCGTTGTTCATGATGAAGCTCGAGCAAGGCGAGGTCGACGCGCTCATCGGGGCGCTCGAGCAGCGCGGCGTGATCACGGTCGAGACGAGCGGGAAAGTCGCCTACAGCCTATGATCGAGCCCGTGGAGTAGAATCGTAGAGAAGGGGGTTGTCATGAGAATCACCAAGAGAGCGTTGCGCGGGATCGTCGTCGCATTGCTCGGTGTCGGCGCGGCGCCCGCGGCGATCGGCCAAGGCGGCGCATTCGGCGCCGGCTATGGGCCGCCGCTGGTGACCGTTCCGCCGCCCAAGGAGTTCGCGACGTCCGCCGAGCTTTACGCCTACTTGCTCGAGCGAGCCCATGGCGGCACGGCGCATACGTTCGACACGCTGCCGCGTTGGGATGGTTTGTGGCAGACCGCGGGCAACACGATGATGGACGCGTTCGTCGACGCGCCTGGCTTCACGGGGAAGGTCCGCGAGGGCGTGCTCACGCCTGCGTACGAAGTCGCGTACAAGGAGCGCTGGCGGCAACAGACCGAGCTCGGCCAAGTGCAATACGATCGCCTGACTCACTGCGAGCCGCAGGGCTATCCGCGCTGGCTGCTCGAGCCGTACACGCACGAGTTCGTCAACCTGCCCCAAGAGTCGTATCAGATCAACGATTTCGCCAGCTCGGTCCGGCGTATCTACATCGGCCAAGAGCACAAGAACGTCACGGGCACGCATTCGTGGTATGGCGACACTATCGGCTTCTGGGACGGCGACAAGCTCGTGACTCATACGAAATATCTGCTGCCCGCCGATTTCACGCGTTGGGCGCCGATGACGAGCAATCAGTTCGAGTCGGTCGAGGTCTGGGAGCTCAAGCACTATCCCGGCGATATCGAGCGGCTCGAGGTCCAAGTCACGTTCTATGACTCGTTCGCGTTCACGAGGCCCGTCAACGCCGTCTATGCGTTCCGCCGCGCGACGCAGCTCGAAGAGGCCGGTTACCGCGTCGTTCACTGGGAGTGCGAGCTCACGAACAATGCTTACCGAACCAAGGACGGCGGAACGGACTACAGGCTCCCCGGCGACGAAGGGTTCGTGGACCCGCGCGGGACGACGCTGTTTCCGGAACTTCCGGGCCAGTCCCGCGATCCGATCTACAATACGACGCTCGCGGCCGATTAGAGAGTGGGGAGAGAACCAATGAGAGAGCTTTGGCGTGCGCTGTCGGTCGCTGCAGCGTCGGTCGCCACCCTGAGCGCAGCCTACGCGCACCACTCCTTCACGCAGTTCGACCGCGAGACCGAGCTCGTCAAGACCGGCACGGTCGTGCGCTGGGCGTTCAATAACCCGCACTCGTGGCTCTACTTGAACGTCAAGAACGAGGACGGCACCGAGACGATGTGGAGCTTCGAAGGCTCGGGGCCCGTCTCCTTGATCGGCCGCGGCATCACGGGCGCGACCTTCGAGCCCGGCGATACCGTCACCTTCATGTATTGCCCGATGCGGGATGGGCGCCACGGCGGGCACTTGGGCTGGGCCAAGCTCGACGACGGCAGATTCGTCAACCCGAGCGACGGCGGCTGCAACGGCAGCGACGCGACGATCGAGCGGTGGAAAGGTTGGCTTGAGAAAGGCATCACCTCGAACAAAGATCCGGCGGCAACGCTATGACGAAACTCTCATGGGGCGTCGTCGCTTTTGCGGTAACGGCGCTGCTCGGCTCGGCGGCAACGGCGCAGCACGTCGCGGACCCGGGGTTCAAGAGCGTCGGCCGCGGCGCGCCGCTGGCCGCTGACGCTGCCGACTACCCGATGACGGGCGCGACGTTCCGCCGCGCGTTCGGCGCCCCGCAGCCGCCGAGCGGCGCGCCGCCAGAGTTCATAGGGACGGCCCGCAACGGCGCCGCGCCGCCCGGCGTCGAGCCACTCGAGCGGGATCTCTTCACCTCCGACGATTTCTACAAGGACCGCGACCTCTGGACGGATCCGCGCTACTTCCGCTGCAACAGCCCAGCGGCGATCGAAGACCTCTGGGGCGGCGGCAACCGCCAAGGCTTGATCGGCGACGATCCGCCGCGAACCGCGGCGTGGGGTTATTGCGACCGCGACTACCCGCGTGAATCGATCGTGAGCCCATACCCGTTCAAGACCGCGCAAGAGCATTACGAGGCGCTGCGTGCCGAGACGCGCGCGCGCGGCGGTCCTACGCAGCACACTTACGCGACCGTGCCCGGCGAGTGGACCGGCGTCTACTCGCACCCCGGGCGCACGAACCAATACTGGTTCCGCATGCGCCAAGTGCAGATGCCGACGGTGCTATCGCTGCTGACGCCCGAGTATCAGACGCGCATGGTCCAAGAGGCCTACCATCACGGCCACACGAACAAGGCGCAGTGGCCGTCGCAATACTGCTGGCCCGAAGGGTTCATGCGCCGTTGGCACGAGGCCGCCGTTTGGGAGCACTACATCATGGTGACCCCGTCGATGGTGCAGATCCTCGCGGGCGTCGCACGCAACTTCATCACGAACATCCACATCGGCCGCGAGTTCGTCATGGATGGCGCCGTGCCGCGCCTCGGCGCCGATGTCCCGCGCTGGTACGGTGAGACGATCGGTTTCTGGGACAACGATGTGCTGATCACGTGGACGTCGAACATCCAGGGTTGGAAAACCCATGCGGCGTTCGAGCACTCGAATAAGATGCAGACGATCGAGATCTATTCGCCGAACCGCGACGCCGAGGGCAAGTTCCTAGGCCTCAACCACGAGGCCATTTTCTACGACCCCGAGGCGCTCGTTGAGCCGATTCGGATCGTGCGCAATTACGTCAAACAGAGCGGCTTCGAGGAAGGCGACCCGTACGTTTTCATCGAGTGCCTGCAGACGATTTTCCCGATCGACGGCACGGCGACGCCCGTGGCTCCGGGCCAGGTCATCGAGTACGAGGTCCCGGATATGTACGGCCGGCCCTGGGCCCAGATCTGGGAGAAGTACTGGGAGCAGGGCATGGAGAAGCCCGAAGAGAAGGATATCTTCAGCTTCGATTAAGGTGCCGCGCGTCTATAATGGGCGCCACGTAGGACCGCATTTATGCCCTTCGTGCCGGAGGGGCGGTGGAGACTCTGGATGAATGCTCGTATCGACATGAGAAAGATCGGCGCAGCGCTCGTGGGAGCCGTAATGCTCGCCGCACCCGTTTGGGCACATCACTCGTTTGCGATGTACGACCTGCGCATCACGAGGGTCGTTACGGGCGTCGTCCAGCGCGTCGACCCGGCGCCGAATCACCTCGCGATCTTCTTCGCGACCATGAATCCGGACCGCAAGAACGTCGTGCGCGACGCCAATGGCCAGCCGGTCATCTGGTCCGTCGAGATGGCGGGCTCCGCGATGATGGCGCGGCAAGGCGTGTCCGTGAGCTCATTCCCGCCCGGCACGGTTTTCAGCGTCGGCTTCCATCCGTTGCGTAACGGCAATCCTGCCGGAACGCGCGAAGGCGGGATTTTCCGCTGTCCGGACCGGACGCCGCCCGCGCCCGGCATGCACTGCGACTCGGTCGAGGGTAACATCCACATCGGCACCGAGCCGCTGCCGACCCCGGCGGAAGGCACGACCGGGCAAGAGCAGTCCAGCCTCACGAGCACCGCGCAATAGCTTCACGCCGCGATTTTCTGACCCAAGGCACGTTGCTCGCCGCGCTCGGCGGCGGTGGCCTACTGCGTTCGGTCGCCTGGGGCCAGGCGCCAATCGCAGGTACAGCGCCACGGTTCGTCGAAGCCGCGACCACTCTCGGCCGAATACGCGGCGCTGACATCGGCGGCATCAAGACTTTCAAAGGTATCCCGTACGGTGCGAGCACTGCGGGCCGGAATCGCTTCCTGCCGCCCAGGGATCGGAGCGCGTGGAGCGGCGTCCGCGACGCACTCGAGTTCGGCCCGAGCGCGCCGCAGCGCGAGCCCGGCGTGCAGGCGGCGACAGGGCCATTGGCCGTCGCTGCCGCCGGTCTGCCGCGCGAGAGCGAAGATTGCCTCGTGCTCAATGTTTGGACGCCGGGTCTGTCGGGCGGCAGGCGGCCCGTCATGGTCTGGTGCCACGGCGGCGCGTTCTCGAGCGGGTCGGGATCCGCGCCGGGCACGGACGGCACGAACCTCGCGAAACGCGGCGACGTCGTCGTCGTCTCTGTCAATCACCGTCTCAACGTTCTCGGGTTCACGTATCTCGGCGACCTCGCCGGCGCAGCGGGCGACACCGCGCTCGCTTTGTCGGGCGGCGCCGGCATGCTCGACATCGTGCACGCGCTGCAATGGGTGCGCGCGAACATCGCCGCGTTCGGCGGCGACCCGGGCAACGTGACCGTGTTCGGTCAGTCCGGCGGCGGACGCAAGGTCGCGACGCTGCTCGCGATGCCGTCGGCGAAAGGGCTGTTTCATCGCGCGATCATCGAAAGCGGCGCGACGATCAAGCTCGTCGAGCGTGAGCAGGGCGCGCGCGTCGCGCGCGAGCTCGCCGCGACGCTCGGCATGAGTGCGCCGAGCTTGGACGATCTACAAGCAGTGCCTCTCGACCGGCTCATGAGCGCGTATTTCGCGACCGTGCGGCGCATGAACGTCGATCAGATGACGATGGGCTTTTCGCCGGTCGTCGACGGCACGACAATACCGAGCCACCCGTTTCACCCGACGGCCTCGACGGTCTCGGCGGACGTGCCGCTGATCATCGGCTCGACGCGCACCGAGCTCACGGCGCAGACGGACGCGGCCGTGTTCTCGCTCGATGAGGCCGGTATGCGCGCACGGGTCGAAAGCCTCGTTGGCGCCGCGAGCGGCGAAATCATCGAGATCTACAGGCAAGCGAACCCGGGCGCGACGCCCGCCGACCTCTATTTCCTCATCGCGAGCGATCATCGGTACACCGCGCCGGTCATGAAGATCGCCGAGCGCCGTGCGGCGTTGGGCGAAGGCTCCGTCCATCTCTATTACTTCCGCTGGGAGTCTCCCTATGAAGGCGGGCGATTGAAGTCACCGCACACGGTCGAGATTCCGTTCGTATTCGCAAACGTCGCAAGCTCGCGCCTGACGGCCGAAGCGCCCGATGCACCCGCGCTCGCGGACAAGGTCAGCGGCGCCTGGGTTGCGTTCGCGCGCACGGGCGACCCCAACACGCCGAAGCTGCCGCGGTGGCCCGCGTTCGAGGCCGTCCACCGGCCGACGATGGTGTTCGACAACGTGAGCCGAGTCGTCAATGATCCGATCCGCGAGCAGCGGATCGCGATGTTCGCGGCGCTCGGCCTAGATTAGGCCGGTGTCATGGTTAGAAGGCACGCTCTTGGGCAATCCGGGATCGACGTCGCGCCGCTTGCGCTCGGCGGCAACGTGTTCGGCTGGACCGCCGACGAGCAGCGCTCGTTCGAGGTGCTCGATGCATTCGTCGCGGCCGGCTTCAATCTCATCGATACGGCCGACGTCTATTCGAAGTGGATCAAGGGACACAAAGGCGGCGAGTCCGAGACGATCATCGGCAAGTGGCTCAAGCGCCGCGGCCGGCGCGACGACGTCGTGATCGCGACCAAGGTCGGCATGGAAATGGGGTCCAAGGAGAAGGGTCTCTCTCGCGCCTACATCCTCAAAGCAGCGGATCGATCGCTCAAGCGCCTTAAGACTGATTACATCGATCTCTACCAAGCGCACATGGACGACCAGGAGACGCCGCTCGAGGAGACGCTCGGAGCGTTCGCCGATCTCATCGCGGCAGGCAAGGTGCGTGCGATCGGCGCATCGAACTACGAGGCCGATCGCCTCGCGGCCGCGCTCGCGGTGAGCAAGGCCAAGGGCCTGCCGCGCTTCGCGACCTTGCAGCCCTGGTACAACCTCTACGATCGCGTCGGGTTCGAAGGCGCGCTTGCGCAACTCTGTCGCCGCGAGGGCTTGGGCGTCATTCCGTACTTCAGCCTCGCGAGCGGCTTTCTCACGGGCAAGTACCGCTCCGAGAAGGATCTCGCCGGCAGCGCCCGCGCCTATCGCGTCAAAGAGATGCTCAACGAGCGCGGGTTCCGTATTCTCGCGGCGCTCGATGCCGTCGCGGACGACTACGACGCAACGCCCGCGCAAGTCGCGCTCGCGTGGCTCCGTGCGCACGGCATCACGGCCCCGATCGCGAGCGCGACGAGCGTTGCGCAGGTCGAAGAGCTCGTCCGATTCGCTGCCATTGAGCTTCGCAGCGACGCCGTGGCCGCGCTCGACGCGGCGAGCGAAGGCGGGCCGCCGCCGCCCGCGTGGTAAGGAGATCCCGACGGCCCGGGCCATAGACGCAAGGCGGCGAGCAGGGTACTTTAGAAGGCTAGTCGGCTCGGCCACTGTCGGCCGGGGCGCTACAGGAGCGAATTCATGCAAGCGTCGATAACCACAATGCGAAACTCGATTTTCGCTGCCGCGGCGGCCACAACACTGGCTGCGACGGCCAACGCCCAAATAAACGACTCGATCCGCGGCGCCCCGAGCGAGGCGAATCACTTCATCGAGACGCCGGCCGGCTGGGAGCACCCGAAGACGGCGTGGGGCGATCCCGACATCCAGGCGACGTTGAACATGATGCAGGCCGCGGGCGTGCCGCTCGAGCGCTGCTACGGCTACGTTCAGTTCGCCGGTCAGTGCGACCCCAACAAGAAGTGGCTCACCGAGGAGGAATACAACACGCGCATGGAGGCGGCGCGCAACCGCGTCGACCGCAGCAATCAGCTGCGCGAGCAAGGCAATATCGGCGGCGCGATCCTCGCGGGGTTGACCGACCCGAGCACGCCGCAGCGGCAGACGAACCTCATCGTCGATCCGCCCAACGGGCTCCTTCCCGCGATAACCCCGGAAGCCAAGCGCCTTGCCTTGCAGATGGGCAGCGACTGGGCCCTGCCGGGGGAGGACTTGGTCTTCGAGACGGCCGCCGACTTCGACAGCTGGGACCGCTGCATCACGCGCGGCATGCCGTCGATGATGATGCCGTATCGCTACAACGGCGGGTTCAGGATTCACCAAGGACCCGGCGTCGTGGTGCTCGAGACGGAGATGATCCACGAAGGTCGCGTCGTCTACATGGACGGCCGCCCCGCGCCGGATCCCGCCATCAAGATGTGGCTCGGTTTCTCGCGCGGCCACTGGGAAGGGACGACCCTGGTCGTCGAGACCACGAACTATCGAGACGGCATGGAGATCAATAACCCGCTGATCAACCTCGCAGTCATCGGCGGGCCGCCCGGCAACCGCTTCCCGTCGAGCGACCGGATGAAGACGACCGAGCGGATCACGCG
>DATBLZ010000085.1:0-2853 GCA_036555065.1 Gammaproteobacteria bacterium
TAGCGCGTCTTCGCGATCTCGTTGGCGACGATATCCCAACAGACGGCGAAGAAATCGGAGAACATGATTTCGGCGATGGGCTTCAAGCCCGTCATCGCCGCGCCCATGGCGGCGCCGAGAATCGCTTGCTCGGAGATCGGCGTATCGCGAACGCGCTTGGGTCCGAACTCGTCGTAAAGCCCAACCGTGGCCTTGAATACGCCGCCCGCGCGCGCGACGTCCTCGCCGAGGAAGACGACCGTCGGGTCGCGGCGCATTTCCTGCGCCATGCCGGCCGTCACGGCCTCGCGGTACGTCAGTTCCGCCATGCGGCGCCTCCGTCGGCCCAGACGTCGATCTCGGCGATCGCGAGATCGGGCGGCGGGGCGTTGCGCGCCTCTTCGGTCGCGCGGTCGATGAGGTTTTTCGCCTCGGTTTCGATGGCCGCAAGCTGCGCGTCCTCGAAGCCGTGCTCGAGCAAGCGGCCGCGGTAGCGGGGAATGGGGTCCTTGCCGAGCCATTCTTTGACTTCTTCGTCGGGACGATACTTGCCGGGATCGGCGCGCGAGTGCCCCCCATGCCGGTAAGTCTCGACCTCGATGAGGCTCGGGCCGTCGCCGCGGCGCGCGAAATCGAGCGCGCGCATCGCGGTCCTGTAAACGAGCTCGACGTCGTTGCCGTCGATGAGAATGGGCTCGAGACCGTAGGCGCTCGCGCGGTCCGCGGCCGGATGCTCGACGGCCGTCACGTCGTAGATCGACGTGTACTCCATATATAGGTTGTTCTCGCAGACGAACACGACAGGCAACTTCCAAACGACTGCGAGATTGAGCGCTTCGTGGAACGCGCCGATGTTCGTCGTGCCGTCGCCGAAGAAGCATACGGCGACCTGCTCGGTGCCGCGATATTGCGCCGACCAGGCTGCGCCCGCGGCGATCGTCAGATGCGCGCCGACGATTGCGTACGAGCCCATTGCGCCGTGCGCCACACTCGTCAAGTGCATCGAGCCGCCCTTGCCACGCATGAGCCCTGCGGAATTGCCCATGAGCTCGCCGAGAATCTTCGTCATCGATACGCCGCGCACATACGTATGGTTGTGCCCGCGGTACGTGCAGAACGTGTAGTCGTCGGGACGCAGCGCAGCCCCGAAGCCGGCGGCGACGGCCTCCTGGCCCAACGCGAGGTGGCTCGTGCCCTTGATCAAATTCTGCATGAACAAGTCGTATGCGCGCTTCTCGAGCGCGCGGCATTCGACCATGAGACGGAAGAGCTTGAGCCGAGTTTCGGGGTTGAGCTGCGCCTGCGGCCGCGCGGTTGCCGCGGTACTCAGTGAAGATACATCCACAACGTGTGCGCCCTGTCGATGTTGGTGCTCGTTTGCCGCATGATTCTAGCATTGAACTCGGGCGGCGTTGTCGGCAAGATAATTGGATTAAGGAGCGGCGCATTCAAGACAGAGGCGGAGCATGGCGAAGAAGCAGGGAAGAGCGAAGACGAAGTCAATTCCCAGAGCGGCGAAGAAGTCGGCGGCGAGGAAGCCGAGGCCGGCGGAGCCGAAGATCATCCGCTCGGATGACGTCGATCCGCACCATCGCTGGGACCGGCCGTTGCAGGCACCCGGACACAGCCAAGTCGATTTCGAGGAGCGCGTCGACTTTCGGCGCCTGCACAACTATCGCCTTGCGCGAACGCGTCAGGCGCTCGCGAAATCGGGTTTGGGCGCGCTCTTGTGCTTCGATCAGCACAACATTCGGTATACGACGAGCACGGTCATCGGCGAATGGGCGCGCGACAAGCTCCTTCGCTACTCGCTGATCACGGGCAACGGCGATCCGTACATTTGGGATTTTGGCTCGGCCGCGAAGCACCATCGTTTACACGCGCCGTGGCTGCATACGGGACACTGCCGCGCGGGCCTGCTCGGTATGCGCGGCGCCTGCGGCAAGGATCCGAAGCTCATGCGCGATGCTGCCAAGGAGATCAAAGCGATCTTGGACGAGGAGGGCGTCGGCGACATGCCGCTCGGCGTCGACGTCGTCGAGCCGCCGCTCTTGTTCGAGCTCCAACGGCTCGGCATCGAGGTTCGCGACGGCCAGCAGACGATGCTGCTCGCGCGCGAGGTCAAGAACATCGACGAGCTCACGTTGCTCAACATGGCCGCGGCGATGGTCGACGGCGTGTACCAGGATATCGCCGAGGCGCTCAAGCCCGGCGTCAAAGAATCCGATATCGTCGCGCTCGCGAGCGGCCGGCTCTACGAGATGGGCTCCGATTGCGTCGAGGCGGTCAACTCGATCTCGGGCGAACGCTGCTCACCGCATCCGCACAACTTCACGGATCGGCTCATCCGCCCCGGCGATCAGGCCTTCTTCGACATCATTCATTCGTTCATCGGCTATCGGACGTGCTACTACCGGACGTTCGGCGTGGGCCGCGCGACGGACGCTCAACGAACTGCGTATCACAAGGCCCGCGAGTGGATGGATCGGACAATCGAGCTCTTGAGGCCCGGCATGGGCAGCGACACCGTCGCGCACGCGCTGCCGACGGCCGATGAGATCGGGTTTTCTAGCGAGATGGAAGCCTTCGGCCTCAATTTCTGCCACGGCCTAGGTCTCGGTCTCCACGAGCGCCCGTTGATCTCGCGCGTAACGTCGTTCCGCGAGCCGCTCGAGCTCAAGGTCGGCATGGTGTTCGCCGTGGAGACTTATTGTCCCGCGACCGACGGCGTCTCGGCGGCGCGCATCGAGGAAGAAGTCGTGCTCACGCCCGACGGCGCGAAGATCATTACGCTCTATCCGGCCGAAGAGTTGCCAATCGCGAATCCCTACTGAAGCCTTCGCAGGCCCGTTCTGCCCCACCACGAGGCGGTCC
>DATBLZ010000094.1:0-31143 GCA_036555065.1 Gammaproteobacteria bacterium
CCGCGCATGTTGCTGCTTGGTGCTGCGTGCATCGCCACTGCCGGCGCGGGTTTGCTGCTACCTACCACTCCTTACGAAGTCTTCGGGGTCATAGATGGAATGCTCAAGGTTGCTGTCGGCGCGTGGTTGCTCTCAACTCAAGCCAGCGCCGCATAACAAGCAGTTGCAGCGGACCGTGATACGGCAGCGCGGCGACGGAGCGAGCGCTCCATTTCATTATGCGCTCGCTCCGCGCTGGACACGTGGTCGCGCGGCCGCTGACCTGCGGCGTTATACGGCGCTCGACGTTGCCTAGGAAATTGAGCGTCCCAGTTCTTTCTTAGACAGGCCCAACGCAAGCAGCGACTTAACGAGGAGATCGATCGAAACGGAAGGATCTCCGGCTTCCATTTTGGCGACGCGAGATTGGCTCGAGCGCAGGAGCCGCGCCAGCTCCGCCTGAGTCATTCGTTTCGTTTGCCGACGCTGCTTCAGTTTCTCGCTCAATGCGATTTTCATTTCAACGTAAGCAGCTTCCTCGGCCGTCAGGTCGAGAAACTCGTAGGCTGACCCGACCTTCCAACCCTTAGTTTCGAGTTTGGCTCTCTTGCTCTGTTTCATTGTCGTAATCCCTCAATCTCCGCTTGCATACTTCGATGGTGGCCTTAGGCGTTTTCCTCGACTTCTTGCTAAACACTTCGGCCAAGACGATGGCATCGGGATCAATCCGATAAACAATCCGCCAGGTCGTCTGCTTGTCCTGAATCCTCAACTCATGGCAGTGTGGCCCAATCGTTGGCATTGGCCGGGAGTGCGGCATTCCAATCGACTCGCCCCGCTGCAATAATCGGAGCAGGAAGCCCGCTTCAACCCGGGCCTCCGTGGAGAACGGTGGAGTTTTGATCTCCCCGTGCAGCCAGGCCAGCGGCTTGTCCTTGGGGCTCATCTAGGGACAGGAGTATATGTCATATCCGACATACTCTCAACAGCGCCGTATAACTACCGCATGCAGCGGACGCGGGAGAGATAAAGTGCCTGAAGCCAATCGTTGGCAGCGCGCCGCTGATGCGGGACGTTAGGCGGCAGTAGATTTGCCAGCGATGATTCGGGGCGCCGTCTACTTCACTCTAGTCTTCGGAGTCGGCTTTCTTCTCGGCATAGTGCGCGTGCTGCTACTCGAGCCTCATGTGGGCGGGCGCTGGGCCGAGCTCGCGGAAATGCCTCTGATGCTCATTGCGATCGTTCTCGCAGCCGGGTTTGTCGTGCGGCGGTTCCCCGCTTCGCGCCGCGGAAATTACCTTGTTTCGGGCATAGTGGCCCTGATACTTTTGGTGGTGGTCGAGTTCTCGGTCGTGCTGGGCATCCGAGGTTTAAGCATCCGCGAGTATTTCGCGGAGCGGGATCCCATAGCAGGCGACGTATATGCGCTCATGCTCATCATCTTTGCGGGAATGCCATGGTTGTTGGGTGGGAAGCGTGCTGCCGTATAACAACGGGTTGCACCGCACAGCGGCGAGCCGCATCGGGGGCTAATCGGTGATCGCACGTATCGTCGATAAAGTGCCGGCCATGATCGCGCAGTGGGCCGGCGGTGAACCCGGGCGTTAGACGACTGCCGTCAGGCCCATACGTTGATATGGCGACTTAGCCGTATCAGCGCTAGCATAGGCGAATGTCGAAGGCCTCCTTCGAGTGGGATCCTGCGAAAGACCTCGCCAATGCCGCCAAGCATGGCGTGTCATTCGCCGCCGCCCAGCTGGCGTTTGCGGATCCGCGGCGCGTCATCGCCGAGGATCTTTCTCACAGCGGGTCGGAGAAGCGGTACTACTGCTTCGGTTCAGTTGGCGGTGGAGTTTTGACCGTTCGCTTTACTTATCGAGAAGGGGTCATTCGGATCATTGGAGCCGGCTATTGGCGGAGAGGTAAGCGCATCTATGAGCAGAATCAAGTACACAAATGAGCGACTGGGGAGACTCCGAGTAGTCTCAGATTTCTTGCCGGCTCCGTCGGAGCTCGCTTTTCGAGACGACGGCGTCAAGGTGACGATTTCGCTTAGTCGCAGAAGTGTCGACTTTTTCAAAGCGGAAGCGCGAAAGCACAATACTCAGTACCAACGTATGATCCGAAAACTTCTGGATTCTTACGCGGAGCGGTATATGGAGTCGTCTAACAACCGCACGCAGCGGACGCGGGATGGATAAAGTGCCTATAGTGAGACGTTGGCAGTGCGCCGCTGATGCGGGACGTTAGGCGCAATGGATAACGCAGAGGTAATTGCTGAGCGACGGTTAATATTCGTCCGCCCGGAAGGCTCAGAGGTTGCTTCCTCAATTCAGTTTTGTCGCCCGTACCTCAGCGACAAGCTCGGGTTCTGCTGTGACCTTGAGATCCCGGGCGTCGAAAAGCGTCGCGCAACCGCCGGAGTGGATGGACTCCAAGCAATACTTCTTGCGATGTCGCTTGCCGCCAGTATCCTCGATGCGAAAGTGGCCAAAGGTTGGAGGCTTCTCTGGCCGGACTCGCGCGAAGAGACCTCAGCGAAGGAAATATTTGGGAGGCTTCACTCTTGAGGGGTGTGCCAGCGCCTAACTACCGCATGCAGCGGACGCGGTATGGATAAAGTGCCTAAAGTGACAAGTCGGCAGCGCGCCGCTGATGCGCGACGTTAGGCGTCATCATGCGCAGCCCTCTCTTGCTTTGCGGCGTCGCGTCGGCGCTGCTCTATGTCCTCACCGACATCAGCGCTGGGTTGGCGTATCCCGGCTACGACCTAGCGGACCAGGCGGTGAGCGAGCTTTTCGCTATAGGTGCCCCGACGAGTCGCCCCGTTGTTCTGCTTTTCAGCGTATCCAGCCTGCTCTTGTTTGGGTTCGCGTACGGTGTTTGGACATCCGCTGCTCGTAGCAATCGAGTAAGGCTCTTAGCAACAATGTTCGCCTGTAGCGCGCTGGTCGGTCTCGCACTGTGGAACATCTTCCCAATGCACATGCGTGGCGCAGACAAGACCCTGACTGACACGATGCATCTGATCTTCGCGACGAACCCCTTTGTTCTCCTTACCCTCGTTACGGCGATGTCTGCCTTCGGCGGGTGGTTCAGGTGGTTCACGCTCGCAACGACGCTGGGGACGGTCCTGCTCGCAATCTTGGCGTTCCGGCATGCGGCGGCACTTGGCGCCGATCTTCCGACCCCGGGTCTTGGGCTCACCGAGCGAGCTTCTCAGTATCTGTATCTTCTGTGGCAAGTTGGGCTGTCTATGTCCCTTCTGGGCGTGCGAGGCGCAGCTCCTCAGGAGCCGAGATGACGCCTAACCATTCGGTCAAGCCGACGCGCTCCGGGCTACGCCCTCCGCGCGCGGCTTACCTCAAACGTTATGCGAAAACCGCTTGATTTGCCGAGGGGCAGGTTTCGACCAAGAGTCGAAGCTACCTCTGCGAGGAATTCGGCAAATGGTGAGAGACATGAAAAGCGAACCAACTGAAAAGAGACCTGTCTTGCGCTTCGTAGTTGTGGCGCTGATCTTGCTCGTTGCTGGAGCAGAAATTGGTATTGCGCTTCAGTTAGTGGGCGTCATCGACCTGGTAGGCGTAGAGCTGTTCCTCATGTTTTTCTTTGCTGGCCTTCAGTGGAGACTCAGAGTCGCTGTGAACGTCGTCAAAGCCGCGCTGGAACGAATGGACCCGTTTTTCTTCATTCCGACACGGTCGCAGGTTATCAGTTGTCCCACACTTTTGGTGCATGCGGTTCCAGGGCTCGTTAGCATGTGTCTAATCGGCTATGTCGCTACAGAGATTTCTGCTGATTGGACGACTTGATCTGGTCGGAAGGGGGCACTCGCAATGCATGTTTCGGGCTCCCGCGACCGCATAACAAGCGACTGTGATCTCAAGTGTCAAAAGCGTCACGCCTTTTGCGAAGCGCAAAAGCCGCGCCGCTTTCGCCACGCCGCTGATCTGGGACGTTAGCCGACATCCAACGGAGTTCACATGGTCGAGGTCATCGGTATCGATCACATCTACGTAACCGTGTCTGATCTTGATGCATCAGAGCAGTTCTATGACCGCGTGATGATCCAGACTCTCGCCTTTCGCAAGAACAAGTTCGATCTCGGCGGCGACCCGCACATTCAATACTTCAATCGACATTTCGGCTTTGTGATAAGGCCGTCCCGTGTGTCCGCGAAAGTGGATCCCTACTCTCCGGGCCTTCATCACTTTTGCTTGCGTGTCGATTCCGTCGCGGAGGTTCACGCGGTAGCGAAGCGACTTCGTGCGCTCGGAGTTGACGCTACTGAACCAAGGTTATATCCGGAGTACGCAAGCGACTACTCGGCGACGTTTTTCGAAGGCCCAGATGGAGTTCGCCTCGAGGTTACGAATTATCGGCAAGAGCGCAGGGAACGTCATGACCACTGGCATCACGGTGCCGCCTAGCAACCGCATGCAGCGGACGCGGTATGGATAAAGTGCCTAAAGTGAGACGTTGGCAGGGTGCCGCTGATGTGGGACGTTCGGCGACATGACTCGACCGTCACGTATCCTCATTGCGGTCCTTGGGATTACTATCGTGCTCGCGGTGGCGGATACGCTTGTGCCGGGAACCACAATGGATCCACGCGTATTGGACATCGTGGCATCCACCAGCTTTGCGATATGTGCCTTCGCTTGGGTCAAGGCGGATGCACGTGAGCGGCGGAGGGAGCATCCACCTGGTTCTGCTTTGCTTGCGGCGCTCATTGTTCCAATCGGCATACCCCTGTACTTCTTTCGCGCATTTGGCGCACGCCGCGGTTTCTTGGCTACCGCCAAGTTCCTTGGCTTCTTGGTAGTACTTGTTGGCACCTACTTCTCTGTAACCCATGTTGTGGACTTACTGCGCCGGGTGGAAGTGGTATTCATGCAGGGGAGATGGCTGTTGGATCAGTCCTATGGTCTATTCGATCCTCACACGTAGGAACGATTGTTGGGAGAGCTCTCCGATGCCCAATGAGATCGATGCAGTTACAACCGACCATGAGGGATAATGTGCTCAGCCGCGTGAGGGCAATACTGATGCGGCCTCTGTCCAAAGCAGCATTCCTTCTGGTTGCTGTTACGTTTTCGCTCCTGGCGCGCGCCGATACCGCGGCTGATCTGAAACTCTGCACAGACTTTAATACACCGGCAGTGCCTCGAGTCGAGGCATGCACTCGGGTTATCGCAAGCTCGCCGGATGCGCACGAGGTATTTCGTGCCTACGCCAATCGAGCACAGGGGCACTTCTTGAACGCCCGAAGCGACAAGGCGCTCCCCGATATCGACCACGCGATAGAGCTTGAGCCCGAGAATGCCACTGCCCATTTGATTCGTGGCAACATGTACTACTCACACGCTGAGTACGATAAGTCCGCCGCCGATCTCAGCGTGTTCCTTGAACTTTATCCCGATGACGTGGGCGTTTTGAGGATGCGGGCAACCTCATACAGTGCGCTCGGCAAGGACGATCTCGCGATCGCTGACTATGACAGTATCCTCCGAGCGGATCCTGATGACGCCGATGCGTTTTACGGACGAGGCTTGCGCTATGAAGCCATAGGGGAGCTCACGCGAGCTCGGGCAGACTTCGAGCGCGCAATCCAGCTGGATCGCACTTACACAGGCGATTTTCATGCGACTTGCTTTGGTGTCGAGCTATTCTCAGATGCGCCTCGTCGCGAGCTCATAAATTGGCCCGCGTGTGAGCGCGAGCAGACATTGCCTTAGATACCTACAAGCGAGATTTTGCGGGTGACGCCACAAGAAAACGCTCGGTGTCCCGCTCGAGGTCGAGTGCCACGACGATATCGCTCTGCATTACGGGTACACGTTCGGCGACGTGCACTTCGCGGTCCACTCCGTGGATGGCGGTTGGCCAGGCGGTCCACCGGGCAACCAGCGCAGCCCCGTGATCACATTCGGCACGTCGGACGTGAAAGCCGTGGTCAAACGGGACTCGGGCCGTGCACTGGACGCGCGCCTAGACGCGCTAGCTCAAATAGCGGTAGTACTCGATTCCTTCGTCGCTCAAGCTCGGATTCGTGCTCGTGCCGATGGCGTCGATGACGAATCCTTCGTCGGGATCCATGAGGCCCGGTGCGTTGCCGGTGTCGTGCAAGGACTCGTATTGAGCGCGCGAGAGATCCTGATGTGTCTCTAGCGCCGCTTGGAAGCCTATTTTCGCTGCAGCCCCCTCCCAGCCGCGCACGACCGTCAGCGGAATCGCCTCGGCTGCATCGCCGCTGCCGTAGCCGACGGCGAGCACTTTGCCGCCCGCGAGCTGCATGCCGCGGTGATATGCGTCCTCGATGCCGGCCGCGATCCATGCGGGCAGCGCCGCGCAATAAACGTTGCCGATGTCCTTCATGACTTCGGAGCCGAGCGACATCTTTGCCGCGACGAGCGTCGCGAATTCCGGGCTCGAGCGGAACTCGCGCAGGAGCTCGACGCAGAGCGGATAGACATCCTCATCGATCTTGCCCGTACGCACGAGCTCGAGAATGTCGGGTGTCGAATTCATCTCCTCGATGAGCGCATTCACGTCCATGCCGATGCGTTTACATTGAGCCTCGAGAACTTTGCGGCCCTCGCTGCCGTCGCGGCCGAGCGCAAAGAGGTAGCTCATCGCGAACGAAGTTTCCGGCATGCGGTGGTAGGGGCGGTGCATGAACGTCGCAGCGAGCTCGCGGTAATACTCGGCCGGCTCTTTGCCCATGCGCTCGAGCATGTCGTTGAGCGCATGCAGCGTCTCGTCGAGGTAGCACGTCGTCGAATACTTGCCGTTGAACACCGGCAGATCCTGGAAATGACAATTGAGCTTGCCGCGAATGATGTTGCGGAGCACGGGCTTCCTGAAATCCACGGCGCGGTACGAGGAAGCGCTGCCGATGTTCTCGATGTCGACGTCGAGCATCTTGGGATTGCGTTCGAGCAGCATCGCGACGGCGCCGGCGCCTTGCGTCGGCTCGCCCGAGCTGCCGCGCGCATATTCAGCGATGTCGGCGCTGACGACGATCGCGCAGCGATCGCCTTTCTCGAGCGCGAGATACCGAAGTGCATGCTTCATCGCATACACGCCGCCCAGGCACGCATGCTTGACCTCGGGCACCTCGCAGTTGCGGCTCAGTGTCGGCAGGCCCTTCGCTTTGAGGGCGTCGTCGAGCATGCCTTTGATGATGACGGCGCCGGCGGAATTGTCCGTGCTCGACTCGGTGCCCAACCCCAAGAAGCCGACACGCGAGGGATCGATGCCGTAACTTTCGATTAACCGGAGCACCGCGGTGGCCGCAATCGTGTACACGCTCTGCGCCGGCCCACGCATACGGAAGCTCCGGCCGACGACGGCCTTGGTCTTATCCCAGGGGTTGTTGGTCCAGTCGCACCACGCTTGGAGGTCGATGCGATAGGGCGGCACATAGACCGCAAAACCACTGATGCCGACTGGCTCATTCATGGCATTCCCCAATTCGCACGGCCCCAGAATAGCGCTGCCGGCGAGGCCGGTGCGCAACAGGCCCGAGCCGGGCGCGAGCATTATAGTGCAAAGGCTTAAGAATCACCTAGTTACGTTGGCAGCCGGTGAAGCGGGGGCGATGCGTACGAGCGACCGCTAGAATGCGTCAGCTTCGGAAGGAGTTGGCAGCCAGTGAAGCTCAGAATTCGCGGAAACACTCTGCGCTTGCGCGTCTCGAAGTCGGAGCTCGCAACCGTTCTCAAGCGCGGCGCGGTTCAAGACGCCATTCGCTTCGGTCCCCGCGCGCGGCTCGTGTATCGGCTCGAGGTTGCCGCCGGCGATCGGTTCGGCGCCGAGCTCACCGGCGATTCGATCGTCGTGCGTGCACCCCGAGCGGCAGTGGCCAAATGGGGCCGCGACGACGAGGTGTCGATGCGGGGCAAACAGCGCATCGGTGGCGGACGGACGCTCGCGATCCTCGTCGAGAAGGACTTCGAATGCTTGAAGCCACGCGCCGGCGACGATGCCACGGACCTCTTCGTGAATCCCGCAAAAACGCGCGACTGAAAGCCGTCCGGCGCACCCGGATTGCGCCGGCCCCGGTATACTAGGCGTTCGATTCGACGAGAATTGGCTCGATGAAATCTGAGCGGAACCAGGCGCCGACTGCGCGCCAGCTCGCGGCGGTCGAGAAGCTCGCCGCCGCGCATGCTGCGGCGCCCGGCGCGCTGCTACCGCTCCTGCACGCGATTCAAGACGAGCTCGGCTACGTGCCGTCCGAGGCCGTGCCGATCGTTGCGAGCGCGCTCAATCTCTCGCGCGCCGAGGTCCACGGCGTCGTGACGTTCTATCACTTGTTTCGCACGACTCCGCCCGGCAAACACGTCTTGTATGTGTGCCGCGCCGAGGCGTGTCAAGCCATGGGCGCGCGCGCGCTCGAGAAGCACATCCGCGAGAAGCTCAAAGTGGATTTCCACGAGACGACTGCCGACGGCCGCTACAGTCTCGAGCCCGTCTACTGCTTGGGCAACTGCGCGTGCTCGCCGGCCGTCATGATCGACGAGACCGTTCATGGCCGCGTGACGCCGAAGCGCCTCGATGAGTTGCTCGCATGAGCGCGCCACGCATACAAAAGGTCTTTGTCCCGAACGATACGTCCGCGCGCTCGCTCGGCGCCGACGCCGTGGCCAAAGCCATCGAGCGCGAAGCCGCAAAGCGCAGCGTGCACATCGAGATCGTGCGCAGCGGCTCGCGCGGGCTCTATTGGCTCGAGCCGCTCGTCGAGGTCGAGGTTGCGGGCCGTCGGCTCGCGTACGGACCGATCGCGGCCACCGACGTTGCGAGTCTTTTCGACGCCGGGTTCTTGACGGGCGGCAAGCATGCCAACGCGCACGGACCCACGGAGTCGATCCCGTACCTTGCGGCGCAGACGCGCCTGACTTTCGCGCGCGTCGGCATTGTCGATCCGCTGTCGCTCGACGACTACGTCGCTCACGGCGGTTATCGGGGGCTCAAGAACGCGCTCAAGATGAGCGGTGCCGACATCGTCGCCGCCGTCACGGACTCGGGTCTGCGCGGCCGCGGCGGCGCCGCTTTCCCGACCGGAATCAAATGGAAGACCGTGCTCGACACGCCGGGCGATCGCAAGTACGTCGTCTGCAACGCCGACGAAGGCGATTCGGGGACGTTTGCGGACCGCATGATCATGGAGTCGGATCCGTTCGTGCTCATCGAAGGCATGACGATCGCCGGCGTCGCCGTCGGCGCGACACAAGGCTACATCTACGTGCGCGCCGAATATCCGCAGGCGATCCGCACTTTGCGGGCGGCGATCGAGACGGCCCGCGACACGGGGCACCTCGGCAAGAACGTCATGGGCAGCGAGCGGAGCTTCGATCTCGAGGTCCGCGAGGCTGCGGGCGCATATATCTGCGGCGAAGAGACGTCGCTGCTCGAAAGCCTCGAGGGCAAGCGCGGCATGATTCGTTTCCGTCCGCCGCTGCCCGCCGTCAAGGGCCTCTTCGAACGGCCGACGGTCGTCAACAACGTCATTTCGCTCGCGACCGTGCCGATCATTCTCGACAAGGGTGCTGCGCACTATAAGAACTTCGGCTCCGGGCGCTCGCGCGGCACGTTGACCGTGCAGCTTGCGGGCAACATCAAGCGGGGCGGGCTCGTCGAGATTCCCTTCGGCCGAACGCTGCACGACCTGCTCTATGAGTTCGGCGGCGGCACGGCCACGGGCCGCCCGATCCGTGCCGTCCAAGCCGGTGGGCCGCTCGGCGCCTACGTTCACGCGGGCCAACTCAAGACCGCGCTCGATTACGAGGCGTTTGCCGCCATTGGCGCGATGGTCGGCCACGGCGGCCTCGTCGTTTTCGACGACACCGTCGACATGGGCGAGCAGGCCCGGTTTGCGATGGAGTTCTGCGCGCTCGAGTCCTGCGGCAAGTGCACGCCGTGCCGTCTAGGCGCCGTACGGGGGGTCGAGGTCATAGACCGGATTAGAAACGGTACAAATGTGCCCGCAAACGTGGAATTATTACGGGAATTGTGCGACACAATGGTCGCCGGCTCGCTCTGCGCCTTGGGCGGAATGGCACCCTTCCCGGTGCTGAGCGTGCTGAACCATTTTCCCGAGGATCTGGGCGCAATTAGACATAATGCGCCGGCTGGAGACGGACGATGAGCAAGGATTTCATCCCTTACCAACGCGCCGACGATTTCGGCACGCCCGCGAGCACGTCGGACCGCATCGTCACGGTCACGATCGACGGCGAGGAAGTCGCCGTTCCCGCGGGCACGACGGTGCTGCGCGCTGCGGCGCTTGCGGGCATCAACATTCCGAAGCTCTGCGCGACCGACAGCCTCAAGGCCTTCGGCTCCTGCCGCCTCTGCCTTGTCGAGATCGAGGGTGCGAAGGGGTTGCCGGCCTCGTGCACGACCGAGGTCCGCGCGGGCATGAAGGTGACGACGCAGACCCAGCGGCTCGCGGACATCCGCCGCAACGTCATGGAGCTCTATATCTCCGATCACCCACTCGACTGCCTGACGTGTCCGACGAACGGCGACTGTGAGCTTCAGGACATGGCTGGCGTCGTGGGGTTGCGCGAAGTCCGCTATGGCTACGAAGGCGCGAACCATTTCGCTGCCGAAAAGGATAAGAGCAATCCCTACTTCACGTTCGATCCGACGAAGTGCATCGTTTGCTCGCGCTGTGTGCGCGCCTGCGAGGAAGTGCAGGGGACCTACGCGTTGACGATCGACGGCCGCGGCTTCGCCTCGAAAGTCGCCGCGAGCCAGAATCAGCCGTTCCTCGATTCCGAATGCGTCTCGTGCGGCGCATGCGTGCAAGCGTGTCCGACGGCGACATTGGCCGAGAACTCGCTGATCGAGAAAGGCGTGCCCGAGCACCACGTCATCACGACTTGCGCCTATTGCGGAGTGGGGTGCTCGTTCCGCGCCGAGATGAAGGGCCAAGAGGTCGTGCGCATGGTCCCGAACAAGGACGGCCATGCGAATCACGGCCATTCGTGCGTCAAAGGCCGGTTCGCGTTCGGCTATGCGACTCACAAAGATCGCATCAAGAAGCCGATGGTCCGCGAGACGATCCACGAGCCATGGCGCGAGGTCAGCTGGGACGAAGCGTTCAAGTTCGCGGCCGACAAGCTCCGCGCGATCCAAAAGAAATACGGCAAAGGCGCGATCGGCGGCATCACGTCGTCGCGCTGCACGAACGAGGAGACTTATCTCGTACAGAAGCTCGTGCGCGCCGCGTTCGGCAACAATAACGTCGACACTTGCGCGCGCGTCTGCCATTCGCCGACGGGCTATGGCTTGAAGACGACGCTCGGCGAATCGGCGGGCACCCAGAACTTCGATTCCGTCATGAAGGCCGACGTCATCATGGTCATCGGCGCGAACCCGACGGACGCACACCCCGTGTTCGCCTCGCAAATGAAACGGCGGTTGCGCGAAGGCGCGAAGCTCATCATCGTCGATCCGCGCGCGATCGACCTCGTGCGCTCGCCGCATGTCGAGGCCGATTACCACCTGCCGCTTCGGCCGGGCACGAACGTCGCGATCATCAACGCGCTCGCGCACGTCGTCGTCTCGGAAGGGCTCGAGAAGAAGGATTTCATCGATAAGCGCTGCGACCTCGACGCATACAAGGATTGGCGCACGTTCATTCTCGACCCGCGTAACTCGCCCGAAGCCGTCGAGGAGGAGACCGGGGTGCCTGCGGCGACGGTGCGCGCCGCGGCGCGTCTCTTTGCCTCGGTGCCGAACGCCGCGATTTACTACGGCCTCGGCGTTTCCGAGCACAGCCAGGGCTCGACGATGGTCATGGGCATCGCGAATCTCGCGATGGCGACCGGCAACCTCGGTCGCGAAGGCGTCGGCGTGAACCCGCTGCGCGGCCAGAACAACGTGCAAGGCTCGTGCGACATGGGCTCGTTTCCGCACGAGCTGCCGGGCTATCGGCACGTCTCGAATCCCAAAGTTCGCGAGCTCTTCGCCAAGGAGTGGGGCGTGACCCTCGGTGGGGAGCCGGGTCTGCGCATTCCGAACATGTTCGATGCCGCAGTTTCCGGACAATTCAAAGGGTTATACGTACAAGGTGAGGACGTCGCACAATCGGATCCGGACACCCAGCACGTCACGCACGCGCTGTCCTCGCTCGAGTGCATGATCGTCCAGGATCTTTTCTTGAACGAGACCGCGAAATTCGCGCACGTGTTCTTCCCGGGCTCGTCGTTCCTCGAGAAGAACGGCACGTTCACGAACGCCGAGCGGCGCATCTCGCCGGTACGCAAGGTCATGGAGCCGCTCGCGGGCCTCGAGGATTGGGAGCAGACGCAAGGGCTCTCGAATGCGATGGGCTATCCGATGAGCTACAAGCACCCGAGCGAGATCATGGACGAGATCGCACGGCTTACACCGACGTTCGAGGGCGTGAGCTACGCGAAGCTCGATGCGCTCGGCAGCATCCAGTGGCCGTGCAACGCGAAAGCGGTCGAAGGCACGCCGACGATGCACATCGACGAGTTCGTACGCGGTAAAGGGCTTTTCCGCGTGACGCCGTACGTGCCGACCGACGAGATCTCGACGCGCAAGTACCCGTTGCTGCTGACGACGGGGCGGATCTTGAGCCAGTACAACGTCGGCGCGCAGACGCGGCGCACCGAGAATCTCAAATGGCACGACGAGGACGTGCTCGAGATCAATCCGCACGACGCCGAGCAGCGCGGCATCGAAGAAGGCGATTGGGTCGGGCTCCAGAGCCGCGCCGGCGAGACGGTGCTCCGCGCCGTGATCACGGAGCGCGTCACACCGGGCGTCGTCTACACGACGTTCCACCATCCGGAGTCGGGCGCCAACGTCGTCACGACGGACAACTCCGACTGGGCGACGAATTGCCCCGAGTACAAGGTTACGGCCGTGCAAGCCTTCAAGGTCACGAAACTCTCGGAGTGGCAGCGTAATTTCGAAGAGTTCACGGAGGAGCAGATCGATCTGCTGCGCCGGGCGCGTGCCGGGCAGCCGGTGACCTAGGATCCCCACGCCGATGGACGTCAACAAGCTGGTTCGAATGGCGAATCAGATCGCGGCGAACTTCGAATACGGCCCGGACAAGGAGAAGGCCGCCGCGAGCGTGCTCGACCATTTGCGGCGGTTTTGGACGCCGCAAATGCACACGGAGATCATCGAGTACCGCAACCGCGGTGGCACCGAGCTCAACGAGATCGCGGCGGCCGCGATCGCCAAGCTTGCCGAAGAAAAACCGCGCGCCGCTTGACCAAGTCCCAACATCCAACGTAACGCAACGAACGAGACCAGCGACGGCAGCACGAGTCAGGCTAGCGCTCGCCGGGACAACTGCCACCGGAACATCCAGATGACGAAACGAATGATCACGCTCGCGCTTGCGGCGGTAGTCTCATTACCAGCCTGCGGGCCCGCACAGACGACCAATGGGCCCTTCACGGGCTCGGCAGCCTGTCGCGATTGTCACGAAGGGATCTACGAGCGGTGGAAGGACACCTTGATGGCCAACATTCTCCAGGATCCCCGCGAGCGCCCGGAAGCCATCCTCGGCGATTTCTCGACCCCGAATCCCCTCGTGACTTTCGATCGAAATGACGTCGCATTCACGTACGGCAGCAAATGGAAGCAGCGGTACTTTACGAAGGTCGGCGACGACTATTTCGTTTTCCCCGCACAATGGGATGTGAGAAATCGCACATGGCGCCGCTATTACGTCGAGCCCGGGACCGATTGGTGGGCGGAACACTATCCCGCCGACCCAATGCAGCGCCCGACGGGGCCGCTCTGCGATGGTTGTCATTCGGTGAACTACGACATCGCGACCAAGCAGGTCACGGAATGGAACGTCGGTTGCGAAAAGTGCCATGGCGCGGGCGCGGAGCACGTGAGCGACCCGTCCGTATTCAACGTGGTCAATCCGGCGCGTCTCGATCACGTGCGCGGCAATGATGTCTGCATTCAATGCCACTCGCAGGGCCAGCCCTTGCACAACCCGATAAACGGGCTCTACTTCGATTGGCCCGTCGGTTACAAGCCCGGGGATCGCCTCGCTGATTTTTGGCGATTAGAGGAACATCGTTTGGGGGAGGAAACGTTCACGCATTGGCCGGAAGGCTCAGCGCACAAGAATCGTATGCAGGGGAACGACTTCGTCACGAGTGTCATGTACACGAAGGGCGTCAGTTGTTGGAGCTGCCACGACGTGCACGGTACCGAGCACGAGGCCGAGCTCATCAAGCCGGCGAACTCTACGTGCTTGACCTGCCACGGCCCGGATTCACCGGCCGGTCCCCGCGGCGCAACGCTGGCGGCGCACAGCCAGCACAGTGCCGAGAAAGTCCAGTGCGTCGATTGCCATATGCCCGCGATCGCAAGAACCGTAGCTGACGTGAACGTTCGCAGTCACACATTTCGCTTCATCTCACCTTCGACGACGGAGCACTACGCTATTCCGAACCCTTGCACCTCCTGCCATACGGACATGACGAACGAGTCGGCCGCCGAGGAGCTCAAGACCTGGGGCAGCATTTCGCCGTGGAGAGTCGCGCAATAACCCTTCGCAAGAACAGGCCGTTTGAACGTACTATCCGGGGCCATGAGGCGTAAAGCGCTCGTCCCGCTCAAGCTCGTCGTCGGAGCGGCGCTGCCGATCATTTGCGCCGCATGTCAGCACGTGCCACCCGCGCCGATCGACCCGGCCGCGAACGGCGCGCGAATCGCGGCGCGCTCGCTCGCCGACCCGTTGGTCCACGACGCGCTCGCACGTCACGATCTGCCGCTCTCGGCCGACCAAACGTGGTCGCTCGATCAGCTCACGCTCGCGGCGTGGACGCTACGGACGGACCTCGCGGTTGCGCGCTCGGAGGTCGACGCAGCACGTGCGGCGACCGGTGTCGCGAGCCAACGCCGGAATCCATCCGTCACCACGACGACCGAAAAGGTGTTCGATCCCGACGTCGATAGCCCGTGGGTGATCGGCGCAGCGCTCGCGCTCAACATCGAGCCGGGCGGGAAGCGCGAGATTCGCCGCGACCGCGCGCTCGCGCAGGAACAAGCGCTCGAGTGGCAGTTCGGCGAAGCGCTGTGGTCGGCGCGCGCCGAAGTGCGCAAGGCGCTGCTCGATCTCGCGCTTGCACGCGAGCTCGCGGCGTTGGATAGCGAGCAAGCGCAGCTCGCACGTGCGTTTCTCGCCTGGGTCATGGCGCGGTTCGAGCACGGCGCGGCGACGATCTCAGAGCGGCTGGCGGCCGTGCGCGCCGTGAGCGAGAGCGAGAGCCGGCGCGAGCTCGACAACGCGGCGCTCGCGACGGCCGCGGCGAGGCTCGCGGCAGCGATCGGCGTCGCGCCGAGCGAGGTCGCGGGCGTTCGGCCGGCGGCACCGCTGCTTCCGACTTTACCGGCGATCGCGGCCGAGGAGCTGAACACGGCGCGCGATCTCGCGCTCGTCAATCGGCTCGACGTGCGGCGGGCACTCGCCGAATACGAAATCGCAGAGCAGGATCTGCGCGCGGCCGTCGCGTCGCAGTACCCCGATCTCACGCTCGCGCCCGGTTACCTCGTGGATCAAGCCGATCACAAGATCACGCTCGGCCTCGATCTACCGGTACCACTGTTCCATGACGCGAGCGCCGCGATTCGGCGGGCGATCGCGGACCGCGCGGTCGCCGCGGCGAAGTTCGACGAAGTGCAGGCGGCGGCGTTTGCCGCGATCGAGATCGGATTCGCGCAGTATCAATCGTCGCGTAACGCGCTAGAGGCAGTCCTGCAGGCTGAGCGTGACGCCGCGGATGCGGTCACGTCGCTCGAACGGCGCATCGCGGCAGGTGGAGCCAATCGCGGTGAGTTGCTCGCGGGGCAACTCGCGCTCATCGGTCTGCGGCGCAACGTGCTCGAAGCACGTCGTGCGGCGCTCGAGGCCGCGACGCTGCTCGAGAACGGCATTGAACGGCCGTTATTTCCCGCGTCGTCGCTCGAGCCTGCGGGCGCAATCCGCGAGTTGCTCGTCGAGGTGCCGCAGTGAGCTCGTCTCGACTGGGCTCAGCTGGATGCGCGCTCGCGCTGCTCATGCTCGGTGCCTGCGGGGGCGGTGCTCCGGAGGAAACCGCGGCGAACGGTGCGGCGCATGCTGAGGCGCCGGCTCTCGGTGTCGTGCTGAGCGCCGCAGAGCAAGCGAAGCTCGGCATCGCGGTCGGCGAAGTGCAGGCGGCGACGTTCCAGCCGAGCCTCGAGGGACCCGCGCACGTCGTCGATGCGCAGACCGTGGTCGGTGCGATGGCGGAGCTCAGCCGCGCGGAAGCCGGGGCGCGCGCGAGCCGGGCGGCGTTACAACGCGCGCGCGACTTGTTCAGCATCGACACGGCGGTTTCCGCGGAAACTCTCGAGGCCGCGGAACGGCAAGCCGCGACCGACGCTGCCGAGCTCAGCATTGCCCGCGCCCGCGCAGCTTTGAGCTTCGGTGCCGCAGCACCGTGGCTCGACGCGAGCCGGCGTGAATCGCTGCTCACGGCGCTCGCAAACGGCGCCACGTTGCTCGTGAGTGCGAGCTTTCCAGGCGGGTTGCCGGAGCCGCGACCCGGGGTGCTGGCGGTGCGGCGCGTCGGCGCCGGCGCGCGCGCCGCGAGTTGGTCCGCGACGGAGCTTTGGGCCGGTCCCGCCGACCCCAACGTGCCCGGCCCGACGCTGCTCGCGCTCCTCGCGACTCCGGACGGGTTGAGCTATGGCGAGCGTCTGACCGCGAGCGTGCAAACCGGCCAGCCGCTTCCAGGCGCGGTCGTGCCGCTGACGGCCGTCGTGCTCGCGGGCGGCGTGCCGTGGTGCTACGTGCGCACGTCGGACGATGAGTTCGTGCGCCGGCGCGTGGAGCTCGGCCGACCGGTCGCGCAAGGGTACTTTCAGGAGCAGAGTTTTACGGCCGGCGAGCGAGTCGTGATCGGCGGCGCGGGACTGCTGCTCGCGCGCGAGCTCGGCGGCGGCGCCGAGGAAGAGTGAGCCGATGCAGCGCCTCGTCGCGTGGTGCGTGCGGCGCCGCGGTGTCGTGGCAATTCTGGCCGGCGCGTTCCTCGTGCTCGGCTTCTGGCGAGTGCGCGACACGCCGATCGACGTGTTCCCGGAATTCGTGCCGGCCCAGGTCTCGATTCAAACCGAGGCGCCGGGACTCACGCCGGATCAAGTCGAGACGCTGATCACGCGGCCGATCGAGGCTGCGGTCAACGGCGCGCCCGCGCTTGCGGCGTTGCGTTCCGAGTCGATCCCCGGGCTCTCGGTAGTGTCGCTCGACTTCGCGCTCGGCACGGATCCGCAACGCGCGCATCAGGACATTGCGGAACGGCTTGCGCGCGTCGCGCCGTCGCTGCCCGAAGGCACGGATACGCCGAAACTGTCGCCGCTGACGTCGAGCACGATGGACGTGCTCAAGATCGGGCTCGTATCGGACCGGCTCGACGCGTTCGCGTTGCGCGACCTCGCCGATTGGAGCTTGAAGCCGCAGCTGCTCGCAGTACCCGGCGTCGCACGCGTGAACGTGTTCGGCGGCGCTGTTCGGCAGATTCAGATCACGCCCGACCTCGCCAAGCTCGAAGCCTACGGGCTCGGCGCGAACGACCTCGCCGAAGCCGCACGCGCGGCGCTCGCGCTGCGCGGCGCCGGGTTCGTCGATCTCGCCGCCCAGCGCGTGCTGATCGAATCGCCCGTGCCAGCGCCCGACCCGCGGGCGCTCGCCGCGGCGGTCGTTACGGTACGCAATGGCGTGCCGCTCACACTCGGGGACGTCGCGCGCGTCGAGACGGCGGCGGCGCTGCGTGCCGGCGATGCGATCGTACAGGGCCGCGACGGCGTGCTGCTCACGATCTCGAGCCAGTTCGGCGCGAACACGATGGACGTGACGCGCGCGCTCGAGGCCGCGCTCGCGGATCTCCTGCCGCGGCTTACGGCGGACGGCATCACGGTGTACCCCGCGATCCACCGGCCCGCGAGCTTCATCGAGCGTGCGCTGGCGAACCTGCGGGACGGGCTCGCGGTGGCGGCCGCGTTCGTGCTGATCGTGCTGTTCGTATTTCTGCGCGACACGCGCGCGGCGCTGATCTCGTTCGTGACGATTCCACTGTCGCTCGTCGCCGCGACGCTCGTGCTGCGCTCGTCCGGGTTCACGCTGAACGCGATGACGCTCGGCGGCTTCGCCGTCGCGGTCGGCGTGCTCGTCGACGATGCGATCATCGACATCGAGAACATCATGCGGCGGCTGCGCGAGAACGCAGTGCTCGCGAGCCCGCGACCACGGCTTGACGTAGTACGCGAGGCGTCGCTCGAAATTCGCTCGCCCGTGTTGTTCGCGACGCTCGCGGTCGTCGCGCTGTTCGTGCCCGTGTACTTCATGTCGGGCGTACAGGGCCAATTTATCGGGCCGCTCGCGCTCGCGTTCATCGCAGCCGTCGTCGCGTCGCTGGTCGTCGCCTTGACGGTGACGCCGGCGCTCTGCGCGCTGCTGCTCTCGTCGCGCAGCGCTCATCGGGAAGCCGCGTGGATCGGCGCGCTCAAGCGCCTTCAGGCGCGAGCTTCCGTGTGGATCAGCGACCGATTCGCCGCCGTTGCCGCCGTGCTCGTCGTCACGTTCGGGGCGGCGCTGATTTGGCTGCCCTCGCTCGGCGGGGAGTTCATGCCCGAGTTCGAGGAAGGCCATTTCGTCGTGCAGGCGAGCAGCGCGCTGCCCGGCACGTCGTTCGAGGAGATGCTCGGCGTCGGTCGGCGGATCAGCGCGGAGCTACTCGCGCTGCCGTACCTCGCAACCGTCGCGCAGCAGGTCGGTCGCGCGGAGCTCGGCGAGGACACGTGGGGCCCGAACCGCAGCGAGTTTCACGTCGAGCTCGAAGCCGAGCCCGGCATCGATCAGCGTGAAGCGCAAGCCGCGATTCGCGCCATCGTCGAGAGCTATCCGGGCTTGCGCACCGAGGTCGTGACGTTCCTCGGCGACCGCTTCAGCGAAAGTCTGACCGGCGAGACCGCAGCCGTCGTAGTCAATGTATTCGCCGACGATCTCGACGTGCTCGACCGCACGGCCGCGCGTATTGCACGTAGCCTTGGCGGCGTAGACGGCATCGTCGATCTGCAGTTCGAGCGCCAGAGCGTGACGCCCGAGATTCTCGTGCGGCCGCGGCCGGAGGCTCTCGCCGCGTATGGCGTCACGCGGCGCGACCTTCTCGATGTGCTGCAAACGGCGTTCGCGGGGCTGCGGGTCGGACAAACATTCGCGGGCGCTCGTGCGGTCGACGTCGTCGTCATCTTGTCCGAGGGCGAGCGCAACCGCGTGGAGACTATCGGCCGGCTCGCGGTGCAGAGCTCTTTCGGTCCGGTCCGCGTCGACCAGCTCGCAGACGTGGCCCCGGCCGTGGGGCGCTCGCAGATCCGCCACCTCGACGGGCAGCGGCGCGTCGCAGTCACGTTCAACGTCGAAGGCCGCGATCTGCAGGGCACTGTGGCCGAAGCTCGCCGGCGGATCGCGGCGCTCGAGCCGCTGCCGGCGGGCGTGTTCGTGCGTTTTGCGGGCGAGGCCGCGGCGGAGCAGCGAGCGCGCTTCGAGATTGTGTTGTTCTCGGTGTTCGCAGTAGTCGCCGTTGTGCTGATCCTGTTCGTGTGCTTTCGGCGCCGTGCATTTCCCTGGCTCGTGGTCGTCAACTTGCCGTTCAGCCTCCTCGGCAGCATCGCCGCGGTCGGGGTCACGGGGATCGGCCTGTCGATCGGCACGCTGGTCGGGCTCGTGACGGTGTTCGGCGTGAGCGCCCGCAATGCGATCTTGCTGCTTGCCCATTACGAGCACCTGATCGACGTCGAAGGGCAGCCGTGGAATCGCGCGACGGCGCTGCGCGGCGCGGCCGAGCGGCTCGTGCCGATTCTCATGACCGCGCTCGTCACGGCCCTTGGGCTCGCGCCGCTCGCGTTCGGCCTCGGGCGCGCGGGTTACGAGATCGAAGCGCCGATGGCGATCACCGTGCTCGGCGGCCTCGTGACGTCGACGGTTTTGAACCTGGTCGTGCTACTCGCATTGGCGGAGCGAACGAGCAGGAGTTAGACGAACTGACGGGCCTGCCGACAGTCGCGTAAACTGGCGCAGACACACGATGGAGTCGCTCGTGTTCGCGAAAAGCGTGGAGCGCTGCTACAACATCGCCGGGCTGCGCAAGCTGGCCGAAAGGCGCCTGCCGGCGCCGATGTTCCATTACATCGACGGTGCGGCGGACGACGAGTGGACGCTGCGCCGAAACACGCGTGCTTTCGACGGCTACGAGTTTCAGCCGCGCTGCCTCGTCGACGTCGCGAAGATCGACATGGCGACGACGGTCTTCGGCGAGCGCATCGAATGGCCGTTCTTCTGCTCGCCGACGGCCTTGTCCCGACTGTTCCACTACGAGGGCGAGCGCGCCGTCGCGCGCGCCGCGCACGCCGCCGGGACGTTCTACTCGCTATCGAGCTTCGCGTCGCTGTCGATCGAAGAGGTCGCGAAGCTGACCTCCGGCCCGAAGGCCTTCCAAGTCTACGTGCTCAAGGACCGCGGTCTCACGCGCGAGTTCGTCCAGCGGGCGCGCGCTGCCGGGTTCAAGGCGCTGCAGCTCACTGTCGATGTCGCCGTTTCGGGCAACCGCGAGCGCGATATCGTGACCGGCATGACGGTGCCGCCTAAGCTCTCGCTCATGAGCCTCATCGACATCGCCCTGCACCCGACATGGGTCTACCGCCATTTGACGTCGCCGAAAATCGAGATGGCGAACGTCGCGCATCGGCCGCCGCCCGGCAGCGATAAGCTCGGCGGCATCATCCAATACCTCAACAATCAGCTCGACCGCGGCGTCACCTGGGCCGACGCCGAGTGGATGATCAAGGAGTGGGACGGGCCGTTTGCGATCAAGGGCGTCATGACGGCCGCCGACGCCAAGCGGGCGCAGAGCGCGGGCGCGACCGCGGTCATGCTCTCGAATCATGGCGGCCGGCAGCTCGATTTCTCGCCGGCACCCATCGACACGCTCGAGCAGGTCGTCGAGGCCGTCGGCGGGGATCTCGAGATCATCGTCGACGGCGGGATCCGCCGCGGCGTCCACGTGCTCAAGGCGCTCGCGCTCGGCGCAACCGCGTGCTCGGGCGGCCGGGCTTATCTCTACGGGCTCGGCGCGGGCGGTGAGCGCGGCGTGACTCAGGCGCTCAAGATATTGCGCACGGAGATCGAGCGCGACATGGCGCTGCTAGGGTGCGCGCGGCTCAAAGATCTCGACGCGACGTGGGTGCGGAAGGTGGCAGGCGCATGGGCGAGTTGAAGTCGACGAAACGCCGTCAGGGCCTTCGCCAGGTCGAGGTCCAACGTGTCGCCGAGGAATCGTGGACGGACGAAGACTTCGTCGCGACCGAGGAGCCGCTCGAGATTCGCTTGTCACACGTCGGCGCCGACAAAGCACGCACAGAGCGTAGCCTCGCGATCACGATGCGGACGCCGGGCAACGACGACGAGCTCGCGGCAGGCTTTCTGCTCAGCGAAGGCATCATCAAGCGCCGCGCCGACCTGGTGTCGGTCACTACCGTGGGTCCGCCCGCGCCGAGCGGCCTGTTCAACGTCGTCTGCGCGACGCTTGCGGATCACGTCGCAGTCGAGCTCGAGCGTCTCGAGCGGCATTTCTATACGTCCTCGAGCTGCGGTGTTTGCGGCAAGGCCTCGCTCGCGGCCGTCGCGGTGCACAGCCAATACGACGTGCGTGCGACGGCCTTCAAAATCGAGCGCGGCGTGCTCGGCGCGCTGCCCACGAAGCTCATTGCCGAGCAATCCGTATTCGAGCGCACGGGCGGGCTCCATGCATCGGGCCTGTTCGACGCGAGCGGAGGAGTTCTCGCCGTTCGCGAGGACGTCGGCCGGCACAACGCGCTCGACAAGCTCATCGGCAGCCGCCTCCTGGCCGACGGCCTGCCGCTCGCGGAATTCGGCATTCTCGTCAGCGGTCGCGCGAGCTTCGAGCTGATGCAGAAGGCGCTCATCGCCGGCTGTCCGCTCGTTGCGGCCGTCGGCGCGCCGTCGTCGCTCGCGGTGGATCTTGCACGCGAGTTCGGCATGACGCTCGTCGGCTTCTTGAAGCGCGATCGCTTCAACGTGTACACGCGGCCCGACCGGATCTCGACGGGCGATTGACTAGCGCTCGAAGAACGACTTGAAAACCAGACTGATCCCGCTGAAGTCGCCATCGCTGCTGAAGCGGTAAGCAAGGCCGACGCGGTCCCACTTCAAGCGCCACAGATGCAGAGGTTCTTGACCGGTGCTGAATGCGACGCCGAGCTCCCACTCGTCCTCGAGGCGAATGTGCTCGATATTGGTCGAGCCCGAGAGGAGCTCCACCTCGTTGAGGTAGCTCGTGTAGCCGGCGTGCCAGTGTAGAACGACTTGCTCGTCGCCCAATTTCTTCATGCCGAGCGGCCGGTCGATCTCGAAGCCCGTGTAGAGCGGCAGCACGTTGCCGTTGTCGCCGGAGTCGGCCGAGTAGCCGACGTAAGTCAAAGCGTTTACGAGCGCCCAAGTCGCTTCCTGGCGCGGCAAGACGAGTCGGCTTTTAATGCCCGTCCAGTAGATCCACGCCGAAGCATCGCCGTCGAGCTGCGCGCCCCAGCCGACGTACGCGAGCGGCTTCAGCGACCATCGCGAGCTCATCGGGACGTCGAATTCGATGCCCGGCACGGCGCTGATCGTGCTGACGTTGTCGAGGCTGAGCGTGGCGCCGATGTCGGCGACGTCGAAGTCATACGCCCCGATCGCGACGGGGAACCGCAGCTCGATGCCGACCGTGCGCCGCCCTTGCTCGTCGAGCGCGGCATCGCGTAGCTGCCAACGCGGTCGCACACTCAGGATGTACGCTTGCTCGCCGCCGCTGACTCGATAGACTCCGGTGCCGAAATACGCGCCGTAGGCCCAATGGATCGGCGCTTCGGCCGTGGACTGCGCGTGTGTCGTCGGCGTCGCTGTTAGGACCAGCACCAGCAGGGAGCTCAAGCGCAGCGGCGACATCGAGCGATTCTAATGGGTTTGGTGGTCCTCCGATTCTTCCGGTACGATGGGTCAGCACTTCGGGAGCGGAAAACATGAGGCACGGCATCGTCCGTTACACGTCCTTTGCCGCCACGATTCTCGGCGGCGCGATCTTGCTTCCGACCCCGTCCTTTGCGCAGGACTCGGAGTACATGCGCGAGCGCGGCAGCGTGATGCTCGGCGCGTTCATCACGAATCGCGCGACGTCGGCACGCCTCGACGACGCGGGCGGTGGTCCGGGCAGCGACATCGACCTCGAGGGCGATCTCGGGCTCGAGGAATCCACGTCGGTTGCGCGATTCGGCGGGTATTTCTGGTTCAAGCCGCGCCATCGGTTCGATTTCTCGATCTTCGACCTGTCGCGAGACGCGACCCGCCAAATTCAAGAGACGATCGAGTTCGGCGATGAGACCTATACAATCAATACGTCCGTTACGACGAACAATGACGTTACCATCTACAAGCTCGATTACACGTTCGCGCCGTTGAGCAGGCCACGCGGATTTCTGGGTCTAACCGGTGGGCTTTATGTCTCCGCCAACGAGCTCACCCTCAGCAGTCCGGCGGTCGGGTCGACCGAATCAGAGGACCTTACGGCGCCTCTGCCGGTCGTCGGGTTGCGCGGCGAGTACGAAGTCACCGAGAAAATCACACTGCGTGGCGCGGTTCAGTGGTTCGGCATCGACACGGGCGACGTCGCAGGTCGGCTCCTCGATACGTACGCAGGGGCGGACTACACCTTCGGTAAGCGCTTCGCTGTCGGCCTTGCGTTCAACGACGTATCGTTGAACGTCGACGCCACCGATGACACCGGATGGAACGGTGCCCTCGATTGGGGCTACGACGGCTGGCTGCTCTACTTCAAGACCGATTTCGGAGGCAACTAGCCCGCGCGCGCCGCGCGCCCCGGAGATTCGCTGGTGCCGCGCGTCGTCGAGCTCGAGTATTTCCCCGATTCCGCATTGCGCTTTCAAGCGCTTCGCGATCGGCCGTGGGCCGTGTTTCTCGACAGCGGCCACGGCAGCGATTTCGCGGGCCGCTACGACATCCTCGCGGCCGATCCCTATCTGACGCTGACGACACGCGGCGCGACGACCGAAATCCGGAGCCGCGGGCAGAGCACGATCTCGAGTCGCGATCCGCTCGAGCTCATCGCCGAAGCGCTCGGTAAACGAACGGAGCCCATCGCGGACTTGCCGTTCGCGGGCGGGGCGATCGGCTACTTCGGCTACGACCTCGGGCGACGCTTCGAGAGCCTACCGGCGTTCGCGGCACGCGATATCGACGTGCCGGAGCTCGCAATCGGAATCTACGCCTGGGCCGTCGTCGTCGATCATCGCGAGCAACGCGCGCGGCTCGTCGCGCAAGATTGGGCTCTCGAGTCCGCGGATGACTGGGGCCGCCTCGTCGAAAGCCTGGCTACGCGCGCCGCGAGGCCGCGCCAGCCGTTCCGCGTTTTGTCGAAGGTAGCGGCGAGCTTCGATCGCGGCGCTTACGCGCGGGCGTTTGCGCGCGTTCAGGAGCACATCCGCGCCGGCGACTGCTACCAGATCAATCTCACGCAGCGCTTCGAGGCGCGCGTGCAAGGCGATGCCTGGCCGGCGTACGAGCGCTTGCGGCGCACGAACCCGGCACCCTATTCGGCGTATCTCGACCTGCCGTTTGCGCAAGTGCTCTCTTCCTCGCCGGAGCGCTTTCTGACGTTGCGCGGCGACGTCGTCGAGACGAAGCCGATCAAGGGTACCCGGCCGCGCGCGGCGGACCCGGCGCTCGATACGGCGCTCGCCGCAGACCTCGCCCAGAGCGCGAAGGATCGCGCCGAGAACGTGATGATCGTGGACCTCTTGCGCAACGACCTCGGCAAGTGCTGCACCGCAGGGTCGATTCGCGCGGAAAGGCTGTTCGCGATAGAGAGCTTCGCGAGCGTCCATCACCTGGTGAGCACAGTGACCGGGCAACTCGCTCCCGGGCGGCACGCGGTCGATCTGATTCGCGCATGTTTCCCGGGCGGGTCGATTACGGGCGCGCCGAAGCATCGCGCGATGCAGATCATCGAGGCGCTCGAGCCGCAACGCCGCAGCATCTATTGCGGTTGTATCGGGTATTTAGGCTTCGACGGCGGCATGGATCTCAACATCGCGATCCGTACGCTCGTCTCCGCCTCTGACCGTATTTACGCATGGGCCGGCGGCGGCATCGTCGCGGATTCCGCAGTCGAATCCGAGTATCAAGAGAGCCTCGACAAAGCGGCGGCGCTGCTCGCGATTCTCGAGGCCGAAAACTCGGCCCTCGCGGGGTAATAGGCTTCCGCATTGCTCTTGGCGCGGGCGTCCGGTAGAGTCCGCGGGTCCGCAGATGGGGAGAGTCAGTTAATGGAGATCATTCCTACCTCGGGGCCGCACTGGCACCTGCTGTTGAACCATTTCCCTGCCATCGGCACGGTGCTCGCGATGGGTCTCTTGTTGTGCGCGCAGTTCCGCAAGAGCGAAGAGCTGAATCGCGCGAGCCTCATCCTCTTCGTAATCATCGCGCTGCTCGCGATTCCGACTTACATCTCGGGAGGCGCGGCGCGGCGCGCGATCGAGGGAACGGCTGATATCTCGAGCGACCTCATTGCCGCGCACCAAGACGCAGCAACCTGGGCTTTCGCCGTCCTGCTGATCACAGGCTGGGTCTCCTGGTTCGCGGTCTGGCAGTACCGCCGGCTGGGGCGGCCTTATCCGTGGGTCGTGCCGGCCGTCATCGTGCTGGGGCTCATCACGCTCGCGGCCATGGTTCGCACCGGCAGCTTGGGCGGCGCGATCAACCACCCCGAAGTCCATGAGGGCGAGGCGTTCGCGGCCGGAGCAGCCGCGACCGGAATCGCGGCGTGGATCCAAAATCGGATCATCGACAGCCCCGTCGTCTGGCCGACGCTCGAAGCGCTGCATTTCACGGGCATGGCGTTGCTGTTCGGCGTCGTGCTGCTCGTTTTGATCCGTGTCCTCGGCATCGTCAAGACCATGTCGTTCGCGGCCATCCACAGGCTTTTGCCGCTCGGCGTTTTCGGGCTCGTCATCAATGTCGTGACGGGAATGCTGTTCTTCGTTGCCGACTATTCGCGCTATGTGACGATGACCAACAGCTTCTTTCCGAAGATGGCGTTGATCGTGATCGGCGGCGTTTGCGTGCTTTATTTCACGATCTTCGAGAAGCCGTGGGCCTTGAAAGCCGGCGAGGACGCGCCGCTGATGGCGAAGGTCATGGCGGTGGCGACGGTCCTCATGTGGGCCGGGGTCATCACGTATGGACGGCTCTTGCCCTATCTCGAAGGCGAGGGAGGGTGATCCATGGCAGCCCAGATCCTACTGACGGTTACTTTGGTGGTCTTGGTCGTGCTCGTCGCCGTCGTCGGCACGAGCTACTGGATCGACAAGAGCGTGGGGAAGCGTGACCAGTAGCCCCGTTCGCACAGTGCAGCCGGAGAACTTATGACAGCCTTTCTAACGTGGCTCGAGAACACGGGCTACTCCGAGTGGATCCTGACCTCGGCCGAGGGTTGGCCGCTCATGCTCACGATTCATGCGCTCGGACTTGCGCTGATCGTCGGTATCGTCTTCGCGATGAATCTACGCATGCTCGGCTTCTACGCGACGATTCCAATTACGTCGCTCGACGATATTTTGCGCATCTCCTGGATCGGGATCTGGCTGAACGTCATCACGGGTCTTTCGATATTCATGACCCAAGCGAACATGTACGTTCATAGCGTGCCGTTCATACTTAAGATCAGTTTCATCATCCTCGGCATCATCAATCTCGTCTTCACGCAGAAGACGCTGCGGCGCGAGGCGGGTGCGTGGCAGGCCGCGGGCAAAGTGCCGCAGAAAGGCGTCCTACTCGCCGCGAGCTCGCTCGTCTTCTGGGTCATGGCGATCGTCACGGGACGGCTCATCGCCTACATCTAGCCGCGGGGCTCCGTAACGTGCGCCCAACCTCGATAGGCTGCGGCGTGGAGCGCGACATCGTGGACGCGGAGCACGTCGACGCCTTGTTGGCATAGCCGCAAAGACGCGCCCACGGTTGCGAGATCGCGCTCGTTCTCGTCGCGGCTCCCGAAACTCTGCATGAAGGATTTCCGCGAGTGCCCGACGAGGCAACGCAATCCATACTTGTGAAAGCGCCGTATGTCGCGCAAGAGCGCGAGCGATTGCAGCGGATTCTTGCCGAAGCCGATGCCGGGGTCGAAGAGAATGCGGTCGAGCTCGAGCCCCGCGCGCGTCCACGCAGTAAGCCGCTCTTCGAGCCACCGCTCGAGCGTCGCGCCGACATCCGCATCGGCAGGCAAGGTGCGGCGCGGGTCGGCCGGAAGCGTGAGACTGTGCATCGCGACCCAATCCGCTGCGTGCGTGGCTGCGAGCTCGATCATCGCCGGCGCCGTGAGCCCACCGACGTCGTTGATGATGTCGGCGCCCGCCTCAAGCGCGCGCTTGGCGGTTTCGGCGTGATACGTGTCGATGCTGATCAGCGGCCGCAGGCGCTGCGGCCGGAACTTCGCGATCACTCGCTCGAGCACCGGCACGAGACGCTCGAGCTCCTCGGCTGCCGTCAACGGCGTGGCACCCGGGCGCGTCGATTCGGCGCCGAGATCGATGATCTGCGCCCCGGCCTCCCACATTCGGTCGAGATGCGCCTCGATCGAGCCCCACGCCGCGAGCGCGCCTCCGTCCGAGAAGGAGTCCGGCGTCAGATTCACGATGCCCATCCACAACGGGATGTGATTCCGAAGCGCGCGTACGTGCTCGAGCACGGTCTTGCCGGCCCCATCGGGGATTACGAGCGAGGGCTCGAGTGCGAGCAAAGGAGCGAGCACGAAGTTGCGCACCGCGATGCCCGCATGCGGGACCGTGAGCGCGGCGTCGGAGCGGTACTCGTCGTTCCAGATCAGGATGTCGATGTCGATAGGCCGCGGCGCCCAACGATCGCTGCCAGCGCGGCCGCGCTCTTTTTCGATCGCCTTGATGCGCTTGAGCAGCTCCTCGCGGCCGACATCGGGGCGGCATTCGAGCACGAGGTTGAGGAACGGCAGGTTCCATTCCGGCGGCGCGCCGGGCGGGAGTAGCGCCGGCGACTCGACGATCGGCGAGACACGCACGATCGCAACGCCGCTTCGCTCGAGCGCTGCGATCGCCGCGCCGAGCTCCGCGCGGCGGTCGCCGACGTTCGATCCCAAACCGAGAAATATCGCCATCGCGCCTTCCTCGTGGGAGCGACTTCAGTCGCGATCTTATACAATGCGCACATATCAACAACAGTCGCGGCTGAAGCCGCTCCCACAAAGAGAACGAGGGGTCCATCCATGAAGTCGAGAGCGGCCGTGGCCTGGCAGGCCGGCAAACCGTTGGAGATCGAAGAAGTCGACGTCCAGGGCCCGAAAGAGGGCGAGGTCCTGATCCGCATCGTCGCGACGGGCGTGTGCCACACCGATGCGTACACGCTGTCGGGCGCGGATCCCGAAGGCACGTTTCCCTCGATTCTCGGCCACGAAGGCGGCGCAGTCGTCATGGAGATCGGGCGCGGCGTCAAAAGCGTCAAAGTCGGCGATCACGTGATTCCGCTCTATACGCCGGAGTGCAAGAAGTGCAAGTTCTGCAAGTCCGGCAAGACGAACCTCTGTGTCGCGATTCGCGCTACGCAGGGCAAGGGCTTGATGCCCGACCGCACGAGCCGGTTCTCGGTCAAAGGCAAGCCGATTCTGCACTTCATGGGCACGTCGACGTTCTCCGAGTACACGGTGCTGCCCGAGATCGCGCTCGCGAAGATCGCGAAGAAGGCGCCGCTCGAGAAGGTGTGCCTGCTCGGTTGCGGCATCACGACGGGTATCGGTGCGGTGCTCAACACGGCCAAAGTAAAGCCCGGCTCGACGGTCGCGGTGTTCGGCCTCGGCGGCGTCGGTTTGAGCGTGATTCAGGGTGCCGTCATGGCGAAGGCCGAGCGCATCATCGCGGTCGATATCAACCCGGACAAAGAGAAGATGGCGCGCGCGCTCGGCGCGACCGATTTCTTGAACCCGAAAAATTTCGACAAACCGATCCAGCAAGTGATCGTCGGTATGACGGACTGGGGCGTCGACTATTCGTTCGAATGCGTCGGCAACGTCCAGCTCATGCGTTCGGCGCTCGAGTGCTGTCATAGAGGTTGGGGCGAATCGACGATTATCGGCGTGGCCGCGTCGGGCCAAGAGATCAGCACACGGCCGTTTCAGCTCGTCACAGGCCGGGTCTGGCGCGGCAGCGCATTCGGCGGCGTCAAAGGCCGCTCGCAGCTTCCGGGCATGGTCAAGCAATACATGGACGGCAAGATCGAGATCGACTCGATGATCACGCACACGATGGGCCTCGAGGACATCAACAAAGCCTTCGATCTCATGCACGAGGGCAAGAGCATCCGGTCCGTCGTGCATTTCTAGGAGATCACGACTGCAGTCGCTCCGACATTCTGCGGCCATCGCGGTCTTCGGGATGACGGCCGCGGGCCCGTCGCTGAGCCAGCCGTATGTGGGCTCGGAGCCGGAGTCTTATCGCGTCGAATGCGCCGCCGATGCCGCGGGCATCACGACTTGCGGCACGGACCTTACGATCTTTCTCGGCAAGCTCACGTTCGACGAGTATTGCGCATCCTGCCATGCGCGCGATGCGCTCGGGAGCGCTTTCGCGCCGAGCCTCGTCGAGCGAGCTCGCGGGCTCACGCGCGCACAATTCATGAATCTGCTCGAGCGCGGCTACGGCGGCGAAGCTGCCGCAATGACGCGTTGGGCCGAGGTTCCGGCAGTGCGCAACTACGCAGATGCGCTTTGGGCGTATTTATCGGCGCGCGCCGCGGGCGATCTCCCGCCCGGTCCGATCGATCTGTTACCGGAGACAGGCGGGCCGTGAGCCTCGGAACGCGGACCCGCCTGGGGCTCGTCGGTTGCGTCGCAGCGCTCGCGGGCGGCGCTCTGTGGGGTCAGGCCGCTGACTTCGTGCCGATCACGACGGCGCGGCTCGAAGCGCCGGCTCCCGAGGACTGGGTTACGTTCAGCCGCACGCTCGACGCGCAGCGTTACAGCCCGCTCGACGAAATCGATCGCGACAACGTCGGGAGGCTTGCGCTCGCCTGGAGCCGCGGAATGGGGCAGGGGGCGCTCGAGAGCATTCCGCTCGTCGCGGATGGCATCATGTACATGCTGACGCCGAGCGTCGTCGTGCAAGCGGTGGACGCGACCAACGGTGATTTGCTCTGGGAATTTCAACCCGAGGGCAGCGACTTTCAAGCCGCATCGCGCGAGCGCAGCAAGGCGCTCGCGATCTTCGCCGACGTGGTTCTCCTGGCCGGCCCGAATAGCACGATGTACGGCATCGACGCGCGCACGGGCGCGCTCCGCTGGCAAACGCAGGCCGACGACCGGGGGCATACGTCGGCGCCGCTCGTCGCCGACGGCAAAGTCATCACGGGCGGCACGTGCACCGGGGGCCTGCGTGCGAATTGCTATATCTCGGCGCACGACGCGCTGACGGGCGCGCCGTTATGGAAGTTTTATACGGCGCAGGCACCTGACGATCCGCCGGGATTCGATACCTGGGGCGGTGCTCCGATTGAGACACGGCGCGCGTCGACGTGGGGTCTTGCGGGGTCTTACGACCCCGAGCGGCGGCTCGTGTACTGGGGCATTGCGAACCCCACGCCGAACACGCGCCTCGCGCGGCATGGCGGCGACCCCGACGCGATCAAGCGCTCCACACCCGCCGATCTCTACAGCAACTCGACCGTCGCGCTCGACGTCGATTCCGGCGAGCTCGTTTGGTACTACCAGCATCTGCCCGGCGATGATTGGGATCTCGACTACACCAACGCGCGCATTCTTCTCAGGACGCCGATCGACCCCGATCCCGCGGCCGTCAAATGGATCAATCCGCGGATTCCGCGCGGCCAGGCGCGCGACGTCGTCGTCGCGATCGGCGAGCCCGGCGGGCTCTTCGTGCTCGATCGCGCGACCGGCGAGCTCGTTTGGGCGACGCCGTTTCCTTACGACGTCCCGAACTTCCACATCAAGGACATCAATATCGAGACGGGCGAGGTGTTCC
>DATBLZ010000125.1:0-1742 GCA_036555065.1 Gammaproteobacteria bacterium
ACAACCACGCGAACGCGACGATCGGCCGCGCGTTCGGGCTCCTCTCGCAGAACCTCCAAGGCGGGTCCGTGCCGGAAGTGTCGTATATGGGCTCGCAAGGAAATTTCTTGAGCTACAACGCGACGTTCGCGGAGAACGAGCAAGCGAGCCCGTGGGAGCCGTTTCACGTTCAACACGGATTCAAGCGCGAAGAAAGCACGGTGAGCCTCTTCCTCGGCGGCTGGTACACGATCTTCGGCGGCGGCCCGCGCGAGACGTGGCAGGAGAAATTCACGCGCTCACTGCAGGCCTGCGATCCGTACACGGGGCCGATCATCGCGCTCGATCCGCTCGTTGCACGCGGTTTCGTCGATTGGGGCTTCGACACGAAGCAGAAGCTCATCGACTGGTGCGTCGAGCACGCGCGCCTGCCGGCCAAGGAGTATTGGGACAACCAGTGGATCCAGACGCTCCACTACCCGCGCGCGCTCGCCGGCACCGAGCCCTACGCGACGATGCTCAAAGCCGCGCCCCACGAGCTCATTCGCATGTATCGGCCCGAGGACATCCATGTCGTCGTCGTCGGCGGCGAGACGGGCGCGACGTGGAAGATGATCGGCAGCGGCCCGCGGCTCAACATCACGCGTATCGACGATTGGCGCTGAACTAGTCTAGCCTGAGGTTTGTACGTATTCGCAGCGGGCTTGCGGATGTGATCTTCTCGGAATCGGTCTACGGTCACCAAACATGTGATGCCATGCTGAACCTCAATCCAGAAACGGTCCGCTTCATTATCGACAAAGCGCACGAATTTCAGATGCTCGGCGATGACGCGGCCGACGACTCCATTGAGGGAAGCGACCCCGCGTACGCGGAGCTCAAAGCGACGATCGACGATCTCGAGCCCGACCAGCAGGTCAGCCTCGTGAGCCTCATGTGGCTCGGCCGCGGCGACTACGCGCCCGACGAATGGGAGCGCGCCTTGACGGATGCGCGTGCGAGCTGGAACAAGCGCACGGCCGAGTACCTGATAGGAACGCCGCTGCTCGCCGATTACCTGACCGAGGGCCTGGAGCAACTGGGTGGCGCGCCGGACTGACGCAATCCGCTCCCAGGGCGGCCGTCATCCGCCCCGCCGCGGCCACGGGAGTCAAATATGTCGTTCCGAGAAGGTCAAGAAGTCAGGATCAGGACGCTCCACGAGCCAAGGCACTGGGAGCGCCATCGAGCACGATCGGCCCGATCGCCGATCGTCGGCGATCTCGGCCTGGTCGTCGACGTGGATGCGAGCGGTGGAACGGTGATCTACACCGTCGAATCTACGGATATCAATGGATCGGAGCGCTGGCTCACCGAATTCCTCGAGGAGGAGTTGGAGCCGATACCGCCCGCCAGGCCTACGCCGGCACGCTAATTTCGCTTCGCTACCTCCCCGTTTCCTTTTTTCGGGGCCATGGCGAAGGCTGCGGCTGCAAATCTGTTTCGAACGAGGGCTCGAGAACTTCGAGGGGGCCGTTGGTGTCGTGACGACTGTGCTCGACGATCTCGGCGACCGCGAGATTGGGTCGCTTCCAAGGTGCCGCGACGACGCCCGTGCCTGGCGGAAACCGCATCGATACGCCGAACTGCTTCTGAGCTGCCGCTCGGGCGCTCTTCTCATCAGGCGCGCGAACGATGAGCGGGTCTCGATGGGCGCTCGCCTGCCACATCGGATCATCCGTGGCAACGGGGGTCAATCTCCAGATCAGCATATCCTTCATAGG
>DATBLZ010000123.1:0-18742 GCA_036555065.1 Gammaproteobacteria bacterium
GATCTCGAGCCTCAAGCTCGATTGGCCGGAGAAGTTGACGGGACGCTTGTCGCGCGGCTCCGGCTTCAGCGAAGGCGTCACGGTCGCAGCCGTAACGCTCGGCGACCTCATCGCGAAACATGGCGCTCCCAAGTATTTGAAGCTCGACATCGAAGGCGCCGACGTCGAGGCTCTCGCAACGCTGCGTCGGCCTGTGGACGTCGTTTCGTTCGAGCATGTGCCGCATCTCGCGGCGCAGACGGCCGAGGCCGTCGCGATTCTCGCGCAGCTCGCGCCCTACCGCTTCAACTACTTTCCGCGGGAATCGCATCGGTTTCGACTCGCGAGCGCCGTCGGCGGCGAAGCGCTGCTTGCGGAGCTGAACGAGCCGAGCGCGCGCAAATGGTCGAGCGACGTTTTTGCGTTTCGCTCGGGCTGACTACATGCAAGTCGTGAGGCTCGTGATCCAGTCGCGTATTAGCATGACGCCGGCTTGATCGACGACGTTCGAGGCGAGCGGCGGCATCGCGTTGACGTCGCCGCGACGATTGATGCGCTCGACGAGCACGGAGAGACTCGGATTTCCAGCCGCGATGATCCGCGCGTTCGCGCCCAAGCCGAGGTCGCCCGCCTGCGGGGGGGCGTTGCAGGCGAGCGTGTTTTGCAACGCCGTGGAGTAGCGCCAATCCATCGAGCTCGGCGTCGGGCCGCCCGTGCGGTGACAGTTCGCGCAGTTCGTGTGCAGATACGCGCGCGCGCGCGCCGATAACGTCGCAGCCGTATCGGTGGGATTGGCGAGCTGCGGGTGGGTGCTCGGATTGCCGAGCGGCGCGGCGAACAGGCCGATCGCGTCGAGCGTTGCGAGCTGGTTCGCGGTCCGGCCCGTCGCCGCGTAAGTAAAGTCGCGATTGAGCTGCGCCGTCTCGAGGCCGAGCGCGAATCCCGCGGCGGCCGTGTGACACGTGAGGCAGTCGTTGCCGCTCGGGAAGATCCAGTTTTGCCCGGCCACCATCGCAGTCTTGCCGCCTTGGACGAGCGTCGCATCGGTCTGCTGCTGGTTCCACTCGTAGCTGTACCCGGCCCAGGTGCCGTCCGGGTGGCGCATGAAGAGCCGCGTCTCGACGAGAATCGCGCCGAGCCGGAAATGCTTCATGAGCACGGCGCCCGGCGGAAATACGAAATCGCCGTCGGCTTGCACTTGGATCGTCGTGCCGTTCGGCACCGCGAGCCAGCGCTCCTTCGTCGCGCCATCCGACCAGAAGGGCGCGCCGACCGTATAAGGAATGAGCCCGCTCGCAGGCAACGCGGGATTCTGCTGGCTCACGCAGCCGGTCGCCGAGAGCTGCGTGGCCACGGGCGGTTGGCCGGGCTGTCCGCCGCCACCATCGACGATGCGATAGAGGTCGCCGCCCGAGTAGTCAACGACATAGAGCTCGCCGTCGTTGGCCTCACCAAATGAAGAAATGGAATAGCCGGTGTCGAGCAGCTGCTCGCTCGTGAACCCGCCCGAACCGTTGGGATTGAGCCGCCATATTCGGCCGCTGATGAAGTCGCCGAACACGTAGCGGCCGACGAGCGCAGGCAGCGCGCTGCCGCGATAGACATAGCCGCCCGTGACCGATGCGCCGAGGTTGCGATCATAGTCATGGACGGGCGAGACGAATGTCGCGCTGCAGCTTTGCGTCGGGCTCGGGTACGCGATGCTGCCCTCGCGGCAGTTCCAGCCGTAGTTGCCGCCGCGTTGCACGCGATCGATCTCCTCGCGCGCGCCCTGGCCGACGTCGCCGACCCAAAGGTCCCCGTTCGCGCGGTCGAAGCTCCAGCGCCACGGGTTGCGCAAGCCCGAGGCGTAGATCTCGGGGCAGTTCGTCGCGCTCGTGTGGTCCGCGGGGCACTTCGCGCCGGGTGTCGTGAAGAAAGGGTTGGTCGAGGGAATCGTATAAGGTGCAGCGCCGTCGACATCGATGCGCAGCATGTCACCGAGCACGTCGGTCGTGTCCTGGCCGTGGCCTTGCGGGTCGCCGCCCGAGCCCCCGTCGCCGAGGCCGAAATAGAGGTAGCCATCCGGGCCGAAGGTGATCTGCCCGCCGTTGTGATTCGTATAGGGCTGATTGACACGCAGGATCTCTTGGTACGTTTGCGGATCGAGCGTTTGGCCGCTGGCGCTCGCCGTGAAGCGCGCGACGATCGAGACCAGCGGCCACGATTGAGATGGGCCAGTTTCGGTCCAAGACAGGTACACGAAACGATTGGATGCATAGCTCGGGTGAAACGCCATGCCGAGCAAGCCGCCTTCGCCGCCTGCGTTGAAGCCCGCGCGAAACGCCGGAAGATCGATGAAATCCGTGTCGAAGGCGGCAACATTCGGGGTGTTCTGGAACGCCCGCACGCGGCCCGTCTTCTGCAGCACGAACCAGCGCGACGAATCTCCGGGTGCCTGCAGCATCGCGAGCGGCTCGCTAAATGCGAGGCTCGCGAACACTGGCGCGAGCGCGATCGTGCCGCCACCACCGGAATTCAACGCGGGCGCGAGGCAGGTGAGATTCGACGGTCGCTGATCGAGGCCCGAGCTCGGGTTCGGCGGATTGGGCGGATTTCCCGTCGAGCCGCCGCCCGAGGACGAGCTCCGGCAGCCCGCCGCGGCGAGCACCATGAGAACCAAGACGAGCCGAGATCCTACGGCCATGGGCGCGCTTCCACAGTCCCTGTCGACGGTCATGCTGACACCAGCAGCGAACCGAAAACAAGCGTTCTCGTGTCGGTTTTGACCGACAGCGCATTGAACTTTAAACGGATCGGCTAGAACGTTTTGTCGAGCTGATAGCTGTACGTGCGGCAGCCGGGGCGAAGACCCGTGCCGTTCGGCCACGGCCGATAGCGCGACGCGTAGGTTGCAACGAGCGTCGGCGTCCGGAAATGCTCGTTCGATAGCTCCACGACCTCGGGCGCGAGGATCGTTCCCGTAGCGTCGACGAAGAAGCACGCGACCGCATACCCTTCCGCGGCCGCGCGGACGGCGTCGCGCGGATAACGCGGTGTCGCGCTGACATCCGGGACCAGCGGCGGCACGAAATACTCGAGAGCCGAGCCCTGAACGGCACGTGCGGCCGCTTCGGCCCCGCCCACGCGTTGCGCGCACCACCAGCCGCCCTGATCAACGGGCGTGCTCCAGGTTCCCGCAAACGTCGCGCGCGTCAAGTCAGCCGTGAAACTGCGCCCCGTCTCCGACTCCGTGAATACGAGCTCGTCCTTTTCCGGGCTCCAAGGAAATATCGCGACCCAGTCGCCCGCGCCGCGCGAAGTCTGGATCGCGAAGCTCCCCGTTCTCGTCGGCGTCACGTGCACGAGAAAGCGCGTGTCGCGAGCGCTGTGTTGATCGCCGTAAGTCACGCACGCCCAGATTCCCGCGGGATCGAGCTCTTTGCGCGCCGCGATCGGCGAATCGAGCGGTGCGGCTGCCGCGGCGAGCCCGCCGGCGAGCAAACCTGATCTCCAAGCGAAGCGCGTTATTGGTTTTCCTCCAGAGTCACGCGCGGCCGCAAACCCGCTTCGTTGATCATGGCCCGGATCTGCTCCACTTGCTTGGCGTTCGGGCTGATCGCTGCGGCCACGTCGAGATCGGCGGTCGCCTGCGCGTACATGCCTTTGAGCCAATAGGCATACGAGCGGTTGCTGAACGCACGCCAATTGTGCTCGCTGACGGCGATCGATTCCGTGCAGAGCTCGATCGCGCGATCGGGCATGCGTTTCGCGGCGTAAGCGGCGCACAAGTTCGACAGCGCCGCGGCGCGATCGGATTGGCTGTTATCGCCGCGCTCGAGGCCGAGCGTGGTCAGGCGGATGCCTTCGTCGTATTGTCCTGCCCTGATCGCGTCGGCGCCGGCCGCAAGCAAGGGATTGCCCCCGCCGATCACCGTTCGATTGTCCGCCGGAGCGTCTTCGACCTGCGCGAAGCCAGGGACTGCCACGAGGCACATGACGAGGCCCCAGAGAATGGCGCGAACCAGTGTGGCCTCCTGCATACTAATACGGCCGGGAAAACGACCTCGATTCGAGTATAGCGCATGACCGAACCAGCCGATGCCGAGTCGCTGATCCGCGCCCGCATGCCGCGCTGGCCGGCCGAAACCGTCCGCATCGACCGCGGCGTCGGCAGGGTCCTCGCGGAAACCATCCGTGCAGAGCGCGATGAGCCCCCGTTCGACCGCGCGACGATGGACGGCATCGCGATCGCCCATGCCGATTGGGCGTCGGGCGTGCGCCGTTTCCGGATTTTGGGAGTGCAGCCGGCAGGTGCCCCGCCGCTCGCGCTCACGCGCCCCGGCGAATGCGTGCGAATCATGACGGGCGCCGCGTGCCCGCGCGGCGCGGATACGATCGTGCCGACCGAGCGTCTCGAGATCCGCGGCACTGAAGCCGCGATCGATGCAACCGAGGTCAACGCCCGGCAGTTCATTCACGCACGCGGCAGCGACGGCCGCGGCGGGGACACATTGCTCGTGCCCGGTGTGCGTCTCGGGCCCGCGGAGATCGCCGTGCTCGCGGGCGCCGGGCGCGCGCAAACCTCGGTCGCGATCGTGCCGCGTGTCGCCGCGATCTCGACGGGCGATGAGCTCGTCGACCCCGGTGAGCCGGTCGAGCCCTATCAGATTCGCTCGAGCAACGATTTCGCGATCGAGGCGAGCCTGCACCGCTCCGGTCTCGCAAACATCACGCGTACGCGTCTCAAAGACGACCCCGACACGATGCTCACGGCGATCCGCGCATTGCACGAGTCGCACGACGCGCTGATCTTGAGCGGCGGCGTATCGGCAGGCGACTTCGATTTCGTTCCGAGCGTCTTGAAAAGCCTCGGGGCCGAGCTCGTGTTTCACCGCATCCGCCAGCGGCCGGGTCGGCCCATGTGGTTCGGCGTGAGCAAAGCGCAGAAGCCGATCTTTGCGCTGCCCGGAAACCCCGTCTCGACGCTCGTCTGCCTAACGCGGTACGTGGCACCCGCGCTGCGTTACGCGGCCGGCCGGCCCGACGAGCCGCCCGAGCGCGTCCGGCTCACGGAGCGCGTCGTAGGACCTGCGGAATTCACGTACTTTCTGCCCGTGAAGCTGAGCTCCTCGGGCGACGGCGTCGCGCTTGCCGAGCCGCGGCCGACGAATACGTCCGGAGACTTCGTCTCGCTCGCGGGCACGCATGGTTTCGTCGAGCTTCCGGCCGGCACACACGAAGCCGGCAAAGTCGCGCGTTTGTTCCGGTGGTGAGGCTCGGCGCCGTGCGGCCTGGACGCCAGTCCGTCGTCATTGGTAATGCTGGATGTCCTTCTCGTTCTCCGTGCAGAAGTACTCGAGCAGATCGTCGTCGGGGATGAGCGTCGCCGTGACCGTGAAAGTGATCGGCTGCGTATACGCGCCGGGATCGTCTACCGTCGTCTCGATCTCCAAGTGTCCCGCATCGCGCCGCCGCCAGCGCTCGGTCAAGCGCAGCTGGGCGGTGGCCGGGTGCCCCATGCCGTCGAGCCAATGGTCGTCCTTGAATCCGACGGTCTCGACGACGAACGCATCGCCTTCCCACCTGCCGGTCGAGTAACCCAGCGAACGCGGTAGGGGATCCTCGACGGGCCTGCGGCCGTCGAGAAAAATTTGGCGAAAATCCTGGTCTTGCTCGTAGAGCACCATTACCAGATGAGGCGTCTGCACGACCTTGTAAGGCAGTGGTATCGAGTTCAGCATCGGCACACCCGTAGGCTTGCAGTGCGCCGTCGGCGCATCCGCTCCGTCGCTTTGCATCCGCTGGTCGAAGAGCTCGGCAGCCCACGGCTGGAGCGGCACGTCCTCGGGCTTCATGTCGGCGGCGATATTGATCATGTGCCGTGGAAACGGGATATCGCCCTCGATCGTAAGAAACCCTTGGACGGGATCCGGGTCGGGATTCCACACGCCGGACAGATCCGGTCGTCCGTCGGGGGCCCGCGGGGCCGGCGCGGTGAGATCCGGCTCGCCTGCCGGCGTGCGGGGAATCGAGGTGTTCCGAACTTGGGCCCATTGCGCCTCGGCCGCGGGCGCTAAGGCCAACAGCGCGAGAATGGAGGTGGCTACCGATTTCATTGCGCGCTCCCGCTTTGGCTCGAGCCGCCGAGAAGCTTCTGCCCCGTCGCGGTCAGCGTGATGCTCCGCGCATTGGCGATGTTGCTGCCGTTTTTCGCCTGGAAACTCTCGACCGTGACGACGTCGCCCTCCTTCATCGTGCTGCGCGTCCAGCCGTTGCGCAACAGCAAGTTCGGGCTCGCAAGCTCCAGGCCCCAGTTCACGACGTTGCCCGCCTCGTCCTTGACGTCGATGTAGAACCATGTGTGCGGGTTCTGCCATTCGACTTTCGTGACGGTCCCGGTCAGCGTAAGGGGCTTATCGGCATCGAACTCGGCAGAGAAGGAGTGATGTCCAAACACCGGCATGGCAAAGAGAAGGCCACTCACGCCGACGGCCGCCGGCAACGACGTCTTCTTCATGAATTCCCCCAATGACTACGTTGTTTTGTGAGTTTTCGGTCTACGGGTCGAGAGACTCAATGCTTACGAGCTTGCCTTCCTCGAAGGTCAGCCGGACAGGAATTCGGTTGCTGCGGTCATAGGTCCACAGCTCGCGCTCGACGGCGCCGATCTGGCGCGTGCCGCCGCTGGCGTTGCGCGCGTAGATGGGCTCCGTCACTGTCTCGCGGGCCGTCGGCTCGCCGCACTTTTCGAGCACCTTGCTGTCAGGATCGCCGCGCGAGATCACCACGCTGCTGCAGCGCCAGGTATCGACTTCGGTCCCGCGCGCCGCCGAGCCGGCGTGCAGCGACAGAAGCAAAGCCGCCGTAACCGCCCAGTGACGCATTGTCGCCTCCGCGTGCTTCGCTATCAGAACCAGAACGATACGAAGAATTGAAACACGTTCGCCTCGAAGCTGTACAGAGGCTCTTGTCCGGGGACTGCTCCGGATCCGGTGAGGTCGCGGAAATCGTCGTATTGAAACGCGATACGATCGTAGAAAACGCTGACGCTGCCCTTGTCCACGAAGTGCCAGCCGCCGCGCAGAATGTCGTAAGTCATGCCGAGCCGGAGCGTTTGGCTCGCGAACGCGCTGAGCTCCTTGTCGCGCGCCAAGAAGTTCTGCGCGTTGACGTAGGGGAATAGGTCGCTGTAGAAGTCGGCGTTGTTCTGCGAGTAGAACCGCAGCTTCGCTTCTATGATCCAGCCGCCGTCGAGCGGATGCGTGTAACCGAGCTCGTAGGTATCGGCCTTGATGTCCCAGGTGTCGTGGTATGACCGATACTCGCCGTGGATGGCCGCGCGGTATGGGAGGTAGTAACGGAGCCGCAATGCGCCCGCATCGCTCGTGCGCGTGCGCGGATAGACCTCGGGCTGGTAGCTGTAGCCCTGCGGAGTGGTCGTGTCGACGTATCGAACGGACCTGTACGGGTTGTTCAAGAAGCCTTCATCCGTGATCGTTTCGAACGAGAGACCGAGCAACAGCTTCTTCGTGAGGATTTGCGAGAGGCCGACTCGATACTGTTGGCGCTCCACGACGTCGGCGAACAACGGGTCGCCGCGTCGAGCGACAGTGTCGTCACCGAGAGAATAGCCGAGCGATACGGTCGTCAGATCGCCGAAGAGATCCTGACTGATCCCGAAACTGAACGTCTCGGCCGTGTAATCGTTCTCCTCGCTCTGCGTGAGGCCCATGCTCATGGTCCAGCGATCATGGAGATAGTCGAGCCCGACCGAATACTGCGTGCGCTCCTCCTCGTACGGGCTCGCCGTCGTCACGACGTCGATCGAGGCGCTGCTGACCTTGTCGACGTAGTAGTTCGCCGAGGCCGAAAACTTGCCCGCGAATTGCTTGCGCATCAACAGTGACGGTCCCTGGATCGTCACGCCGCCGCCGTCGTAGGAGTGGAACAGCACATCGGCGCGATCCTCAGGCAGCACGCCCGCGCTCGCGGGCGTCGCCACGACGAGCGCGGCTACGACGAGTAGTAGCGACTTTAGCCGCGATCTTGAGCTCTCGGCGCGCATCAGTTGCATCCGCACCCGCCGCCGGCGCTGCCGGTCGCGCCGCGCGCGCCTTCGCGCGCCTCGTAGACGTGGTGGATATAGGCGGTCGAGACCGGGTCGCGATCGAACGACATGATCGGATCGGCGAGATTGTCGCGCTCGTACGGCTTGACCCATGGCTCGACGCTGCAGCCCGCGAGCAGCGCGCTCAGCATCAGGCACAACGTTAAAGTCTTGCTCCTCGCTCGCATCGACGTCACTCCCGCAACAGGGCTCGAATCTGCGCCTGATACTCGTTCTCGTACCCGGGCTGATATCCGTGATGAATGAAACGCAGGTTTCCTGCGCGATCGATGAGGACCGTGCTCGGCATGGCGATCACGTCGTACTTCTTGCTGACCTCGCTCTTCGGGTCGAACAGGATCGGAAACGTTACGGGCGTCTCCTCGAGGAATTTGTCTGCGCCGCTCGAATCTTCTTCGACGTTGACGCCGAGCAGCGTGAACCCTAAGTCGCTGTATCGCTCGTATAGCGCCTCGAGATGCGGCATCTCTTGGCGGCAAGGGCCGCACCACGTCGCCCAGAAGTTGAGCATCACGACCTGGCCCTCGAGCCCGGCGAGCGTCACCTGTCCGCCGTCCCTGGAGGGCAATGCGAAATTCGGCGCAGGCCCGGAGAGCTCTCCGGCGCTCGCCGACAATACGACGCCGAGCAGCAGCCCGGCCATCGCCTTGCATCCACGAATCACTCTAGAGCTGATCATTCGATTCCCTCCACGAAGACTCAGAAGAAAAACGTCAAGCCGAGCTGGGCCGAAAGGTTGTGCGTCGTCTTGTCCTCGCCCAATAGATCGATATCGAAAAAGTGATCCTTGACATCGGCATGTATCGCGAGCCAATCGAGCGGCATGATCCGGAAACCGAGGCCGATGTTCAGCGTGAATCGATCATCGCCCGCGAACGTCGTGCTGCCCACGCCCCCGATCAGATACAACGCTGTGTTCATCGCCCGGCTCTTGCCGATAAAGCTCTCGCCCGGAAAGATGTTGTAGCCAAGCGAGAGGTCATAGTAGGTGTACTCGCGCTGGTCGTCTGTGAGCAACTGCGCAGCTCCGCTGAGGCGCTCGAAGCTCGTAAGCCCGGTCTCGGTATAGCCTGCGCCCAATTCGACGAACAATCCTTCGGTAATGTGGTACGCGAACGTCACGCCGCCGACGTTATTGACGCCGAAATCCTCGACGCTGAGCTGGCCAGCGAAGATTCCGACCTCGAAGTCCTCCGTGTCGATCTTCGCTTGCTCGATGGTGCGGCGATCGATCTCGGGCTCGATCACGGGCGGCTCGCCGGCAGCGGCCTCGTCGATGACGCGATTGCGCCCGCAACCCGTGAGGCTCATGACGCCGGCGGCGAGCGTCAGAAGAAGAACGAGAAACCTGCTTTCCATTCCCTTATTTCCTCATTGTCGTCGCGGCTCGTGAAAATAACGTACGTCTTGCACTCGGCGCGGAACACGAAGCGCCGCGTCAAATAGGTGCGCACACCAAAGCCTGCATGCGCGAGCGAGTCCGTTCGATCGACGGTGGCGATCAGCGTCGCCTTGGGCTCGGTCTTGATCGATCCCGTGCCGAGCGTGAAATACGGCGACGCGCGGCGCTCCGGGAACATCGAGTGGACGAGGTTGATATTCGTCATCGTGCTGTCGGAATAGCGTCCGAGTGCCTGCGAAAGCGACAACTCGATAGACAAGTTGCCCGTGAGATTGAACGCGCCGAACGTCGAGATGATGTTGGCGCCGCCGAAGTCCCCGTAGCTGACGCCCGCTTCCCAGCGCCGTCCAGAGTAGTCTTCAAGCGTCGACCGATGGGCCTCGAACTCCTCGCCGTCGACTTCGAGCGTCCGCTCGAGCTGCTCGCTCGAAACCCAGCCCTGCTCGCCTCGCGGCCCCTGGACTTGGTACCAGTCCGTGCGCCGCCGCAGGACCGCGATCGACTCGCCGCGCTCGGCGACGTAGAAGATCGGATAGCCGCGGCCGGGCCCCGTGTGCATCTCGATGTACGGATCCTGTACGGTCAGCTCCCGATGCTCCCCGCGGGCCTCCACTGCCGATACGTACAGCAACTGACACAGCGATATGAGTAGTGTCAGTTGCCGCATCTAGTTTGCCGGAGCCGCGAACGGATCGTTGTAATACTGCGCGCCGATATCGAGCCACTCGGAAATCAGCTTGAGCTCATCGGGCGTGAGATAGCCCGCGTGCGTACCACCCGCATCGAACCGCGAGAAAAACGCGTTCGACGCATTCGCGCCGGCAGCGCTCATCGAGGGGTTCACGGTAACGCCCGTGTCCTGCAAGGCGCCGCCGACGACCTGTTGCGCGTTATCGGCGAATAGCAGCTCCCGATAAGCGTTGAAGTGATCCGCCTCATCGGGCGACAGGCCGTCCGTAAGATCGAGCTGTGCGGCCGGGACAGCGGCCGCGTTCATCGCATCGACGGGCGCATGGCAGCCGCCCTGTGCGCACGTATGGTCGGTGAGCACATTGCCCATCGCATCGGTCGTCTGCCTAACCACGCCCCAGAGCGGATGGATGTGCATCTGGTAGTGAATCGTGCTGCGGCACGTGCTCGTCCAGGCCGACATGCACGCGAGCGTCGTCGGCGGAGTCGTCGTGAGGTTCGCGTATTGGTATGCGAACGCCGCATCCGGGGCGCGCACGTTCGGATCCGTCCAAACGTCGGCATAAGCGATGTCGAGGCTCGGTTCGAGCGCCGCGCAGTCCGTCTGGCAGCTCACGCGCGTGCGCGTTTCTGCCATCGTCTCGCCCGCGTTCGGCGAGAACGTGGCCACGGTGTTCGGGAACGGCACGCCCGTCGATGCAGCGCCCGCGTACACGGACGTGAAGCTGTCCGCGCGCCCATGCGAGAGGCCGCTAACCGGCGAATGGCAGCCGTCGCAGCGGACCTCGTCGCCGGGATGGACTTGCAGCCAATTGTTGTGCCGCGTCGAGATGCGGCGCCCATCGGCGTCGAGCACGGTGACGGCGAGCGCAACGTTGGCCGGCACTTTCATGCGCACCGAGCCATCGGGCTCTACGGCTGCGTAGCCGACGATCTCGCGCATGCCGAGCTGAATGTTCGGGCCGAAAGCCGTGTCGTTGATATCACGGACGTCATCGTCCGGAATCGAGACGGCCTTCTCGACGCGTAAGAAACGCGCCGGGCGTTGTGCGGCCGTGGTGCTTCCGGGATTCGCGACGACCGGGATGTTCACGGCGGCCATGCCGTCGATGTCGTACACGCTGCGGATATTCACGATCCCCGCGTTTTGCGCCGCGAGATCGAGGTCGAGGTCTACGCCCGGAATCTTGTCGATAATGACCTGCGGGCTCGGCCGCGGTTGGGACGCGACGACCTCGCTGATGTACACGCCTTCCTGACCGATGACGACCGGCAGCTGTGTCTGCGTCCCCGGGTCGTACATCCAAACCCCGTAGAGCGGAGGCGCGACGACTGCGGTCGGATTCGCGAGGTTCGCAGCCGTGCACGGCACGACGATCGGCGGAGTCGCCAGCGGGTCCTGAATGAGCCGGCAGATCGACCACGTCACGAGCACGCGGCCCGTGCCGTCCCATAGCGGAAACGCGGAGCTGAAGCGCCCGCCCTGCGAAGGCGGGAGATCGGTGCGCACTTGATTCGGGGTGACGTCTCGTTGCGCCGGGCCTAGCAGACCCAAGTTCGAAGCCGTGGGCTGCGTGTTCTCGACGTACGTCCTTGCGTCGATGGCGACAATGTCGCCGCCGAGCTCCGGATGGTCGAACTGGCGAATGATCGCCATGATGTCGCCATTCAGCATCTCGCGCGCACCGAGGAACTCCACTTCGGAGTTGTTCGTTCCCGTCAGATGGCTCTGGGCGCCGTAAAGGAGCTCGAGCTCCGTGCCGTCCGGATTCATCGTATATAGATGAATCCCGTTGACGCCTGCCGCGTGATCCCAGCGGCTGAACATGACCCTGCCGTCGTTGAGCACGGTCGGATCGTAGTCGTGGCTCTGATTGAACGAGACCTGATGCATGTTGTTGCCGTCGCTGTCGATGACGTGCAGGACGAGCGCGTCCTCCGTGCGGTCCTCCTCCTGCGCCTCGAACTGCGGCTTGCCCTCGTCGAGCAGGATCGCTTTCGACTGCCTCTGGCGCGTCGACGCGTAAATGATGCGGCCGTCGGGAAGGTAATGCGGCGAGACGTCGTGTCCCGCCTCAGCCGTGATATCCGACTGGATGATGCGCCGTAGCGTGCCGCTCGGAATGTCGTACTCCCAGAGTTTCCATGTCGGCTGCTCGTCATCGTTGAGATTGGGATCGAACGGACCGCGCATCGAGAAGATCATGCGCGTGCCGTCCGCCGAGAACTCGACGCCCATGACGTCGCCCTGGCCCTGCGTCTCCGTGAACGTGATGTTTCGTTCCGGAACGCCGGGGGACGCGCGGTCGAGCAAATAGAGATCCGTGCCGACGTAGAAGCGTTCGAGATCGCGAACGTCCGTGTTGACCTGCAGCTGCATTTGGGCGTCGAACAGGGGTCCTTTCGTGTACGCGATCGGAAAATCGAGCGCCACCGGATCGGGGTCTTGGCCGCTGCCGACGCCGACGCTGCCGTCGCTGCCGCCGCAGGCGGCCAGCAGCATGCCGATTCCACCGAGCGCCACGAGGCGCCACCTGCCGCGCGGCACCGCGCAATGACCGTTCCAAGCTGACTTGCTCATTGGAATTCCCTCGTCAAATCCCTTTAACCATGAGGGTCGATCACTGGCGGTCCTATCGATTACGGGCTTGAACACGAACGGCTCACGTCGAACGAGCCCCTCCCGTGCCGCGACATAACGCCGCGCGCTCGCGAAGCACCATTCAACGTAACGTTTAAGCCCCGTAATAATGGGCACGTCAAATACCCTCTACCGTTAACGCGATCACAGAACCCACCGCGATCTTTCCCGGGCGAAAAGCGTGATGAGCTTCTCCATTCCGTGCTCATCACGTGCTCCGTGACGCGCGCGATTTCACCTAACCACTCGAGAATCTCGCGCTCGTCATCGCGGCATACAGCCGATCGACGCATCGAGCTTACCGCCGGAGCGCGACTCCACGAACCTGTCGCCGAAAGCCGACGTCTCAGAATTTCCACATTACGCAGCGATTTTTTTTGTGGTGTAGTTGCGCCCGCTCTCGTGAGCTTCGAAGTCAACGGGACGATGGAATCATGAACAGCAGGATGCACTGGATACCGACGTTCACGACGTCGATCTCACATCGCGTCATGTGGCGCATCTTCATCGGCGCGGCCTTGCTGCTGTCGAGCGTCTCGGTCGTGCTTGCCGGGCCTCGTGAGCAAGCGCAGCGCATTCACGACCGCCTTGCGGGCGTGCCGCCGACGGATGCCGTGCTCAACCAGATGCAGGGTGAGGTCGTGAGCAACCCGGTCGCGGCGGCGATGACCGCGATGGACAACCCGAACTTCTATGCCGTGACGCTCAAGAACTTCGCGGCGCCGTGGACGAACCGCGATTCCAACCCGTTCGTTCCGCTCAACGACTACATCACGCTCGTCATCGGCATGGTCAAGGACAACGTGCCGTTCGACCAGATTCTTTACGGCGACTTGCTATATGTCGGTCAAGGCGTAGCGCCGGCGCCGAGCGCCAATAGCAACGCGCACTATGCGGCCCTGGAGCAGCGCATGCTCGCGCCGAACTTCGATCCGGATACGATCGTGCCGACGACGCAGTCGGGAACCTACGGCCTGCCCGCCGGCGCGACCGCGGGCGCGATGACGACACGCGCCGCGTCTGAAGCGTTCTTCATCGCGGGCACGAACCGCGCGATGTTCCGGTTCACGCTCGTGAACCACATGTGCATGGACATGGAGCAGGTCCACGACATCAGCATCGTCCCCGACCGCATTCGGCAGGACGTCTCGCGCAGCCCCGGCGGCGATAGCCGCGTGTTCCTCAACAACTGCATCGGCTGCCATGCCGGCATGGATCCGCTCGCCCAGGCGTTCGCGTACTACAACTACAACGACGTCACGGGCAGCATCGAATACACGCCGGGCAACGTGCAGCCGAAGTACTTCAATAACGACGAAACTTTCGCCGACGGCTTCATCACGCCCGACGATTCCTGGAACAACTACTGGCGCGAGGGACAGAACTCGTTGATCGGCTGGGGCCCGGGTGCCGGATCCGGCAACGGCGCCAAGTCGCTCGGCCAAGAGCTCGCCGGGACGCAAGCATTCGCCGAGTGTCAGGTGGAAAAAGTCTTCAAGACCGTATGCCTGCGTGCTCCGGTCGACCAGAGTGATCGCGACCAGGTGGCCGCGATGGCGAGCACGTTCCGCAACAACAACTACAACTTGAAGCAGGTGTTCGCCGAGTCTGCCGTGTATTGCATGGGCAATTGACGGAGTTCGCACATATGCAGGACGCAAAACTCATGGCTATTCGCGCCCGCGCGCTCGCTCTCGTTGCGCTCGCCGCTTCGGCCTTGGCCGGATGCAGCAGCGGCAGCAGCGGCGCACAAACTCAGCAGAATCCGCCGCCCCCGCCTTCGCCGGGCTCGACCTATAACGGTCCCCCGCCGGCAACCGCGGACGTCCAGGCGTTCAAGCTGAACCTCTGGGACAACATCCAGGCGACCAATCGCTGCGGGACGTGCCATAGCGTCTCGGGCGGCCAGTCGCCGATGTTCGCGCGCAACGACGACATCAACCTTGCATATCAGGACGCGAATCTCGTCGTCACGCTGACGTCGCCGCAAGACTCCGAGATGGTGACCAAGGTCGGCGGCGGCCACAACTGCTGGATCGGCGACAATCAAGCTTGCGCAACGATCTTGACGACCTGGATCACCAACTGGGCCGGCGTCATCGCGACGAACAGCGGCCGGGAGATCGTGCTCGAAGCGCCGACACTGCGCGATCCGGGCGCGAGCCGAAATTTCCCAGACGACAACGGCGTGATGTTCGGCGCCACCGTGTACCCGCTGCTCGAGCAATTCTGCTCGAACTGTCACTCGTCGGGCTCGGCGGTCAAGCAACAGCCGTTCTTCGCCGAGGGCCCGGGGTCGGATCCGGATGCTGTCGAGCTCGCGTATGAAGCCGCGAAGGCCAAGATCAATCTCGACGATCCGGCGTCGTCGCGGCTCGTCGTGCGCTTGCGCGACGAGTTCCACAACTGCTGGACCTCGAGCTGCGCCAACGACGCTCAGGACATGGAGGACGCGATTACGGCGTTCGCCCAGGGCGTGCCGTTGACGCAAGTGGATCCTTCGCTCCTGACCAGCAAAGCGCTGACGCTCTACGAAGGCACGATCGCCTCGGGCGGCAATCGCTACGAAGCCAACGTCATAGCGCTTTACGAGTTCAAGACGGGCCAGGGCACGATCGCGTACGACACGAGCGGCGTCGACCCGGCGATGGACTTGACGCTGTCGGGCAACGTCCAATGGTTCGGCGGTTGGGGCCTCAATTTCACGGGCGGCCGCGCACAAGCGTCGACGGCGACGAGTGCGAAGCTCCGGAGCCTCATCACGGGCACGGGCGAGTACTCGATCGAGGCCTGGGTTGCGCCCGGCAACGTCGTCCAAGAGGACACGCGCATCGTCAGCTATTCGGCCGGCACGACGCAGCGCAACTTCAACCTCGGCCAGACGATGTACAACTACGACTTCTTCAATCGGACGAGCAACTCCGACGCAAACGGCAATCCGCAGCTGTCGACACCGGCCGCCGCCGAGGTGCTCCAGGCGACTCTGCAGCACGTCGTCGCGACGTTCGACCCCGTCGACGGCCGCAAGATCTACGTCAACGGCGTGCTCGTCGCGGACCAAGACACGGCTCCGGGCGGCTCGCTCACGGACTGGGACGACAGTTACGCGTTCATGCTCGGCAACGAGATCTCGGGCAACGGCGAGGGGACGTGGATGGGCGTGATCCGCCTCGTCGCGATCCATAACCGCGTGCTGACGCCTGCGCAGATCTTGCAGAACTTCGAGGCCGGCGTCGGCGAGAAGTTCTTCCTGCTCTTCAGCGTCGAGCACCTGACCGGCGTGCCGCAGAGCTACGTGGTGTTCGAAGCGGCGGTCTTCGACTCCTATGCGTACCTCTTCAAGAAGCCGTTCTTCATCAGCCTCGACGGCACGGCACAACCGAACGGCATCGATCTCGAGCACATCCGCATCGGCATCAACGGCGCCGAGGCCCACGTGGGGCAGTCGTTCGCGAAGGTCGATACGGTCATCTCGGGCACGCTCTATGACCCGGATACGGGCCAGGTTCTCGCGAACCTCGGCGGAGTATTGCCGCTCGAGAAGGGCCCGACGCTCGACGAGTTCTTCCTGACGTTCGATCGAATCGGCGCGAACACGTTTGCGCGGCCGGCTGCACCCACGCCGGCGCCGCCCGTGCCTGTCGATCTACCGCCGGCTTCGGACATCGGCGTGCGCACGTACGACGAGATCAGTGCAACCCTCGCGACCCTAACGGGCGTGAGCCAGCTCGACCCCGGAGTCGTCGCGGCGTACGACGAGGTGCGGCAGTCGTTGCCGGCCATCCCGACGCTCGAGGCCTACGTGTCATCGCATCAGGCCGCGATCGCGCAGCTCTCGATCGAGTACTGCCACGCGCTCATGGAGAACGCGGCGCTGCGCTCTGCGACGTTCCCGGGCTTCGACTTCAACGCGCCGCCGGCGACGGCGTTCGCGAGCGAGAATCTGTTGTTCGATCCATTGCTCGATCGCGTGCTAGGCGTGACCCAGCTCGGGCACCAACCCGACAAGAACGCGGCTCGCACTGAGCTCAGCAACTTGGTCAACGGCTATCCCGACAACCCGTCGCTCCCCGGAACCGGGCGCGCGGGTCTCTTGAACACGCTGCCGCCAGGTCAGGCGAATGACGCGCAGCGCACGCGCGCGATCGCGAAAGGCGTGTGCGCGTCGGTCGTCGGCAACGCCGCGATGCTGGTCCAGTGATTCGCGCTCCGAATCTGAGGTAACGATCATGCTCATCAAAGTCAAACGCAAGCTCCGTCACCCCGACGCGCCGCAACGGCACGACGACCATCGTCGTCCCATGACGCGACGGGAACTCATCGGGCAAGGCTTTCTGACCGGCGGTGCGGCGGTGCTCACGACCGGCTTGTTCAGCCTGTTCGCGAATCCGCGCGCGGCCTTCGCGCAGCTCGCAGAGGACCTCGCGGCGGACGCGGGCGTGCTCGGCTGCGGCGTCGATCGAAGCGGCACCAAGATTCCGTTCATCTGCTTCGACCTCGCGGGCGGCGCGAACCTCGCCGGCTCGAACGTGCTCGTCGGTCAGCAGCTCGGTCAGCTCGACGTGCTGTCGACAGCGGGTTACCGCAAGCTCGGCTTGCCGGGCGACCAGATCCCGGGCGTCGCGGAAGCGGCCCCAAGCGCGACCGCTACGAGCAACGGCGATCACACCGACACGAGCCTCGGGCTCGCGTTCCACAGCGACAGCGCGCTGCTGCGCGGCATGTACGGAAGCTTCAAGACGGCTGGCATCGCTGCAAGCATCAACGGCGCCGTCATCCCGGCCCGCTCCGAGAACGATACCAGCAACAATCCGCACAACCCCCTCTACGGCATCCAGCGTGCGGGTGCCGAGGGCTCGATCCTGACGTTGATCGGTTCGCAGAACACGGACTCCGGCGGCAACTCGATGGCGCCGGCAATGATGATCAATGCCGAGTTCCGGCCGACGAAGGTCGACCGTCCGAGTGACGTGACGGGCCTCGTCGGCACGAGCGAACGGCCGAAGCGGTTGAGCCACGAGGACGAGGTCGCCGTGATGGAGGCGATCTACCGCCTCGGCAAACAGAAGATGGCCAATCCCAACGTCGGCACTGGCCTGAATTTCCCCGATCCGAACCGGGCGCCCCTGACACGCGACCAGGTCGTCGAGGAGCTCGTGCGGTGCGGGTACCTCGACTCCGCCTACGTCACGGAAAAATTCGGCAATGTCGTGTTGAACCCGGCCACGGATCCGAACATCGTCGGCCCGACGGGCATCTTCACCGACGCGGAGTTCAACGCCGGCGGCACGGACGGCAACGAGTTCCGCAAGACCGCTTCGGTCATGAAGATGGTCATCGACGGCTACGCGGGCGCCGGCTGCATCACGATGGGCGGCTACGACTACCACGGCGGCGCGCGCCAGGAAGGCGAGACGAAGGACTTCCGGGCGGGGCGCTGTTTGGGAGCGGTTCTCGAGTACGCCGCACGTATGGACAGGCAAGTGATGATCTACGTGTTCAGCGACGGCTCGCTGTCGAGCAACGGCGTCATCGACAACTCGGTCGCGGGCCGCGGCAAGGGCGAGTGGACGAGCGACAACCAGGACACGGCCTCACCGTTCTTCCTCGTCTACAACCCGCCTTCGCGAGGCGGGCGGGCGCAGCTGCTCACGAGCGCGGGCCTGACAGCAGCGCAGCACCAGCAGCTCGGCTCCTTCTCGGCGGACGGCAACGTCGTGCGCGCCGGAACCCCGGGCGCGAACAACGTGAATCTGCTCGTCCATATGTTGCTGCTGAACTACATGGCGCTCCACGGCGAGCAAAGCCAGTTCGCGAGCTTGTTCCCGAACCACGGCCTCGGCGATCCGGCGCTCTTCGATCGGTTGATCGCGTTCGCGCCGATCGCATAGCCACGATCTCGTAACGACGGTGGCCGGCC
>DATBLZ010000129.1:0-41622 GCA_036555065.1 Gammaproteobacteria bacterium
TCGCGATGGGAAAACCGATGGCCACGAGAGTAATCACCGCAGTATCGAACCAAGAGGGGAGACTCAACGGCTGCTCGACGGTCGCGGCAATCTGCGTCAAGAGCCATGCGACCACCGCGTAGACCGCGGCAACCTGAACTACCTTCCGACGCTTGAGCTCTCCCCAGAGCGACATGCGTTTCTCGTCAGTGAGCGCAACAGTGTCGCATACAATAACCGAATGCTCGAAGCGCGTCTCAGGGCCGAGGTTCACGGCGATGGATTGTTCGACGCTTTCTCGCGCGGCCGCTACGCGACGGACGCTTCGATCTACCAGATCGAGCCGATCGGGGTCGTCGTGCCGCGCACGGAGAACGATGCGTTGCGCGCGCTCGAGATCGCAGCCGAGGAGGGCGTGGCGATCCTGCCGCGCGGCGCCGGCACCTCGCAATGCGGTCAGACCGTGGGTCGCGCGCTCGTCATCGACAACAGTAAATATCTGCACCGGATCCTCGGTTTCGATAACGCCAAGCGCCTGGTTTGGGTCGAGCCCGGCGTCGTCCTTGACGAGCTCAACGCCTTCTTGAAGCCGCACGGGCTCTGGTTCCCGGTCGACGTCTCGACGTCGGCGCAAGCGACGATCGGCGGCATGGCGGCCAACAACAGCTGCGGCGCGCGCTCGATTCGCTACGGCAACATGGTCCACAACGTGGCCGCGATCGAAGCTTGGCTCACGAGCGGGGAGATCGCGCACTTCACGAAGGTCGATCGCATCGGCACGCGCGTCAACGGCTCGCCGCACTATCAGCATTTGGTCGAGATCGTCCGTGGCCATTACGCCGCCGAGCAAGAAGAGATCGCCGCGCGCGTGCCGCGGGTCCTGCGCCGGGTCGCGGGCTACAACCTCGACATGGTGTCGATGGCGCCATTCAACATGGCGGCGCTCCTCGTCGGCTCCGAAGGCACGCTCGGCTACTTCCGGAAGATTCAGCTCGCGCTCGCGCCGTTGCCGGCCCATAGGGTTCTCGGCGTCGTGCATTTCGCCTCCTTTTACCAGGCGATGCAACACACGCGGCGCATCGTCGAGCTCAAACCCACGGCCGTCGAGCTCGTCGACCGCACGATGATCGGCTTGGCGCGCGGGAACGCAGCGTTCAAAAGCATCGTCGATTCGACTCTGCGCGGCGATCCCGATGCGACCCTGCTCGTCGAGTTCGCAGGCGACGAGCGCGCGGCGCAGCGCGCGCAGCTCGATCGGCTCGTGGAGCTCATGGCGGATCTCGGCCTGCCGGGGAGCGTCGTGCGCGTCGAGGAACCGAGGCTCCAGAGCGCACTCTGGGAAGTCCGCAAGGCCGGTCTCAACATCATGATGTCGATGAAAGGCGACGGTAAGCCCGTCTCGTTCATCGAAGACTGCGCCGTGCCGCTCGAGCATCTCGCCGAATATACGGCGCGCTTGACGGAGGTATTCGCGAAACACGGCACGAAAGGAACGTGGTATGCGCACGCCTCGGTCGGCTGCCTCCACGTGCGGCCCGTGCTCGACATGCGCGCGGAGGGCGACACGAAGAAAATGCGCGCGATCGCCGAGGAGGCGTGCGCGCTCGTGCGCGAGTACAAGGGCTCGTACTCGGGAGAGCACGGCGACGGGCTCGTGCGTTCGGAGTGGATCGAGCGCATGTACGGCCCGAAGCTCACGCGCGCGTTCGCGGCGCTCAAGCAGGAATTCGATCCGAAGGGCCTCATGAACCCGGGCAAGATCGTCGCGGCGCCGAAGATGGACGATCGCACGCTCTTTCGTTACAAGCCTGGCTACGCGACGGTGCCGTTCGGCGCCGGCCTCGATTGGTCGGAGCACGAAGTCGGTGCACACAACGCCGGACGCGGTTTTGCCGCGGCCGTCGAGATGTGCAACAACAACGGCCATTGCCGCAAGTTCGACGCCGGCACGATGTGCCCGTCGTATCGCGTGACGCGCAACGAGCGCGATCTCACCCGCGGCCGCGCGAATGCGCTGCGTCTTGCGCTCTCGGGTCAGCTCGGCGCCGATGCGCTGACCTCGCACGAGATGTACGGTACGCTCGAGCTATGCGTGTCGTGCAAAGGCTGCAAGCGCGAGTGTCCGACGGGCGTCGACATGGCGCGCATGAAGATCGAGTTCTTGCACCGATATCATCAGCGCCATCGACGTTCGCTCATGGACGAGCTCGTCGCGCATCTGCCGCGCTATGCGCCGCGGTTGGCGAGAAATGCGGCGCTTGCGAACTTGCGCGACCGAATACCCGGTGTGCCGTGGCTCACGCAGCACGCGCTCGGCGTCGCGGCGAAGCGGACGCTGCCCGTCTGGCGCCGCGATTACTTCCGCGGCCAAGCCGAGGTGCCTACTCCTGTAGGAGCGGCTTCTGTGGGAGCGACTTTGGTCGCGACTCTTCCGAAGATCGCGGCTGAAGCCGCTCCCACACCAGCCGCCGCTGCGCAAGCAGGAGATGTCGTGCTGCTCGCCGACACTTTCAACCGCTATTTCGAGCCCGAGAACCTCCGCGCCGCTGTGCGGGTGCTTGCGACTGCGGGCTATCGCGTGACTGTCGCGCAAGGCGCAGACGGTGAGCGGCCGCTCTGCTGTGGGCGCACGTATCTCGCCACGGGCATGATCGAGGAGGCGCGCGCGGAAGCGCGGCGCATGGTCACGGCGCTGCGACCGTACGTCGAACGCGGCATCGCCGTCGTCGGGCTCGAGCCTTCGTGCCTGCTCGGTCTGCGCGATGAGTTCAAGGCTCTACTCCCCGGTGCCGAGACGGCCGCGCTCGCAGCGGTCGCGCTCACTTTCGAGGAGTTCATCGTTCGTGAGCGGCGCGCGGGACGATTCGCTGCGCTTTGGCGTGAGCCCCCGTTCAAGCGCGCGTTGGTTCACGGGCACTGTCACCAAAAGGCCTTCGACGTTATGCCCGCCGTCGAGGCGGCGCTCGAGCTCGTGCCCGGCCTTGCTATCGAGACCATCCCGGCAAGCTGCTGCGGCATGGCGGGCGCGTTCGGCTACGATGCGCGTCACTACGACGTTTCGATGGCGATGGCCGAAGCGGCGTTGCTTCCGGCCGTCCGTAGCGCAAGCGCCGATACCGTCGTCGTCGCCGACGGCACGAGCTGCCGTCACCAGATTCGCGACGGCGCCGGCCGTGAGGCCTGGCACGTCGCGCGCGTGCTCGCGGCCGCTCTGCTCGCAAACGGGTAGGGAAATTCCCAGTTCCCCGAATTAGCATGCTCGTCATGGCGAAAAAGCGCCGCCGCGGTCGCCCGCCGTACGACGATGTATTGACACCCACCGAGTGGCGGACGGTGCACGCCGTCCAGCACGGCATGACGAACCGCGAGATCGCCGAGCGCCGCGGCATCAGCGTGGACGCGGTCAAGTTTCACGTCGCGAACGCGCTTGGCAAGCTCGGGCTCAAAGATCGACGCGCGTTGCGCCGATGGTTCAGGGCCCCGAAGCACGGCGCACTGGCACAGCAGGAGAAAACCGTGAGCGCGAAACTCGAGCTCGGACGAATCGGCCAAATCTCGCGCACCGTCAGCGACATCGCGCGCGCCGAAGCGTGGTATCGCGACGTGCTCGGCCTTCGACATTTATATACGTTCCCCAAGCTCGCGTTCTTCGATTGCGGCGGAACGCGGCTTTATTTGAGCCAAGAAGGGACATTGCAGGCCGCGGAGTCGGTGCTCTACTTCAACGTCGACGACATCGAGGCGGCGCACAAGGCGCTCAGCGCGCGCGGGGTCGAGTTCACGCACGCGCCGCACAAGATCTATACGCATCCGGACGGCACCGAGGAGTGGATGGGCTTCTTCAAGGATCCCGAAGGCCGGCCGCTCGCGTTGATGTCGCGGGTCAAGCCGCGCTGATATCCTTTTCTCGATGCGATATTTCGATTTGAGCCATGTCGTCGAGCACGGCATGGTCACGTACAAGGGCCTGCCGGCGCCCATCATCTGCGACTATCTGTCGCGCGAAGCATCACGCTCGCGCTATTCGCCTGGCACGGAGTTCCACATCGGCCGCATCGACATGGTTGCGAACACCGGCACCTACATCGATTCGCCATTTCACCGCTACGCCGATGGCATCGATCTCGCGGGGCTTCCCCTCGAGAGCCTTGCGCATCTCGACACCGTGGTCGTGCAGGCGCCGCATCAGCAGGGCAGGGCCATCGATGCCGACCGGTTCGCGGATCTCGACGTTCGCGGCAAAGCCGTTCTCGTGCACACGGGCTGGAGCCGCCACTGGCGAACCGACGCCTACTTCGAGGGACATCCGTTCTTGACGGGGGCGGCGGCGCGGCTGCTGCAGGCCGGCGGCGCGCGGCTCGTTGGCATCGATAGCTACAACATCGACGACACGGCAGACGGGCACCGGCCCGTCCACAGCACGCTGCTCAAGCATGCGATCCCGATCGTCGAGCACATGACCGGGCTCGACGCGCTTCCCGAGCAGGGCGGCCGGTTCTTCGCGGTGCCCGCCAAGGTCAAGGCGTTCGGCACGTTCCCGGTCCGGGCTTTCTGCGCGATCTGAGTCCGGTGCGGCCCGAGGCGGGGCACGGTCCCGGCCCGCGTTGTAACCTTTGCGCGACAGAGCCGTCTTGGCATCGTAGGTCGCAAAGAGGCAACGCCCGTTTTGGAGAGATTCGACGACATCGTCGCCACGGCGGCATTGGCCGAGGAGGCGGCTCAAACGGACGCGGGCGGTTCCGTGTCCGGATGGCGATATCGGCTCGCTGTCGTTCAGCATTATCGCAGCGTGTATCGCGTGGCGCAGGCGATTTTGCGAGATTCGGCCGAGGCCGAGGACGTGACGCAAGAGACGTTCGTGCGCTATTGGCAACGCGGCGGAGGCATCGAGCGGCCGCGCGAATGGCTCATGAAGGTTGCGCGCAACGGTTGTCTCGATCGGCTGCGCAGGTCCGGTCGCAACGTTACCGGCGCCGATGACGAAGTCTTCGACGAGCCTGACAATCGCGATCCGGCTTGGCACTACGAGCAGCGTGAGCTTGCCGGGGAGTTACAGCGAGCGATCGCGCGGCTCAAGGAGCCGCAACGGAGCCTCGTCGTGCTGTTCGACGTTCAGGGCATGAGCGCGGCCGAGTGCGCCCGAATCGTCGGGCTCAACGTCAATCAAGTGAAAGTCTATCTGCATCGGGCGCGGCGGCGCCTGCGACTCGAGTTGGAGGGACCGCGATGAACGAAAGAACTGACAACTGGGCTTGGGAGCGAATCGAGGCGCTTGCCGACGACTCGCTCGACGCTGCCGATCGTGCACGCATGCATGAAGCGCTGCGCAACGATCCGCGCTTGCGTGCTGCCGTTGAGCGCGCGCGCGCCGTGCGCGTGGGTCTCCGCAGTCTTCGTGGCGCGCCCGTGCCGGCCGGGCTGCTCGGTAAATTGCTCGCGGCGCCTTTTCCCGTGCGGCGGGGGCCGAACTGGCTGCTGATCGCTGCACCGGCCGCGGTCGCAGCCATTGCGATCGGCATCGCGCTATTCGTCAACCGGCCCGAGCCGCAACCCGACGCGGCGCAACTCGCGGCGATGCGCGATCTGACTGTCGCAATGCGCTATCTGCGCCAAAGTGCAGCCGTCACGGGCGAGGAAGTCGGGGGCGCTGTAACCGCAGGGCTGCTCGATGCGTTTAGGGCAGGACACGTCGCGGTTGGCGAACAGGAATCGGAAGATGAGAACGGAGGTTAGCAAGATGAAAACAGGCTTTACCGCAATGGCTCTGACGTTGGCGCTCGCGGCGAGTGGCGCACAAGCGCAAGCCCAGGGCGGCTACTTCGATTTCACGAAGGTGCCGGGCTTGGGCGACAAACCGCAGGTTCAAATCGATCTCAACTCGCAAATGCTCGGCTTTATCGGTGTGGCCGCGGGCACGACCGACCCGGACCTCGCAGACGCGTTTGCGGGCATCGAGAACGTCCGCGTGCTCGTCTACGAGAAGCTCGAGGACCCGGCCGCCGTGGCCGCGTTCGTCGAGGATTCCTCGGGCAAGCTCGAAGCGGCGGGCTGGCAGCGAATCGTGTACGTCGAGGACGAAGGCGAGAAGGTTCGGGTTTATGCGAAGCTCGAAGAGTCGCGCATGGTGGGCATGACGGTCATGGTCCTCGGCGAAGGCGACTCAGGCTCCGACGGGGGGGAGGCGACGTTCATCAACATCGCCGGGAACATCGACCCCGCCAAGCTCGGACGGATCGCCAGCGAAGTGGGAGTGGATGGTGTTCTCCAGGGCGTGGAGGCAGCCGAAGCCGCCGGCGAGTAGGCGCGGCGACCGGCAGGTTGCAGTATGATTTACGCATGGATGTTGCGACCTGCCGAGGTAGTCGAAGATGACGAACGAAAACCCGCCGAAGGATCATACTGCCGGCCCTTACGAGCGCCGCCCGCCGTCTGCTTTGGAACGGAATCTGTCCTCCGGAGCGACGTGGCTACGCCTGCTTTTCATGCTGGTCGTCGTGCTGCTCTGGGTCGTATCGCGGATCGTGATTCTCGCCGTAGTGCTCCTACAATTCTTCCACGTGCTGTTCACGGGTGAAGTCAACGACAAGCTCAAGGACCTCGGCGAGCAATTGGCACGGTACTCGTATCAGATTGTCGCGTACCTGACCTATAACACCGAGCACCGCCCGTTTCCGTTCGACCTCGATTGGCCGTCGACACGCACGGTGGCACGCGAAGACGAGGGAGCGCCATGATCGAAATCGATCGCCGGGATTTCATCGCGGGGTTGGGCGGTGCGGCCGCCGTAAGCCTCATGAGCCACGAAGCCAGGGCCGACGCGCTCGAAGACGAGCTCAACAAACGGCTCGAGCTTGCCCAGGCTGAGACCGCCTCGGGGTCGGTGCCATTTCCAACGGCCGCCGAGCTCGAGGCGCAGATTCCGACGCGCAGCTATCGCCGCGGCGTCGGTGTCTCGTTCTTGAACACGGAAGCCGGCGGCAAGGTCACGTTGCTGCCCGCGATGCCCGCAGCGCCGACCCTTGCCGATTTCTTCGAGCTGCGCTTCACGCGCACGCGCAACCACTGCTTCCAGAGCGCGAACAAGGCCATGGAGCGCGGCGCGGATGAGGAAATCATCCTCGCCTGTCTGCTCCACGATACGATCCAAGAGATCATGCGCGCCGATCACGGCTATTGGGGCGCGCAACTTTACGAGCCTTACGTGCCCACACGCACGAGCTTCGCGATCAAATATCACCAAGCGCTGCGCTTCTATGAAGATAAGGAAGCCGGCTACGTGTATCCCGATCTCTATCGGCGTCTTTTTGGGACGGACTACGTACCCGCGCCGCACATCCAGGCTGCGTACAAGTATCTGCGCGATCACGAGTGGTATGACGCGCCGCGCGAGGTCACGGTCAGCGACCTCTACGCTTTCGATCCGAACGCCGTGGTCACGATCGAGCCCTTCCTCGATATCGTCGGCCGGCACTTCAAGCAGCCGGCCGAGGGGCTCGGCAACGACAACAGCCCCGTTGCCCATATGTGGCGCACGATCGCGAATCCCGACGCGCCGCTCTAGCGGCGATGTACACACCGCAACACTTCGCCGAGGCTCGGCTGCCCGTGCTTCACGGGCTCATGCGCGGCTTTCCGCTTGCAACGCTCGTCGCCATGACGGCACGCGGGCTCGACGCGAATCACCTGCCGCTCGTGCTCGACGACTCGCGCGGCGAGCTCGGTGCGCTCCGCGGCCATGTTGCGCGCAGCAATCCCGTGTGGCGCGAGGTGCCTGCAGGATCCGAGGTGCTCGCCGTTTTCCAGGGCGACGACCGCTATATCTCGCCGAGCTGGTACCCGACGAAGCGCGAACACGGCAAGGTCGTGCCCACTTGGAACTACGCGGTCGTGCATGCGCGCGGGCAGATCGCGTGGCACGACGATCCCGCGTGGCTTCGCGAGCTCGTCGAAACGCTGACGAATCTTCACGAGCGCAACAGCGCAGAGCCGTGGCGCGTGGCCGATGCGCCCGCCGAGTTCATCGACCGCAACCTCCGCAGCATCGTCGGGTTCGAGATTCGGATCACGGCGTTGGACGGCAAATGGAAGGTCAGCCAGAATCGAACTCCAGACGAGCGCGCCGCGGTCGTCGCGGAGCTTCGTGCTCGCGGCGATGCCGCTTCGCTCGCAATGGCCGAGCTCATCGCCGGAGCGGGTCGCGGCTGAAGCCTCTCCTGCGGAAAAGTCGCGGCTGAAGCCGCTCCCACAAATCGGTACGATATCGTCATGATCGCGATCGCCGGCATCGCCGGCAGCCTCCGGCAGGGCTCGTACAACCGCGCACTGCTGCGCGCGGCTGCCGAGCTCATGCCCGAGGGCGCCGTCATGAACGTGCTCTCGATCGACGCCGTGCCGCTCTATCACGGGGACGTCGAGGCGCAGGGGATACCGACGCCGATCGCGACGCTCAAGCAGGCGCTCGCCGGCGCGGCCGGGCTCGTGCTCGTGACACCGGAGTACAACAACGGCATTCCCGGCGTGCTCAAGAACGCGATCGACTGGATGTCGCGGCCGGCGGCCGACATCCCCCGTGTGTTCGGCGGCAAATCCGTCGCTTTGCTCGGTGCCACGCCCGGCGGAGGCGGCACGATCCTCGCGCAGGTCGCATGGTTGCCGGTGTTGCGGGTGTTGCGAATGAAGCTGTGGACAGCTCAGGGCCCGTTCTACGTCTCGGGCGCAGCCAAGGTTTTCGATGCCTCGGGGCTCATCGACGCGGAGCTGCGCGAGCGGTTGCGCAAGTACATGGCCGCTTTCGTCGAGCACGTCCGCGCCCAAGCAGGCTGACGGAGTTGCGACGCTATATACTCTTCATACCTTTTCGTGGGAGGTCCTGGACATGAAACATAGAGTTCTCTTTTCGTCCCTCGCCGCCTCATTGCCGGTCATTGCGTTCGCGCAATCGAGCGACACGTATCAGTGCACGATGGCGGGTCTCACCAGGCGCGTGGAGATTGCACGCGAAGGCGGCTCGTCCGTCCCGTGCGAGGTGCTCTACTTCAAGGACTCCGAGGCGCCCGGCGAGCGCCGGGTCCTCTGGTCGGCCACAAACGAAGCGGGCTATTGCGAGTCGCAGGCCCAAGGCTTCGTCGAGAAGCTCGAGGGCTTGGGTTGGGAATGCCAGGCGACGCCGGGCGCGCCCGCGCCCGCGGCAGCGGCACCACCCGCGGCCCCGGCAGCACCCGCCGCGACGGCGACCCCCGCCGCGCCGGCAGCGCCCGCCGATGACACCGATGCGTTGACGGCACCGCCCGAGCCTCGCTAGAGCGCCGAAAAGGGGGGAGGTATGCAGAGAGTCGAGCGCACGGCTCGTTGGCTCGCTTGCGTCGCCGCGGCCGCGGCCGCCGGCGGCGCTTCGGCCCAGGAGCGGCAGTGGGGGCAGAACCGCTCGATCGAGCAAATCTCGACGAGCGTCTACCGGTGGGGCTCGGACGGCCAGTTCGGCGCGTATATCCTGACGAGCGAAGGAATCATCGTCGTCGACGGCCACTATTGCCCTTCGGGCACGGTGCAGTGGCTCAAGCAGGAGCTCGCGCGCCGGCACAACGTCCCCGTCAAGTACGTGATCCTGAGCCACGATCATCAAGATCATGTTTGCAACTCCGGCGTTTTCAGCGACACGGCAATCGGCGTCGCCCATCGCAACATCGTCCCGCACCTCGTTCGCGAGCACCGCAATTCGATCATTCCGGAGATCACGTTCGAAGACGAGATGGACTTGACGCTCGGCGGAGTGAAAGTCACGTTGCTCTACTTCGGCCCTTCGCACAGCGACAACGCGATCCATGTGCACGTGCCGGCCGAAGGCGTTCTGATCTCCATCGATACGGCGCGAAATTCTTTGTACCCGGATCTCCGTGATTTCGACGTGCATCCGGGTATCGCGGGTTATCGGCGCCTCGCGAAGCTCGATAACGTCGACATCGTGCTTCCGGGCCACGGCCCGACGTTGCTGCGGCAGGACAACTTCACGCGCATGGCCGATTTCCTACAGACGCTTCACGACCGAGTGCTCGCGGAGATGATCGAGGGCCACCCGCTGCCGGAGATTCGCCGCCGCATCAAGATGGACGAATTCCGCGATCTCGGCGGCCTCGATACGGCGCTCGATACCAATATCGTGACGATGTACGACTATCTCTACCGGTATCGCGAGCCGAACAACCCTCTGTCGGGGCCCGAAGCAGTCAGCTGCATCGAGAACTCGAGCGCCTGCCGCACGAGCGATTAGCGTGTGGGCGCGGCTTTAGCCGCGATTCTTCGACGCCGCTCACCCCTTCTCGCCGGCCGCGTAGGAAAATACTTGGTCGAGCGGCACGCCAAACACATTCGCGATGCGGAAGGCGACCTCGAGCGACGGCGAGTACTTGCCGAGCTCGATGGCATTGACGGTTTGGCGTGTCACGCCAATCCGCTCGGCAAGCTCTTGCTGCGTCATCTCGCCGTGATCGAAGCGCAGCCGGCGGATCTTGTTCGTAACGGCGGTTTTCGTCACCTCAAACTCCGCGTCGATAATAAATGATCCGCGCGGCGTAGTTGACGATCTCGGCAAGCACGAACGCGAGCAACACGCCGAGGCCGACGCCGAAGCCATCCGCGCCATGGGTCGGCGCCGCGATGATCACGACGAACGACAGGATCACGTAGACGTACGCCGCGAGACGTGTGGCCTTGAGCTCGATGAGCCGTTCGCGCTCGTCGCGCGGCGTGCGCGCGTCCTTCGGGAATCGGACCCAGAGCACGATGTGCGCAATGAGCTCGATGAGGATGAACGCCGCAATCGATACGCCGATCAGATGCAGCGTCCAGATGCCCGGGTTCGGCACGAGCATGTGCGGGCCTGCGTGGATAACGTACATCACGGAGGCGATCACGAAGGCGATCAGCGTGATCCAGGCGCTTTTCTCGCGAAATGACATTTCTTGTTGTCTCCGGTTTCGAGGACTGCGGGCGCGAAAGTACCGATACCGCGACGGCATGTCAAGATAGGCATACATAAAGTACCCATTCTTGGACACTGTCATGTCCGCCAAACGGCCGGGTATGATCGATGACAGCTTGAATGGGGGAGGCTCGGGAACGGTATTCGCGCGATCGACATCTCGAACCCGTTCAACCCCGAGGAGGTCGGGCACGCCCGGCCCGTGCCGTGGGGCGTCGTCATGACCTATCCCGATTTTCGCGATGGGCTGCTCTACGTCGGCGACAACCACATGGGACTGCACGTGCTCAAGTACACGGGCCCGCATGCGGATGAGATCCCCGCGGCCGGCTCGTACTCGTCGAATCGCGCGGAGCCGCGCGGCCCCTGAGCGCAGCGCGCTCCCGTTATTTGACGTAAATCGGCACTCGCTCGGCGGAACAGCATCGCCAGGCAGTGTTCTCGACCCACGCCGTGTCTGTGCGGCCGGACAGGTTGCCAGACGATAACGGCCGGAGAACAATGTCGCGAGAATCCGATGCCACGCCGGCAAGGGCAGTCACTCGAATGGACAAGAATCGCCAGGTGCTCACGATCGAGCTCGATGGCACGCGCTACCGCGGTGCCTATTCGCTCGAGGACGAACACCTCGTCATCGAGGCTCACGGCCTCGGCCGCACCGAAGTCGACGCATCGCTCGTCGATTACTCGCTCGGCGAGCCGGCGAAGAAACTCGCAATGCTCATTTTCACGCAGTTCATCAAAGAGAACGTGACCCGCGGCCACGAAATCATGAACCTCGTCACGCAGGGCTCGACGACCCAGGTCACGTTCATCGGCATGCAAGCCTAGCGTTCGGCGTCGCACTCGGCCCCGCCCAACCGCGTTTGTCTCCCGCCCGACGGACAGCCGGGCTCCGCTCGTGCAGCGTGTCTGAACTGTGATCAGTGCCCTGAGGACGGCGGTCGCGTCGTGCTAGGGTCTCCGGGCTCGCGCAGGCGCAGGATTGGGGAGCCACTGTGCAAGCCGCAACGACAATGAAGGTTCTGCTCGTAGAGGATGACTCGGACGACGCCGAGTTCCTGTGCCAATCGTTGGCGCGACGGGACCAGCGGCACGTGGACATCACGCGCGCGGATCGTATCGGCGAGGCGACGCTTGCGCTGCGCCGCCAAAGCTTCGACGTCGTTCTGCTCGATTTGCATCTGCCCGACGGCACGGGCAGCGAATGCGTGGAGAAGGTCCAGCAGGCCGATCCTCTCGTGCCAATCGTAGTCCTGAGCGGACAAGGCGACGAGGACTATGCCGTCGAGATCCTGAATCGCGGCGTGCAGGATTATCTCGTCAAGTGGGAGGGCGATGGCCGAATCATCATGCGCGCGATCCGTTACGCGATCGAACGCAAACGCTCTGAATCGAAGCTCAACTATCTCGCGCGATACGACGCTCTTACCGGAATCCCCAATCGTCAATATCTTCGCGACCAGCTCGAACGGGCGACCAACCGCGCAAGTCGCGGAGAGAAGAAGATGGGGCTCCTGTTTCTCGATCTCGACAACTTCAAGACGGTCAACGATACGCTCGGCCACCAGTGCGGAGATGACTTGCTCAAGGCCGCCGTTCAGCGCCTGAAGCACAACATTCGGGCCGGCGATTTGCTGGCGCGGCTCGGCGGAGACGAGTTTGCCGTGCTCCTCGAGGACGTGGACGGTCCGCTCGAGCTCGAGGCCGTGGCGCGAAGCATCATCGACGGGTTTCAAGAGCCGTTCGCTCTGGGTCTGCGGCTCGTATCGGTAACCGCGAGCGTCGGCATTACGCTGTACCCGGTCGACAATTCAGATCCGCTGGCCCTTCTCAACAACGCCGACATCGCGATGTATCAAGCGAAGGAGCAAGGCCGAAATAGATTCAAGTTCTTCACGCCGAGCATGCATGAGGAAATCCTCCGATACCATCGGCTCGAGTCCGACCTGAAGAACGCACTCGCCGAGCAGCAGTTCTATCTGGTGTATCAGCCACAGGTGAGCCTTGCCGACGGGCGCGTTCAAGCCGTCGAGGCGTTGCTGCGCTGGAACCACCCGGCGCGCGGCACCGTGGGACCGGACGAGTTCATTGCGGTTGCGGAGGAGAGCGGTCAGATCGTGCCGATGGGGCTTTGGACGCTCGAGGAGGTCTGCCGGCAACTCAAGCAGTGGGAACGCGAGGGACTGGCGTTGCCGCGCGTCGCGGTCAACGTCGCGCCGATTCACTTCCACCAGCCGGACTTCAACGAGCAGATTCGCGCGACGCTCGAGCGCCACGCCGTCGACCCGTCGCTCGTCGAGCTCGAGCTCACGGAGCGATCCCTCATGGAGGACACCGCGGGCGTGCGCGCGTGCTTGCGGGGCTTGAAGAAGATCGGCCTCCGGCTCGCGATCGACGATTTCGGGACCGGCTACTCGTGCCTCAGCTATCTGCGTCAGTTTCCGGTCGACGTGCTCAAGATCGACCGCTCGTTCGTCTCCGATCTCGACACGAATGAGGACGATAGAGCGATTTGCGGCGTCATCCTATCGATCGCGCAGAGACTATCGCTCGATTCGGTAGCCGAAGGCATCAAGTCCGAGCAGCAGGTCGCGATTCTCGTCAAACACGGTTGCCGGTTCGGGCAGGGACACTATTTCAGCATGCCCGTTCGCGCAGCCGAAATCACGAAGCTGCTTGCCGCACGCGCCATGCCCGGCTCCGGACAGGATCGTCGGGAGCCCGAGCGCACGACCGCGGCAGGCCGCTGAGGTGAGCAGGATGAAAGACTCCCGCGCGATTCGACCCCAAACGCTGCAAGAGGCGCTCGCCGCTCTCGCGCAGGCCGAAGAACGGATCCGGGTGCTCGAAGATGGAATCGCGACGCGGCAAGTGAGGCAGCTCCAAGACGATGTTCTACAGAGCGAGCTACGCTTCCGTATGCTCGCAGAAGGTGTGCCGAACCACCTGCTATTCCTCGATCGCGACTTGCGTATCGAGTTCGCGAACGACGTGTTCCTCGAAGCCAGTGGTTGGTCGGCCGAGACGGCCCGAGGCCGACACATTTCCGAGGTCGTCGGCCCCGAGCGCTATCTCGAGCGCCAGAAATACTACGAACGAGCGCTCGCCGGCGACAGCGTGAGCTATGAATCGACGGGCGCGGCCGGCAGCGACTCCGGCTACTTCCGCTTCACGTACCGGCCGAGCTTCGACGCGTCCGGGAACGTACGCGGCATCTTCTCGATGGCGATCAACATCTCGGAGCGCCGCAAGATGGAGCTCGAGCTCGAGAAAAACCAAACGGAGCTCAAGCGCTCTAATAACGATCTCGAGCAGTTCGCGTACGTGGCTTCGCACGACCTCAAGGCGCCGCTGCGCGCCATCGAGCTGCTCGTGCAATGGATCAGAGAGGGACTCGTCGGATACGACGCCAACAACGTCCAAGAGAATCTCGAGCTGCTGGCTCGGCGCACTCAGCGGCTCAATCGCTTGCTCGACGACTTACTCGAATATTCACGCGCAGGTAGGAAAGTCGGCGACTACCGTGAGACCGACACGCACGCCCTCGTGCTCGACGCGATTCAGCTCCTCAACCCGCCGCCGACAATCGAGGTAGTGATCGAGGGCCGCTTGCCGACGTTCTATACCTATGCCGCGCCGCTCGAGCAGGTTCTCTATAACTTGCTCGGCAACGCGATCAAGCATCACCCGGGGCCGCAGGGCCGAGTCGTCGTGTCGTGTGCAGAGGAGGGTCAGCACTACCTCTTCGCAGTCGAAGACGACGGCGCAGGAATCCCAATGGAATACGCAGAGCGGGTATTCGAGATGTTTCAGACGCTAAAACCTCGCGACCACGTCGAGGGCAGCGGCATGGGACTCGCGCTGGTGAACCGAATCGTCAACTGGCAGCACGGCCATGTTTGGTTCGAGCCCGGCGCCGGAGGCAAGGGCACGATCTTCAAGTTCCAATGGAATAAGAGCAACCCGCACGCGCCAGCCGCGGAGGTCGAGACATGCGAAACGGCAAAACAGTAACGATCCTGCTTGTCGAGGACGACGACGTCGACGTCAAGGCCTTGCGCTGGGCGTTCGACAGTCTCAGGATCGCCAACCCATTGCTCGTCGCGTGCGACGGCGTCGAGGCGCTAAAGATGCTTCCCAGTCTGCCGCGGCCGTACCTGATTATCACGGACGTCAACATGCCGCGCATGAACGGCATCGAGCTTCTGCGCAAGCTCCGCGCGAGCGACGATTTCCACGACTCGATCGTATTCGTGTTGACCACGTCGAACGACGAGGAAGACAAGATCGACGCCTACAATCTCAATGTCGCGGGGTACATGCTCAAGTCCGACATGGGCATGAGCTTCACGCGCGCGATCGCGCTGATCGAGAACTACTGGAAGGTCGTCGAGTTTCCGGTCTGATCGACCGGCGCACGGTTGTCGCGGGCGGTTGCGGCCTCAGCGACTCAGCAGCCGCTCCGCGCGCGCCGTGATCGAGCGATCGGAGCCGGCGAGCGTGAGCGCTTTGCGAGCCATCATCTCGGCTTGGTCGAAGTCGCCGACTGCAGCCTTGACCTCGGCGAGCTCGATCCAGAGCGCGGGATTGTTCGGCTCGATACGCAGCGCCCGCTCGATCGACGCCGTGGCTGCGGCATAACTTCCGGCTGCGCGCTCGTCGCGGCTCTGCTCGAGCAGCACGGCGCTTGCCGCGTTCTCTTGACGCACTTTCGGTGGCGTGGAGCGGGGCTCCGCCGAGGCTACGGGCAGCGACGCTTGGCCGCGCGGTGCCGCGGGGTCCGCGTTCTGCGGACGCGCGGTGCTCGTCGCAGGCGGGAAGCCCGGCGGCGTGATCGTCTCGGCCGGCGAGGGCGCGCGCGCGCCGGGATCGTACGACGAGAACGACGTGCAGCCCGCGGCGCCGACGCCGAGCGCCGCGAGGATCAAGAACGGTTTGCCGCGTCCGAGCGCTCGTTCCATGTGTTTCGATGTTACCGTCATTCGCGTCGCTCGCGAAACCACTGGCGGACTCGCGAGCCTACGGTCGTTCGCGTGCTCCCGCAGCTTGCCGCCTTCGGCGGCGCGTCGTAGGCAGTCAACGCGATGAGCACGGCATCGGTGCAGCCGGAGTCGGTCTCAAGACCCGTGTAATAATCGATCCACATCGTCTCGGCATGCGCGGGGGGCGGCGGATCGTACGCGACCGCGTCGAGCTTGCCGAAGATGCGTGCCCAGATTTGCGCGGCTCCGGTGCCGCCCGTGAGACCGACGACCTCGTTCGCGTCGTTACCGACCCAGGTCACGACGAGGTGATCGCTGCTGAACCCGGCAAACCAACTGTCGCGGAGCTCGTCGGACGTACCGGTCTTGCCGGCCGTCCGCAAGCCGCTCGGCAGGGCACGCTGCGCGGTTCGCCCGGTCCCTCGCTCCATCACTTGGACGAGGCCTTGGTTCAACGCATAGACCGAAACCGGGTCGCTGACCTGCTCGATGTTGAGCGCATAGCGCTGCAAGGTGTTCCCGTCGGCGTCGACGACGGCGCGAACCGCAGTCAGCGGCACGCGAAAGCCGCCGTTGGCGAGCGTGTTATAGACCTGGGCGACCTCGAGCGGCGTGAGATCGATCGCGCCGAGTAGCAGCGACGGATAGAGCGCGGGCGTCTCGTCGGCGCCGAGACGGGCGAGCGCGTCGGCGACGGGTGCAAGGCCCACGTCGAGGCCGAGGTGCACGGTCGCGAGATTCAGCGATTCGGCGAGCGCGCGCACGACCGTGACGAGCCCGTGCGCCTCGTTGTTGAAATTCGCCGGCAGCCACGTTTTGCCGCCCTCTAGCGGGACGATGATCGGCGCATCGTCGACCTCGGTTGCGAGCGAATGGCGGCCCGACTCGAGCGCCGCGAGGTAGACAACTGGCTTGATCAGCGAGCCCACTTGCCGCTTGGCGTCGAGCGCGCGATTGAAGCCGTCGTACCCGACGCGACGGCTGCCGACGAGCGCGCGCACTTCGGCGTTGTGCGGATTCGTGACGATGACCGCGCCTTCGAGCTCCGGACGATCCGGCTGCAGCCTCTCGAGCTCGGCAACGAGCGCTTCCTCGGCCGATGCCTGGATCGTCGGATCGAGCGTCGTGTAGATCTTGAGCCCCGTCGCCTCGAGCACATCGTCGGCATAGTCGCGCTGCAGCTGGCGGCGCACGAGGTCGAGGAAGGACGCGTAGTACGCAGCGTGTCGGCCCGCGGCCGTGATGACCTCGAGCTTGCGGGCCCTGCTCGCGGCAAGAGCCTGCTCGTCGATGAGCCCGAGATCGCGCATCTGCTCGAGCACGAGGTTGCGACGTTTGAGCGCACGCTCGGGATTGCGGCGCGGATCGTAATACGACGGTCCGCGCACGATCGCGATCAATAACGCGACTTCGTGAAGCTCGAGCTCCGTCAGGGGCTTACCGAAGTAGAACCGGCTCGCCAAGCCGAAGCCGTGGATGGCGCGCATCCCGTCCTGGCCCAAGTAGATCTCGTTGACATACGCGAGCAGCAGCTCGTCCTTGTCGTGCCTGAGCTCGAGGGCAACCGCCATGAGCGCTTCGCTGAATTTGCGCGTCCACGTGCGCTCCGTCGACAAGAAATAGCTCCGCACGAGCTGTTGGGTCAGCGTGCTCCCGCCTTGGCGAATCTCGCCGCTGCGCAAATTGACTAACGCCGCACGCGCGACGGCGCGAAGATCGATGCCGAGGTGCTCGTCGAAGCGGCGATCCTCGACGGCTTTGAGCGCATCGATAAGGAGCTCTGGCACGTCCTCGGGACCGACGATGATGCGATCCTCGCCATGAGTCGGGAAGATGCTGCCGATCAGCAGCGGGTCGAGCTCGGCGATGGCGACGACTCGACCCGCGTCGTCGGCGATCGAAGCGATCGCGTCATCCGCGAAGCGGATGCGCAGCGTCTCCTCGGGGGTCGCGTTGCCCTCGTACGCGAACGCGCGCCGCCGAATCTCGAGCGTATTGCGGTCGCGCCGAAACGTCCCGGTCGCGAGAGGGCCGACGACTTGCCGGTAACCGAGGCGGACGAGCTCCTGGGTGAGATCCGCGACGCTCAACCCGCGGCCGCCGTAGAGCTCGAGCGGCGCCGCGTAGACTTGCGCCGGCCGGTCCCAGCCGCGCGCATCGAACTCGCTCGTGATGGCCCAAGTCAGATACGCGCTGTAGACGAGGACCCCGGCAAGCGCGAGCGCGAGCCCATATCCGAGCACGCGGACGATGCGGCGAATGGGGCCCCGGCGCCGGCTCACGCTTGGTCACCGCGATGATGAGGCGTCCTGCGAAGGCTGCACACGATGCTTGGCGGGGCCGTCGCGCGCAGGGACGCGCGCGCCGGAGCCCCCACGGACGGGTTCACGGCGTCCCCGGCAAGCGTCGTGTGCAGCCTTCGCAGGACGTTCAACGTAGCAGGGTGCGTCACTCCCACGACGTGCGCCTAGCGCCCGAGCCGCTCGAGCAGCCGTTCGCGCAGACGATCCTGGAGCTCGTCGCGGACGCGCTCTTGGATGATCTGACCGAAGTCAGGGAGGATCACGGGCGCAGTGAGCGGGCCCTTGATCGTGAACGGGATCGAGCCGCCGATGAGCCGATCCATCGAGTTGCAAGTCGGAATTGCGATCGAGTTCGTCAACGTCGCGCGCATGCCGTAGTCGACCACGCCGTCGGCGAGCGCGAGCGTGCCGCTGCCCGTAACGTCCACGAACGCCGCACGCGCGAGCAGCTCGGGGCTCGTCGCAACGCCGTTCGCAACGGTCGCGTTCGCTTGGATGAGCTGATACTGAGTTACCTTCGGCTGCTCCGGCGGCTCCGGGAGCTGCTGGAGCTTGTTATAGGCGAGGCACAGCACTTGCCCCAAATTGAAGCCCTCGAGCGCGCCATCGCGAAGCGCGAAGCCCATCGAGCCTGCGGCGCTGCGCAGGTTGTCCGTTACCGTCGGACCGCGGCCCGTGAGATCGATATTGAAGCTGCCGGCCCCGCTGATGTTGGCGTCACCGGTGAGCGCTTCGATGAGCGGCCTGAGCTGCAATCCCGCGGCTTGACCGCGTAGCGTCATCGTCGGCGTTGCGCCGTTCGCATCGACGAAGAGCCCGCCCTTGAACTCGCCGCCATAGAGCTTCGCCTGCGCGGAATCGATCGTCGCTTTGCCGTCGCCGATCGCAAGATGCGTCGCGACGTCTTGGAAGCGCAAATTCGTGATCTTGAGATCGCCGACGCGCGCCTGCCCGTCGATGCGTATAGCGTGCAGGGGTCCCGCTTCGAGCGCGATGTCACCGGCCGCGCGCTCGCCTTCGGCTGCTTCCTCGGCCGGCGGCGGGACGTAGCGATCGACATCGATGCGATCGGCGCTCAAGTCGAACCGATAGCTCGGGTCCGTGAAATTCGCGACTGCGAAGCTGCCGGTGATCGTGCTCTCGTCGAGCTTCACGGTTAGGTTCTCGAAGCTGCCGTTCTCGGCTTCGATGGTGAAGCGCGTGGCGACCGTCGCGCGGCTCAAGGCCGCGGGATCCGATGTCGCGGGCACGGGTTGGCCGAAACGCTCCAGGACGGCGCGCGGCGCAAATTCCGCGAGGCGCACGTCGCCGACCACGCGCGGCCGCGTCGATGCTGCAGTGACGGTCGCGTTGCCGTTGGCGCTGAGCCCGAATGCCTCGACCGCGAATGGGCTCACGGTCGCGCGGTCGGCCCCGTCGTAGTCGAAGCGCGCATCGATCGCGAGCACGCCGACGTCTGCGGCGTCGACGTTCTCGGGCAGGTAGCCGGCAATGAGGTCGGCGACGGCGCTTGCCGGGAAGCGCGACGTCTTGAGCGCGCCGCTCAAGCTCGTCCTGCCGTTCCCCGCCGGCGTGATCGTGAGCTCGCCGGCCGCCGAGCCGCCGAGGAGCTCGGCGCACAGATTGCTTATGGACGTGCGGCCCGTCTCGAGACTCGTTTCGACTGCCGCGCTGAATGCGAGCTCGCCGAGCTCCGGAGCGTTGGCGCTCTCGGGCAGCGCGCTCGCGATGAGCGCGTTGAAGGCATCTGACGGGGTGAAGCGAGGTATGGCGAGGCGCGCCGTAAGAGCGGTCGCATCGATGTCGGCTTCGCCGTTGATACGCGCGCCCAACGCGCGCGCGTCGATGTCGCGAACGCTGAGCTTGAGATCGTTGGGGCGCGTGTCGAACGTCGCTGCGAGCGCGGCGCTGCCGAGCGAGGCAGGGTCGACGCCCGCGGGCGTGTCGACCGCAGCCAACCGGAGCAGAGCGCCGACCGATTCTGCCGTAAGGCGCACGGATCCCGTGAGATGCGGGGCTTTGCTCAGGGTCTCGCCCGCGATTTGCCAGGTTGCGGCCGCGGCATCGGATTGGGTCTCGAGGCCCGTGACGGCGAGTGTTTGCGCGGCCCCGTCATAGCGCAGGCTCTCCCAGCCGAGCCCGAACTGCTCGCCTTCGGGCCACGTGGCCGTGATGATGCGCCCGCTGGCACTCGCACCCGTGAGCTCGACGACATCGCCGGCGACGCGCAAGGCCGCGAACGAACCGTTGCCTATGGTGCGTTCCTCTCCGTCCGGCCCGACGACGCGAAACTCGGCGCTGAAATCGCGAGTGGCGACGCCGTTGTCGTCAAGTTGCACGGTTCCGCGCGTGCGCATCTCGAGCGAGACTGCCGATGCCGCATCGAGCAAATGGAAGCCGAGCTCGACGTCGATGGGTGCACGCAGTTGGATTGCGCTGCTCGCGAATCCGAGCTCGCTCAGCACGAACCGGAGATCCGTGCGGTTCTCGCGCCAATTGACGGTGCCGTTCTCGATCCGAATGCCTTCGACATCGAGCCCGCCGAGCTGACCTGCTCCGCTTACGGCTGCGTTGCCGGCGGCGGCGCTCGGCTCTCCGGCCGGCGCTTCGCCCGCGAGGTTCGCGAGGTCTTCCCAATTGCCGCGCAGTTGCGCATCGCGCGCGAGATTGAGCTCGATGCCGTCGACGTCGATTCGCCCGACCTCGACGGTGCCGCTGAGCAGCGGCAGAAGCTTTACGCGCGCGGAGACGGACGCGATCCGCGCGAACGGCTCGTCGCCGAACCCCACGGCGTTCCCCACGGTGATGCCGCCGGCTTCGAGCGCAAGCCATGGGAAGAAACTGAGACTGAGCTCTTCGTCGACCGTCAGCGTGCGGCCGGTCCGTTGCTGCACGTAGCTCGCGGCGACGCCTTTGTAGTCGTTCGGATCGAACAGAAGCACGAGCGCAACGGCGGCGATGATGAAAATGCCGATGACCCCGGCCACGACGATGGCCGCGACTTTTAGAGCACGCATCGCTTACCCACTACCGCCGCCCCTCCGACAGGGCGGACTTGAGGCAGCATAGCGCCCTCACCGCGGCACGCAAGTCTTGAGCCCGCCGTGCATAATGCCGGCGGGACGTCTTGGAGATTGGAGATGACCGCGGCCTGGATCGGCGGCGCCCTACTGCTCGGTCTCGCGGCGAGGTACGCGGGACTCCCTCCGCTCGTTGGATTCCTCGCGGCCGGCTTCTTGTTGCGGGCACTCGGGCTCGAGACCACCCCGGTGCTCGACGAGGTGGCGCACACTGGCGTGCTGCTGCTGCTGTTCGCGGTGGGCCTCAAGCTCAGGCTCAAGACGTTCTTCCGCCACGAGGTCTGGGGCACGTCGGTCGTGCATCTCGTGGTCACCGCCGGGGCCACGCTGATCGCGCTCCAAGGCGGCAGCATGCCCCTGTCCCTCGTTCTGTCTTTAGGCCTCGCGCTCGGCTTCTCGAGCACCGTATTCGCAGCCAAGGTGCTCGAGGAGAAACGCGAGCTCAGAGCCGTGCACGGCCGTCTCGCGATCGGAATTTTGATCGTGCAGGACGTCGTCGCAGTCGCAGTGCTCGCTACCTTAAGCGTTGCGACGCCTTCGCCGTACGCGCTTCTGCTTTTGTTGCTGCCGTTGTTGCGGCCGGTGATCGGGCGCGTGCTGCATCTCGTCGGCCACGGCGAGCTGCTGGTGCTCTTCGGCGTCGTCCTCGCCGTGGCCGTCGGCGGATTCGCGTTCGAGTCACTGGGCGTGAGCCCTGAGCTCGGCGCGCTCGTGCTCGGGATGACGCTCACCGAGCACGCGCGCTCGCAGGAGCTCAGCGATGCGATCTGGAGCCTCAAGGAGTTCTTTCTCGTCGGCTTCTTCTTGACGATCGGTCTCGCCGGCACGCCGACCTGGGCGATCCTCGCGCAAGGGGCGTGGATCGCGCTGTTTCTGCCCGCGAAGGCCGTCCTGTTCTTTCTGCTGCTGCTTGCGCTCGGGCTCCGCGCGCGCACGAGCTTCTTGACGGCCGTCGCACTGAGCACCTACAGCGAGTTCGGCCTCATCGTCGTTCAAGTCGCGGTCGACAGCGACTTGCTTGGACCCGACTGGCTGCTCGCCGGGGCGATTGCCGTCGGTCTCTCGTTCGCGATCGCCGCGCCTCTCAACTCCTATGCGCACCCGCTCTACGCGCGGCTCGATTCGTGGCTCGTGCGGCTCGAGCGCGACAAGCGTCACCCGGACGATGAGCCCGTGAGTCTCGGCAGTGCCGAGATTCTCATCGTCGGCATGGGGCGTGTCGGCTCGGGTGCATACGATTTTTTGCAGGAGCGCGGCGAGCCCGTCGTCGGCGCCGACAGCGATCCCGCCAAGCTCGAGGCCAACCGGCGCGCCGGCCGACGCGTCGTTTACGCCGATGCCGAAGACGCGTCGTTTTGGCACCAGCTCAACGTCGAGCCGCTGCGCGCGGTTCTTCTCGCGCTTCCGGATCTCGAGGCGAAGGAGCGCGCGAGCCGCGAGCTCAGACGTCGCGGCTACAAAGGGTTCTTGAGCGCGACGCACGTTTTCGACGAAGAGCGCGCGCCGATCCTCGAGGCCGGTTGCGACGTCACCTACAACTACTTCACGGAAGCCGGCGTCGGCTTCGCGCGCGACAGCTGGGATGCGCTCCAGGCTGCGCCGCGCGAGGCTCCCGATGGGATTAATCGGCCGTAATGTTGCGCGGGGCAGGCGGTTGTTAGCATTGGTCTGACCCGAACGGGAGGCCCGGCGTGTTCGCTGTCCGCTGGCAACGCCGGTTGGTCCGGCCACGTCGCACGACGACCGCAGTTGCGGTCTCGATTGCGCTCCATCTCGCCGTCGGTTATGCCGTGGGCGGCGTCTCGTGGAGTCGTGCCGAGCACGAGCCGCACCCGCTCCGCGTCGTCTGGATCAACGAATGGCCACGCGCTATCCCCGAGACGGCCGTTCCACGCGCGGAGGAAATCCCCGGGTTACCGATCGAGGAGCCCGCGCCTGTGCACGAAGCGGAGGCAAGCGGGCCGCCAGAGCCGGAGTCGACGTCGCCGCGAGCCGCCGCGCCGACTCCAGCGGAAACTCCGGACGCAGAGGAGCTCGGCCCCCCGGAGCGGGCTCGTCTGTTGCCGCCGGGTATCGATTGGGAGCAGGAACGCAAGAACGCCGTCGAGCAAATGCTCGCGACCCAGGCGCGTGAGGAAGGCCGCATCACGTTCTCGACAGAGGAGCTCTTCGAGGAACCCGTCGCCGAGCCGCCGAACCCGCGCGCGCACATCTTCGATTCGCCGCAGCGCGGGTCCAGCCGGTCGGCGCTGACGCCGGGTCAAGGGCGAAGCCGGTTCGCGAATCGCGTCGCGTCGCTCTGTAACGCGCTCACGGGTGGCGGCCTCGGCATCTCCTTATTTGGCTTCGGCGTCGGCACTATTTGCGCAGACGCGGGTTCTGGAGCCGACTTCTTCGCCGATGTCAGGCCCGCATATATGGAGTCGTTGCCCGTATGCGTGGAGACGCGCGACCCGCTATTGATGCCGGAGCCGAGCGACGAGTTTCCGACAGTCAAATGCCGGCTCGTGCCGAAAGACGAGCTCGAATGATCCGATAGCTCTCGAGCGCGACGAGCACGGCGAGGTGCATGAGACCCGGAACGATATCGAACGCGACCAGCAGCCAATGTGCGAACGTCGCGGCTGCGGCTAGATACACGAGCCGATGCAAGCGTTTCCACGCGCGCCCGAGCTTGCGCACGAGCGAATCGCTGCTCGTGATGGCGAGCGGCGCGAACACTGCGAATGCGAGCCAACCCGTCAGGAGCCCGGGCTCCATGGCCTCGGCAATCGCGTCCGGCCCCTTGCGCGCGAGATAGACGGCCGTATGGAGCGCCGCGTAGCCGAAAGTCGCGACGCCAAGGTAACGTCGATGCTGCACGAGCCACGCGGTCCAACGCGCCCTCGGAAACATGAGGCGCAACGGGGTCACGGCCAGCGTGGCGATGAGCAAGCGTGTCGCGAGCACGCCCGTGAAGTGCACGATCTCGCCATAGAAGGTTTGCCCGACCGCATATCTAATGAGCACGACGGCCCCAGGTAGCGTCAGCAGCAGCCACAGCGAGTAGCGTGAGGCGAGGATGCGGAGCAACATCGGCCCAGGATAGCGAATGCGCGTATCATCGCGCGACTACGAACCGGCAACACTCTCACGGAGAATCGAGATGTCCTTCCCAAGAACGTTTACGACGCTCGTCGTGCTCGGTGCCACTTGTCTTGGCGCGCACGCTCAAGTCGGCAACAACAACGCCGTGCTCAATCCCGATATTGCGACCGAGGCCGAGCTTGCAGGCGTCGTGCACCTCGACGCGGGGCTCGTGGCCGCGATCGTCGAGCAGCGGCCGTTTGCGGACATGTCCGAGCTCGACGCGCTCTTGGGCGCGCTCAGCGAGGCGCAACGCGACGAGGTCTATACACGGTTGTTCTTGCCGATCAATCTCAACACGGCGAGCCGCGCGGAGATCCTGTTGATCCCCGGCCTCAGCGAGCGCATGGCACACGAGTTCGAGGAATACCGGCCATACACGTCGTTGGAGCAATTTCGGCGCGAGATCGGGAAGTACGTCGACGCTGTCGAAGTCGCGCGTCTCGAGCAGTACGTGTTCGTGCCGCTCGATCTCAACTCCGCGACGAGCGAGGCCTTCTTGACGATTCCGGGCGTCGGCGCGCGCATGGTGCACGAGTTCGAGGAATACAGGCCGTATCAAAGCATGGAGCAATTTCGCCGCGAGATCGGCAAGTACGTCGACGCAGACGAGGTCGCGCGCCTCGAGCGCTACATGACGATCCAGTAGCCGGCGCGGGTCGGCAGGCGTGTGCCGCTAGAGGCGGCCGCGGATGAGGCTCTGGTGGATCCAGCCGCGGCGGCCGGAATCATCGGCGACGCGCAGCCATTGCTCGGTCGCCGAGTAGGCGAGCAGCGGCGATTCGGCCGGCAGCGTGAAGAGCACGCCGAACCCGGTGCCGGGTCCTTCGCGCACGTTTGCATTTGCCGTCGTCTGCAGATGCAGTGGCAGAGTGAACGGCTGCTCGCCGTCGCGCGGCGCGCTTTCCTCGGCCGCCGCGAATCGAGTCTGCGCGGCCGCAGCCGTGCGTTGCGCCTGGTCGGCGAGATACACGGCTCCGCCGTAGTTCTGTTGCGCGAGCTCGGCCTTCGCGTGGTCGATGAGCCCAGTGACCTCAATGGTGACTTGGTCTGGGGCGAGCGGGGGCAGCGCCTGCAACGCGCTCTCGGCCTCGTCGATTCCAGCCGACGCTTCCGCGCGCGTCGCGAGCGTCCGCGCCCGCGCCATGGCATTCGCGCTTTCACGACGCGCTTCGTCGAGCCGCGTCTCGAGCTCCTCGGCCTGCGCCTCCTTCTCGAGCAGGCGCAATTCGAGACCCACGATTTGCCTCTCGAGACTGGCGCTCTGCTCCTCGAGGGCCGCCACCTGGCGCTCGAGATCCGCGCTGCGCTTTTCCTGGTCGGGCGCAGGCGCGGGCGCGACCGTCGGAGGCGGCGCGGGCTCGGGCTCGGCGGCCGCGGTCGGTGCCGGAGCAGGGCTCGTCGTCGGCGATGCATTCCAGATGCACGAACCCGTAAGCGCGACAGCGCACAAGAGCAGTAGCCGGCCGGCGATGGCGAGAACTCGCTTCATTCCAAAGGTGCCTCCGCGCAAAGTATCGTAGCGCGGCACGCGCGGCCCCAACCGGTGATAGATCACGTTTTCGGCGGCCCAAAGGCCGTGCCCGCGACCGAGAAAAGCGCGACGTTCAGCCGTTCTTGCGGCCGCGGGTTCGGTTTCCGTGACGCGGTCGTCAGAGGCGCGACGCGGCGAGCTCGACATCGGCGAGCGACCACAGCGCGGCGAAATGCTCGCGATGCATGCTCGCCTCTTCGTTCTTGCCCTGCGCTTCGAGGCTCTGAATGAGTCCGAACGTCGACCATCCGTTGTGCGGGTAAATCTCGAGGTCGCGGCGATAAACCTGCTCGGCCTCCGCGGCCCGATCGGCGCGTAGCAAGGCAAGACCGAGGGACTGGCGGGTCGGGTAATACCAGAACGGCGGCTCCGTATACGGTAATGCGTCTTGGCCCGCGACGGCCGTCGTGAAGTGCGCAATCGCGTTATCGGCCGAGCCCTCGGCGAGTGCGATCTCGCCCTGCAAGAGCTCGTCGGCGATCGCGAGCAAGGCGACCGCGGGGTAGTCGTTGCCGTTTATTAACAGCACGCGGTCGTTCTCTTTGAGCGGCACGAGGGCGTCGCGCTCGGTGCGCGCTGCGGCCAGATCACCCTTGTTCGCGAACGCGACGCCGCGCGCGTAGTGCCGAATCGCCGCAGAATACGCGAGGTCGGCCCGCGGCTCGGGCTCGGCGAGCACCTCGTCCCAGCGACCGAATTGGACCAGGGCGAGCAGCGGGATCGTGCGGAAGAACTCGACCGCGGGGAACTGATCGATTTGCTCGAGCCGCACGTTCGCAGCGACCTTGCGCGCAGCATCGATGGCGATGACGCTGCGCCCCTCCATCGCCGCGGCCGCCCACAGGAAATGAATGTTGTGCGGGTAGTACATCGCCGGGTAAAAGCCCTGGGCCTTACATTGCGCGATGTACGCTTCATCGATCGCTGCAGCGCGCACGTTCGCCTCGGCGGCGTCGTGGTAGCGACCGACCCGCCAAAAGATGTGCGCGGGCATGTGCACGAGATGGCCCGCACCCGGCACGAGCGTCGCGAGCGTATCGGCCGCGGCTTCTGCGCGCCCCGGGTTCGCGGACGCTTCGACGGCATGTATATAAAGGTGCAGCGCCAGCGGGTGGCGCGGGCTGCGCGCGATGATGCGCTCGAGCGCGGCGATGACCGGCACCGTCTCGGGCCGCGGCGTCTCGCCGTCGGACCAATAGTTCCAAGGCATCGTGTTCATCCACGCTTCGGCGAACATCGCTGCGATGTCGTCATCGTCCGGGTAGCGCGCCGCGAGCTCGCCTAAGGCCTCGGCATAGGCACGGTCGAGTGGAGCGCGGTCGTCGACAGGTGTGGCGCTATACCGCTCGCCGAGCGCAGCGATGAGATCGCGTTCGACCGCGCTCGCCCCGCTCGCGACCGCCCGAGCGCGCTCGAGCGCCGCGTAAGCCGCGACTTGCTCGTCGCGCGACATGATCGCCTTGCCCTTGGACGTCACGTTGATGTTCGGCCCCGTCGCGAGCGCTTCGCCCCAGAAGCACATCGCACACTGCTCATCGAGCCGTTGCGCGGCACGGAATGAACGGATCGCCTCGGCGTGATTGAATCCGAAAGCGAGCACCATGCCTTGGTCGAAGTAGCGCTGCGCGCCGGGATCGGTCGTCGTAATCCCGCGGTGGTACTCGCCCATGCCGTCGAATAGCGGCGCGCCGGCACGGGCCACGAGCGCCGCCGTGTCCTCGGCCGGTGGCGAGCAAGCAGCCAAGATGAAAAGGGGAATCAGGGATGTCAACCGGGCTCGAACGCTGGGCATGGTGTTCTCCGTATGGTCGCGACGGCGTATTATGCGCCTTCCGCGAAATCCGCATGATCCCCAAGGAGTCGAAGATGGCGAGCCAGGCCTACGATGTCATGACCGCGACTTTCACGAAGATGTTGCCGAACCTCAAAGCGATTCTCGCCAAGGCCGAGGCCGACGCCGCGGCGCGCAAGATCGATCCGCAAGTGTTTCTCCAAGCGCGACTTGCGCCCGACATGTTTTCGTTGACACGCCAGATCCAAATCGTGACCGACCAAGTCAAAGGCGGGTTGGCGCGCCTATCCGGTTCGGACGTGCCGAGCTGGGAGGATAAGGAGGCCACGTTCGCCGAATTGATCGCGCGCGTCGACAAGGCGATCGCGTACGCCAAGACGTTCAAACCGGCGCAGTTCGAAGGCGCCGAGGCACGCAAAGTCGAGCTCAAATTCCCGAACGCGACGCTGAGCTTCTCGGGCCGGGATTACCTGTTCAATTTCGTGCTGCCGAACTTCTACTTCCACATGACGACTGCATACGCGATCTTGCGGCACAACGGTGTACCGCTCGGCAAGCGCGATTTCACCGGCGGTTAGGAGTCTCCCGGGTTGCGAGGGCAGGCTCATGGGTAAACGCTTCGCCAACATACTCGAGACGATCGGCCGAACGCCCGTCGTGCGCATCAACAAGCTCGCGCCGTCGGGCGTGAACCTATACGTCAAGATCGAGGCGTTCAACCCCATGAGCTCGGTCAAAGACCGGCTCGCGCTCGGCGTCATCGAGGACGCCGAGCGGTCGGGCGCGCTCAAGCCGGGTCAAACCGTCATCGAGGCGACGAGCGGCAACACCGGAATCGGCCTCGCGATGGTCTGCGCGCAGAAAGGCTATCCGCTCGTCGTCACGATGGCCGAGAACTTCAGCGTCGAACGGCGCAAGCTCATGCGCTTTCTCGGCGCCAAAGTCGTGCTGACACCCGCAGCCGACAAAGGCTCCGGCATGCTCGCTAAAGCCGTCGAGCTCGCGGAGAAGCACGGCTGGTTCTTGTGCCGGCAATTCGAGAACGAGGCGAACCCGAATATTCATACGGCGACAACGGCCGAAGAGATCCTCGCGGACTTCGCCGACGCGCACCTCGACTACTGGGTCACCGGCTTCGGCACGGGAGGAACGCTCAAGGGTGTAGCGCGCGTGCTCAAGCGGCGGAGCCCGCGGACGAAGATCATCGTCTGCGAGCCCGACAACTCCCCAATGCTCGGCAGCGGCATGCGCCAAGCGCGCACGCCCGACGGCGCGCCGGCGGGCAGCCACCCGAGCTTCCGCCCGCACCTGATGCAAGGGTGGTCGCCGGATTTCATTCCGAAGCTCACGGAGGACGCGGTCGACGCCGGGCTCATCGACCAAGTGATTCCGATCAACGGCGGCGAGGCGCTCAAGCTCGCGCGTGAGCTTGCGCAGAAGGAGGGCATCTTCGTCGGAACTTCGAGCGGCGCGACGTTCGCGGGAGCGGTCGCCATCTGCAAGACCGCTGCTCCCGGCGCGAATGTGCTCTGCATGCTGCCCGATACCGGCGAGCGGTATTTGAGCACGCCGCTCTTCGCCGACATCCCGGCCGACATGACCGCCGACGAGCTCGCGATCTCGCGATCGACGCCGCGGTTCCGCTTCGACCCGGCCACAGCGCCGAAACCGAGCGCCTCGGCTGCGCCGGCGCCCAAAGCGCCCGAGCCAAAGCCCGAAGTGACGCCGGCCGCGGCGGCTTTCGTCGCCGAGGCCACGAGTGACAAGGCGCAGCCCGTCGTCATGTTCGCGCTCGAGTGGTGCGAATTCTGTTGGTCCGTGCGCCGGATGTTCACGGCCTATAGGATTCCGTACCGCTCGGTGGATCTCGATTCGGTGGCGTATCAGAAGGACGACTGGGGCGGGCAGATCCGCGCGGCACTCGCGGCGCGGACGACATGGAAGACCATTCCGCAGATCTTCGTCGGCGGCGAATTCATCGGCGGAGCAACGGACGTGTTCGACGCATGGAAGAGCGGCAAGCTGCCGACGTTGCTCGACAAGCACGCCGTCAAGCACGCCGGTGATCTCAAAGGCGACCCGTACTCGTTCCTCCCGAGCTGGCTCCAGCCGCGCTAGTTGGAGCAGACTGTCGCGATGGAGTACCGCAACCTCGGCCGCACGGGCGTCAAGGTCAGCGCGCTCTGCCTCGGCACGATGATGTTCGGGCGGCGCACGAACGAGCAGGACTCGATCCCGATCATCGAGCATGCGCTCGGCGCGGGGATCAACTTCATCGACACGGCGAACGCGTATTCGCAGGGCGAGAGCGAGCGCATCGTCGGCAAGGCGCTCGCCAAATCCGGCAAGCGGGCGACGACGGTGCTCGCGACGAAGGCTTTCTTTCCGCTCGATCAGAGCGACCCCAACGGCCGCGGCTTGAGCCGCCGGCATCTCATCGACGCGTGCGACGCGTCGCTCGAGCGCCTGGGCACCGATTGGATCGATCTCTACCAGCTGCATCGCCCGCAGTCGGAGATTCCGATCGACGAGACCCTGCGCGCGCTCGATGACCTGATTCGCGCCGGTAAGGTCCGCTACATCGGCACGAGCATGTTTCCGGCGTGGAAGATCGTCGAATCCCTATGGGCTGCGAAAGAGCTCGGTTTGAACCGCTTCGTCTGCGAGCAGTGCGCTTATCACTTGCTCGACCGCACGGCCGAACGCGAGGTCATGCCCGCGGCGCAGACATTCGGACTCGCCGTAATTCCGTGGGCGCCGCTTTGCGGAGGGCTCTTGAGCGGCAAGTATCGCCGCGACGATCAGTCGGCCGAAGGCCGCTGGCACGGCGGCAAGGACAACTTCGACCGCCCCGCGACGCCCGCCGCCTGGGATTTCGTCGAGGCCCACATCGCGCACGCGAGGGACAAAGGCTGCACGCCGTCACAGCTCGCCCTTGCGTGGAACATGTCGCGCCCCGGCGTCACGGCGCCGATCATCGGTCCGCGCACGCTCGAGCAGCTCATCGACAATCTCGGTGCGCTCGAAGTGAAGATTGCGCCTGACGACGTCGCGCGCATCGACAAGCTCGCGCCGCCGATGAGCGTCACGTTGCGGTATTACGATGCCTCGATGGGGATCGACATGAAGCCGAATCTCGGCCGCTGGTGAGTCATGCCGTCCCGTATTTGGTCTCGACCTCGATTCCCAGCCCCTTGAGAAACGCCGTCGGCAGAATGCCGCCGGCGTTGACGATCACGGCGTCGTTCGGAAGACGCGTCTTCGTGCCGCGTTGCTCGAGCTCGACATCACGCTCGCCGATCTCTGTTACGTTCGATTCGAGCATGACCCGAACTCTTCCCGCCTGCTCGGCCGCATCGAGCTTTTCCCTATTCTTCTTCTTGCAGCGTGAGAATGCTGCTGACCTATACGACAAGGTGACGTTCGTGCCTGGTTGCTCGCTGATCGTCACGGCACTTTCGAGCGCGCTGTCGCCGCCGCCGACGATCAAGACGTGCTGGCCGCGATATTGCTCGGGATCGAGCAGGCGGTAAGTTACCTTCGAGAGGTCTTCTCCGGGAACACCGAGCTTACGCGGGGTTCCACGGCGGCCGATCGCGAGCAACATGGCCCGGGCCCGATGCTTGCCCTTCGTCGTGCTGAGCTCGAAGCCGCCGGCATCGCGCGAAACGGACTCGAGGCGCTCGCCGTAGCGAATGTTGAGGCCGGCTTTTCTTTCGACGCTTTGCCAGAACTCGAGCAATGCCTCCTTCGTTGTTTCCGTGAACTTCACGGTTCCAATCAAAGGCAGCGTCGCGGGCGCCGTCATCACGAGCTTGCGCCGCGGAAAGCTCGCGACCGTCCCGCCGAGCGAGTCCTGCTCGATCGTCAAGTAATCGAGCTTGCGCTCCTTGGCGGCGAGTGATGCGGCAATGCCCGCGGGGCCCGCGCCGACGATGACGACATCGAGTCCGTGGGCGGAGCGCTCCGCCTTTCGTGCGGTGATCGCCGCGATTGCCTGCCGGCCTTGCTCGATGGCGTTACGGATCAGGCCCATGCCGCCGAGCTCGCCGGCAATGAAGATTCCCGGAATATTGGACTCGAAATTCGGCTTGACTTGCGGGATGTCGACGCCACGCGTTTCCGTGCCGAACACGAGCGTGATCGCGTCGACGGGGCAAACGGTTTTGCAGGCACCGTGGCCTATGCAATCCGCGGGGCTCACGAGAGCGGCCTTGCGCCGAACCATGCCGAGCACTTGATGTGCAGGCATCTCGGGGCATGCCGCGACGCATGATCCGCAGCCGATGCATTTGCCCGTGTCGATGACAGGATGGAGAGACGCCGGTTCCAGAAGACCGGCCTCTCGGCTCTCATCCAACGTCGCGACGCTCGCGCGATGTTGAGCCTGTCGTTTTCGTACGTAGAAGTACAACACCAAAACGAGCGGCGTTGCGTACAAAAAGAGCGCGACGATATCGCCTTTCATTTGCGAATGACTCTCAGTTTCGGATGGCGATCCGAGAACATAACAAGCTGATCAACGTCGGGGCCGCAATGTGTCTTCGAATGGAGACACGCGCCGGGTGTCTGTCAACCGCGACGCTTTGAGCGCGAGCCAATCTGCATGAATAATCTCAACTTCACTCGACGTCAAACGGCGCAGCGAAATTGTGATTCAGCGCCGCAAACTTGTTCAGGAACGGGATCACACTCATGCGTCGCACCAAGTCACGCAAAGACTGAGGAATCGCGATGTTGGCGATGCTATTCGTGCCGGTAGCCGCATTAGCGGGGGTTTCGTGGTGGCTGATGAGTAGAGACGCGATCAGAGCGCGTCACGTGCTCATCGCGGTCGTGCTTGCGGCCTGGGTCGCCGCCGTCGAAACGAAGGTGTATATGGATCATGCACCCGACGAGCCGCAAAACTCCGCGAGCATCGCGAGTGCATTTCGTTTACCGGAGTGGGCGGTTTCACCGAGCCCGGAGCCTACCGCGCCGACGGTTGTCGACTCCGCCGCGGAGCGCGCGGTGACGGCTGCGCCGATCGCGGATCTCATCGGTGGCCTCGAGGCGCGGCTCGCGAGCCACCCCGACGACGCGAAAGGGTGGGCGCTGCTCGCCCAGTCTTACGCATTCGTCGGCGACTCGGTTGCGGCCGAGCGCGCGCTCCAGAGAGCAGTTGGTCTCGGCGCCGACGAGCAGACTCTGCGTGAGCGCGTGCAAGCTGCGCGGCGCGAACCCGACGCCCACAGCTGGATCGAGCAAGCCATCGGCGGCTAGCGCAAAGCGATCCGACATGGCGGCAAGCTCGACCGAACTCTTCGCACCGGCGGCAGCGGACGCCGACGCGTCGAGCTGGGCCGTGCGCAACGGCGCGCTCTTGGGTTACGCCGCTGCCGCTCTCGCGTTGCTCGCCGGTTGGGCGATCAATCGAAATGCCGAGCTCGTGAATCCGGAGCACGGCATCGGCTATTGGCTCGGAATCGTCGGCGCGAGCCTCATGGGCATCTTGTTGCTCTATCCCGTGCGCAAGCGCGTCCGCTTCATGCGGTTCTTCGGCGCGACGCGTCATTGGTTCCGGTTGCACATGATTCTCGGGGTGCTCGGACCGGTGCTGATTCTCTACCACTGCAACTTCACGCCCGGCTCGCTCAACAGCAATGTCGCATTGATCTGCACGTTGCTGGTCGCGGCGAGCGGGATTCTCGGCCGTTACCTATATACGAAGGTTCACGTCGATCTCGATGGCCACAAGGCCACGTTGCGGGAGCTCGGCGAGAAAGCACGGCTGACCGCGGCGCAACAGATGCGCACGGCGGTCCTCGTTCCGCAGCTGATCGAGCGCATGACGGCATTCGACAGTCTCGTGCTGACGCCGCCCGCGAGTTTCGCTGCGACCGTCGCATTGCCATTTCGTCTCGCGCTGCAAACGCGTTGGGAGAGCTTGAGACTAACGTGGTTCGCGCGCCGTCAGCTCAAGGCCCAGGCGCGCAAATCGGCCGTCATCGCGGCCCAGCGCAAACGCCTCGAGCGCGTCGTCAACGGCTTCATCCAAGAGCACCTGCGCAGGGTTCGCCGGGTTGCCGAGTTTGGGTCGTACGAGCGCCTATTCGCGCTCTGGCACGTTTTCCACTTACCGTTTTTTTACATGCTTGTGATCACGGCGCTCATTCACGTGCTCGCAGTGCATATGTATTAGGAATGCCGGCTTCGTGGGCGGAGGGAAGAGATGCGCCACGGTCCTCCATACCGCAGTGGTCGTGGGGGCGACGCTAGTTAGCATGGACGCACGCGGACAACTGCAGAGCTTCGAGCGGCTCGTAATGCCGGGGCCCGTCATTGCCGGCCACGCCGAATACGAGGGTGAATGCGCATCCTGTCACGTGCGTTTCGAGCGCCAGCAGCAGCGGGATTTGTGTCTCGATTGCCATACTGAGATCGCCGAGGATCTGCGCACGGGCACCGGTTACCACAGTCTGTCGGCGGAGGCGCGCGAAGGCTCCTGCGGCAGCTGCCACGCTGATCACGAAGGCCGCGATGCCGACATCGTCGGCCTCGATGTCGCCACCTTCGACCACGGGCTCACCGATTTCGCATTGCGTGACAGCCACGTCGACGTGATTTGCGAAGATTGTCACGTCACTGATGCACCGTTTCACGATGCCGAGGCCGAGTGCGTCGGCTGCCATCGCGACGACGATCAGCATCAAGGGAATCTCGGCGAGGCCTGCGCCGACTGCCACGCGGAGACGACCTGGAGCGATGCGCACTACGATCACGAGCTCGAGAGCGGTTACGCGCTTACCGGCGCGCATGCGCGCCTCGTGTGCGTGAGCTGCCACGTCGGCGAGCACTATGTCGATACGCCCGATCAGTGTATCGACTGCCACCGCGACGACGATACCCACATGGGCACGAACGGCCCCGAATGCCGCGATTGCCACGCGACCACGGATTGGGCCGAGACATTGTTCGATCACTTCACGCGGACGGGTTTCGCGCTTACGGGCGGGCACTCGAGCTTGATGTGCGAGTCGTGCCATTTCGGAAACAAGCTCGAGCAGAAGCTCGAGGCGGAGTGTGTGGCCTGCCACAGCGAGGACGACGCTCACGCCGGCATCAACGGCGCCGAGTGCGCCGATTGCCATCGAGCGACGGAGTGGCTCGACGTCACGTTCGATCACGCGCGCGACGCCGAATTCGCGCTGAACGGCGCACACGCCGCGCTCGAGTGCATGGCCTGCCATCTTCAGCCCGTCGCGGTCAGCTTGCCTGCGACTGAATGCGTCGGCTGCCATCTCGAGGACGATCCGCATGAAATGCAGCTCGGCGAGGATTGTGGATCCTGCCACGCCGAGCTCACGTGGACCGATGACCTGCGATTCGACCATGACCTCACGCGTTTCCCGCTGCTCGGCAAGCACGCCGAGGTCATTTGTGAGGACTGCCACGAGACACGTGCATTCCACGATACGGCCGAACGGTGTATCGATTGCCACGAGGAGGACGACGTGCACACGGCGCGCCTCGGTGCCGATTGCGCACTGTGTCATACGCCGCTCGATTGGGGCTTGTGGCGGTTCGATCACGACGCGCAGACGGATTTTCCGCTCGACGGCGCCCATGCGGGCCTCGATTGCCACGCGTGTCACCGTGAGCCGGTCGCGGCCGCACGAATCTCGTTGCCGGGGACGTGCGTCAGCTGCCATCGCAGCGAGGATGTTCATCGCGGCCAGTTCGGCGACGAGTGCGAGCAGTGTCACACGACCGAATCGTTCGACGTTCTGAGGACGTTGCGATGAGACGCGCTGCGCTTGCGTTTCTGCTGCTCCTCGGAGCGCCTTTCGGCGGGCCCGTCGACGCCGTTGCGCAGTCTGCGTTCAACTCGACCTTCGATCACTTCACAACGGGCTTCAGGCTCGACGGCGCGCATCTCAGCGTCGATTGCGAGACGTGTCACGTCGGCGCCGTCTTCCAAGGGACGCCGACGACCTGTGTCGGGTGTCATTCCATCGGTGGACGCGTCGAAGCGAGCGCCAAGCCCGTCGACCACGTCTTGAGCGCCGACACTTGCGACGACTGTCACCGCACGACCGCATGGTTCCCGCTCGTCGAAATGAATCACGACGCGATTTTCGGCAGCTGCTCCACCTGCCACAACAACGTCCAGAGCGTCGGCAAGCCGCCCGACCATCCACCGACGCAGCAAGAATGCGACAGCTGCCACCGCACGACGGGTTGGTTCCCCGTGTTCTTCGACCACACGGGCGTCGTCGCGAGCTGTGTGAGCTGCCACGACGGCGTCGGCGCGACGGGCAAGGATCTCGGACATATCACGACGACGAACGTCTGCGAGGACTGCCACGCGACGACGGCGTTCGCGCCCGCGATGCGCGTCGATCACACACAGGTGCTCGGCACCTGCGCGAGCTGCCACAACAACGTCGTGACCGCAGGCAAGCCTGCGAACCACATCGCGAGCGGCGACACCTGCGATAACTGCCACACGACGAACGCGTGGGTGCCGGCCAACTTCGACCACGACAACATCAGCGGCAACTGCGTGAGCTGCCATAACGGCGTAACGTCCGTCGGTAAGCCCCCTAACCACGCCCTCACGACGGACGTTTGTGAGGACTGTCATTCCGTCGTCGCTTTCGCCCCGGTCGCTGCGGTCGATCACCTCCAGGTGCTCGGCAGCTGCGTTAGCTGTCACAACAACACGACGGCCGTCGGCAAAGGCCCGAACCATATCCCAAGCGGCAATACGTGCGAGAGCTGCCATTCGACCGTGAGCTTCGCACCGGCGAATTTCGACCATGACAACATCACGGGCAGCTGCGTGACCTGCCACAACGGCGTCGACTCGGTTGGCAAGCCGCCTACGCACATGGCGACGACGAGCGTTTGCGAGGACTGTCACACGGTCGTCGGGTTCACGCCCGTCGCGCGCGTGGATCACCTGCAGGTACTAGGCACTTGTGTGAGCTGTCACAACGGTGCGACCGCGCCCGGCAAGAACCTGGGCCATATTCAGAGCGGCGACAACTGCGAGTTCTGCCACACGACCGTAAGCTTCGTCCCCGCGAACTTCAACCACGACAGCATCGTCGGCAACTGCGCGAGCTGCCACAACGGCGTCGATTCGGTTGGTAAGCCGCCGAGCCACATCCTGACGACGAACGTCTGCGAGGACTGCCACACGGTCGTGGCGTTCACGCCGGTTGCGCAGGTCGATCACTTCCAAGTCGTCGGCACGTGCGTGAGCTGCCATAACAACACCGTCGTTGCCGGTAAACCGCCGACGCACGTTCAGAGCGGCGACACGTGCGAGAACTGCCATTCGACGGCCGGCTGGATCCCCGCGAACTTCGATCATGACAACATCACCGGCAACTGCGTGAGTTGCCACAATAGCGTCGATTCCGTCGGTAAGCCGCCGAATCACATTCTGACGACGAACGTTTGCGAGGACTGCCACACGGTCGTCGCGTTCGCTCCCGTTGCGCGCGTCGATCACACTCAGGTCGTGGGTGTTTGTAGCAGCTGTCATAACGGCACGACCGCGACCGGCAAATACGTCGGCCACATCCAGACGACGGCCGAATGCGATGTCTGTCACTCGACGACCGCCTGGATTCCGTCGACTTTCGATCACAGCAACGTGACAGCGGGCACGTGCGCGTCGTGTCACAACGGCACGACCGCGACCGGGAAGGGTATCGGGCATTTTATTACTCAGCTCGAGTGTGACCATTGTCATAGCCGGGATTTCTGGACGCCTCTGACCTTCACTCACCAGGCGGCAACTTATCCTGGCGACCACAGGGTGAGCTTGCAGTGTAACGACTGCCACACGACCAATGCCCAGACCGTCCCCTGGCCGTTCCCCGTGTATGCTCCCGACTGCGCCGCTTGCCACGCGTCCGATTGGGAGCCCGGCCCGCACAAAGGCGCCACCGTCTCGCAGCTGCGCGACTGCGCCGGCACGTGTCACAAGGCGACACCCGAGCATAGCGTCCGCAGTCGCGAGTGGTAGCGACGGCCGTGAGAGCTCGAGTGGAACGCCCACAGTGGCTCGTGCGCAGGGCGTTGGCGGCTTGCAGCATCGTCGGGTGCTTATGCGCCGAGCACGCGATGGCACAGGGCCGATTCGTCGAGGATGTCCAGGTTTCGCGGAGCAACGATGAGGCGATCGTAGCCATTCACTTGACGTGCCCGATGCGGTTTCTGGCCGACACGCCGCTCGAGACGGGGACTCTGCTCGAGGTTCGCGTCGCCCCATTCGAGGCGTGCCGCCAACTCGGAGGAGGAGCGGGCATCTACAGCGAGGTCTATCGACCGGTCAGCGGTCACCTCGCGCACCTGCTCGAGCTCGAGTACGAATCGCTGGGATTGGGCGATAGCCTTCTGCACGTGCGATTCGACCGACCCGTCGATTACCGCGTGAGCCAGCGCGCGGATTTGCGCACCGTCGTGCTGACGATCAATCTGCAGGCTGCGCCCGTGCTCACCGAGGTGCTCCCGGAAACTCCACCTGATTCGCCTGCCGATGACCCGCAAGCTTCGGCGCCCGCGGGGCGCGAGCCTCTGGCCTCGCGCGTGATCGAGCCCAGGTCGGCCAGCGACTACATCCTGAACTTGCAGTCGACGCGCGAGCCGGTCGATCCCGGCATCGCGCGGTCCGTCGCCGCTGCCGAGAACCTCCACCTGTATGTTTCGGAGACGACGGTCGACGGTCAAACCTGGCATCGGCTGCGCCTCGGGTTCTTCGCCTCCGAAGACGAGGCACAGGCGGCCCTCGAAGACCTCGCGCCACGGTTTCCGCGCAGCTGGATCGGGCGCGCGGAACCTGAGGAAATCGCACTCGCTCGGGAGTTCGCTTTCCCTGCCGAAGGCACTGCGGCGCTGCCGGTCGTCGCTGCCGATGAGCTTCCCGTCGCGCCAGAGGGGGCGGCGCCGGGCGCGGCGACGCTACCGCAGGAGCAAATCGATGCCTCGCTCGCCGCAGCGCGATCGGCATTGCTCGCCACGGATTTCGACACAGCGATTCGGCTGTATAGGCAGCTCCTGCAAACCCCCGGCGCGCATCGCGCCGAGGCGCGCGAGTTTCTCGGTGTCGCCTACGAGCGCAGCGGCCGGCCGGCGCTGGCGCGCGCGGAGTACGAAAGCTATCTGCGTGAGTTCCCGCAGAGCGAAGGCCGCCAGAGCGTCCAGCAACGCCTCAACGGTCTGGTTATGGCGAGCGCCGCGCCGCGCGAGGCGTTACGCAGCGCCGCTGCCGTAGAGTCCGGGCGCTGGGACATCACGAGCGGCGTCGCCCAATACTACCGGCGCGATATCAATCAGTTCGACGCGGAGCAAGCGGAGGTCACGACGCTGTCGGCGCTCCTTACCGATATCGATCTCAACGTGCACCGCCGGGGCAGCCGCCTCGACTTATCGACGCGTCTCACGTTGAGTCACATGTACGACATGATGGGCGAAGAAGACAACGGGCCCGGCGATCAAGAGCGCATCTCGTATGCACACTTCGAGATTGCCTCCAACCAGAGCGATTGGACGCTGCGGCTCGGTCGTCAGTCGCTACACAACTTCGGCGTGCTCGGCCGCTTCGACGGGGCGCACTTCTCTTACGGCTGGGCGCCGGACCGCGAGCTCCACGCGACCATTGGGTTTCCCGTGGAGTCCACGCGCGACGCTCTCGATACGGATCGCGAGTTCCGCGGCGTAGCGGTCGAGCTCGACGATCTCATCGGCCGCTGGGACGTTGCACCGTATCTCAATGCCGAGACCATCGAAGGCATCAGCTCACGGATGGCGATCGGTACGGAGCTTCGCTACCTCGACGACCGGCGCACGTTCACAAGCATGATCGATTACGACACTGAATTCGGCGAGCTCAACACGGCGCTCGTGCTCGCGACGTGGCAATTCGCGAGCAGATTGACGTTGAGCGCGTTGCTCGACAACCGCAAGAGCCCGACGCTCACGACGCGAAACGCATTGATCGGCCAGCCGGTCTCTACGATCGATGAGCTATTGCTCGTATGGACCGAGGAGGAAATCCGCGCCCTGGCCGTGGACCGTACGGCCGATACCCGAACCGTCACGCTCGGCATCGCGCGGCCCGTGGCCGAACGCTTCCAGATCAACTTCGACGTCACGAGCACCGAGATCGGCGCGACGATAGCCTCGGGCGGCGTGCCCGAGATACCGGGCACGGGACCGCAAACATTCTACTCGGCGAGCCTCGTCGGCACGGGACTCTTCTCGTCTGGCGACGTGAACATCATCAATCTGCGCCATGGCGAGTCGGACTCTTTCACCACGAGTCTACTCACGCTCGATGCGCGATTCGCGATCGGTCAGAGAATTCGGATTAATCCGCGGCTGCGCTTCGTGGTATGGGAAAGCCTAATCGATGGGCAAAAGAAGGAGACTGTCGCCCCGGCATTGCGGTTTCTCATGAACACGCGAAACCACTATCGCGTAGAGCTCGAGATCGGCAGCGTCGAAGACGTGCGCACGGATCTTCGCGGCAGGAGCGCTGCGTCCGGGACTTTCGTGAACTTCGGGTACCGGGCGAACTTCTGAGGTTTCTGGGACGGCCAAATGGGCAAGCCAAGAGCACTTCGATCGGCATTCCAAGCGAGCGGCGCGCTGCTCGTGCTGCTCGCGGGCTGCCAATCGAACAGCGGCGTTCGGGAGAAGCTCGATGCGCGCACGGGGTTGACCTGGGCCAGCGACCGCGCGCCCATCGTCTATGCGCGCACGGAAGCACGCTACTCGCGCAGCGCTCGAGACTACGTCTATCTCGGTCCGGTCGAGATCAACCGCCAGGGCACACGCGATTACTACCTCTGGGTCGGCGTCGCAACGACGCTCGATCGCGGCTACCTTGCCCCGGCGATAAGCCTTCCGGAGGCGTTGTATATAGAGCTCGACGGTGAGGTCATTGAGTTTCCGCTGCAACCATGGGGCTCCTTGACGCCGCTGCCTGCCGACGAGCCCGTGTATTCGACGCCCGTCGACGTCGAGGCGGAGCTCGGGGCGCGCGTTTCGTCGAGCCAAATAACCAGGCTCGCTGTGGAGCTGCCCCGCACGATGCGGATATCGGTTCCTGATTCACCGACGCGAGAATATCAGCGCTGGGACGAAGGGCTCGCTTGGCCGGGCTTCGTCAACCGCATCGGGCCGGCCCCATTCATCAACGGAACAGCCGCGGCGCGAGCTCGTTCAGATACCGCCGCCAATTGATCCACGTGTGACCGCCGCTCGTGAGCGTGAGCTCGTTGTCGATGCCGTGCACATCGAGCACGGCCGCGAGCGCCTCGGAGCCCGGGCGCGCGAAGTCGTTTTCGCCCGAACAATCCCGCGCTCCAAATCGCGACGTAGCCGAACTCGCCGGGATTCGCGTGAAGACCTGCGTCGTTTGCATGCCGCCCATCGAGAGCCCGGAGAGCGCGCGATCACCGGGATTCGTACGCACGCGGAACGTCGTTTCGACGAACGGAATCACGTCGTCCATGAGCTCGGGCACGAAGCGCACCTGCGCGGCCGCGAAATCGCTCGGTGTACCGGAGCTCGCGGCGGGCGGCGGCAGGCTGCCGTTCGGCATGACGACGATCATCGGCACCGCTTTGTCGGCCGCAAGCAGATTGTCGAGCACGAAGCCGGCGCGGCCGATCGTGCTCCAGCCCGAGTCCTCGTCCCCGCCGCCGTGGAGCAGGTACAACACGGGATAGTCCGCATCGCCGTCATCGTAACCGGGCGGGGTGTACACGTGTAGGCGGCGCTGCATTCCGAGCGTCGACGATGCGTACCAGACCTCGCGAATCGTGCCGTGCGGCACGACTTGAT
>DATBLZ010000133.1:0-15205 GCA_036555065.1 Gammaproteobacteria bacterium
GCCGAGCCGGCGCTCCGTGTCGGCAAGCTCCGCTTGGAGGCGTTGCTCGGTTTCGCGAAATCTTGCGTCCGCCTCGCGCTGCAGCGCCTCGACGCGATCGAAAGTCCGCGCAAAAGGCGCACGGCTTTTGAGTCCTATGAGGTCCACGCTGCCCGACAGGTTGCCGAGCATGTTCGTGACGAGATCGCCGTTGCTCGCAAACGCGGTCGCGACCTGTTGGCCGAACAAGCTCCGGCGTACCTGTACCCAGAGCCGGTCGCTGAGCACGTCGACGTCGGCGACGACAATGATATTCGGAGCATCGGTCGTCGCGAGATGCGCTGCATCGGGTGGCGCCGCGCGACCCTCCGCGCCGCCTGGCGAATCCGCCCCGGCGTCCTGCGCGCCGGCCGCCGGCGGTCCGTCCGGAAACGCTGTGCGCAGCGTGCCTCCGAGCCGTGCGGCGATGACGTATTGCTGCCCCGTCGGCACGAACCCGTTGAGCAGATCTTCGGGATTCGCGAGGAACTGGAATCGCGTTGTGTCGCCGAGCGCCGCCTCGGTGCTCGAGCTCAACAGCGGCGTCAACGTCAACGGGCCGTCGGCGGCGACGGCCAGGCTGCCGGCCGTGCCCACATTGACGGTCTGCAGTCCCGCGGTCACGAGATCTTCTTGACTCATCGCGCTTTGCTCGAGGCCGATGAGGCCGACGTGCCGCAACGGCCGCCCACCCGTGCCCGTGTCGATGCTGAGCGCGTAGCGCGCGTCCATGACGACCTGCGCAGTGTCGTATTCGAGCCCCCAAGCCGTGAAGAGCCTCTCGAGATTCGAGCTCGACCCGCCGCCGAGACCCGTGGGATCCGGCACCGCCGAAGCGATCTCGGCCAACGGGTCGACGAAAATCAACGCGCGCCCGCCGCCGAGCAGGTATTGATCGAGCGCGTACAGCGTCTGCTCGTCGAGCGCGGGAGGGTGCACGATCCACAACATGTCGATGTCGGGATCGATCGTCGCGAAGCTCGGCGCGAGCGCGCGCACGTCGAAGAGCTGCCGCGCCTGCTGGCTGATCACCCACGGCGGCAGCGGCTGTTGCGCTTGCGGATCGAAGCCCCCCGTCATCGGCACGCCGCTCACGAGGCCGACGACGCTTTTCTCGGGGCTCGCGAGGCTGAATATCAGCCGTGCGAGGTCGTACTCGAGCGTGCTCTCCTTGTCGGGATCGAAGACCTCGATGATCGCCTGCTCGCCGACGGAGTTGGTCGCGGCAAGCCCGAAATAGACGCTGTCGCCGAGCGCGCCGCGCGCGATGTCGAGCAAGCCGAAGTCCGCCGCGCGGTCCTCGTCCTCGGAGAAGGGCACCGGGTCGATCACCTGCAGGCTCAGGTTTCCGCCCGCGGCGGACGCGAATTCCTCGAGCATCTCGCGCACGCGCTGCGAATAAAGGCGCAGCCCCTGGAGGCCGTTGTTGTCGGCGGTGACGTCGTCGGAGAAGAAGAAATAGAGGTTGATAGGCTCCTCGATCTTGCCGAGGAACGTGCGCGTGCCGGGCGCGAGCGTATAGAGCCCGCCCGCCGTGAGATCGAGCTGCACGCCGCGCAAGAGCGTGTTGCTGGCCGCGAGCGCGGCGATGAAAGCGACCGCGAGCAAGAGCAGAGTCGCATAGCTCAAACGTTTCGTCTGCCGCGTGCTCATCGGCTCAATCCGTCTTCGTGAGGCTCAAAATGATCGTATTGGCGTACAACATCGCGCTGATCAGCAGCGCGAAGAAGACGACGTCGCGCAGGTCGATGACGCCGCGGCTGATGCTGTTGAAGTGCGTGTAGAAGCTGAGGCTCGCGATCGCATCGGTGATCACGGACGGGACCCACCCGGCAAAAACGCCGAGGATCCAGGGTGTCCCGACGAGGACGAGCGCGAAGCAGGCCACGATCGTGACGATGAAAGCGATGATCTGGCTCTTCGTCAACGCCGAGAGGCATGCACCGACCGCCAGGAAGCCGCCGGCCATGAGCAGGCTGCCGATGTAAGCGGTCAGTATCGCGCCGTTGTCAGGGTCGCCGAGATAGTTGACGGTAATCCAAATCGGCAACGTCAAAGCGAGGGCTGCGCCCGTGAACGCCCATGCCGCGAGAAACTTGCCGAGCACGGCGTGCCAGATCTCGAGCGGCAGCGTCATCAAGAGCTCGATGCTTCCGGACCGGCGCTCCTCGGCCCAGAGGCGCATGCTGACCGCCGGAGCGAGGAAGACGTAAAGCCACGGATGGAACGCGAAGAACGCGGCCAACGTCGCCTGGCGCTCTTCGTAGAAACGGCCCGGGAAGAAGGTTAGAAACCCCGACAGCAGCAGAAACGCAACGATGAACACGAATGCGACGGGCGTCGCGAAGTAGCTGCGCAGCTCGCGCTTGAAGATCGCCAAGACCGGGCTCATGCGCTCGCGCCTCCGGTGATCACGCGAAACACCTCATCGAGACGCCCCGACTCGAGATGCACTTCCGTGAGCGCCCATGCGTGCTGCTCGGCCAGTGCGCTGATCGCCGACAGCGGCAGTTTCCCCTTGGCCGGAAACGCGGTCAGCCGGCCAGTACCCGAATCGAGCTCGGTTTTCTCGACTTCGGAAAGCGCGTCGATGGCTTTGCGGGCCCCGGCGAGCTGCGCGGGATCGGCGAGCTTGATCGAGACGGCGTTGTGGAAACGGGAGCGCGCTTCGAGTCCCGCGGGCGTGTTGTCGGCGAGAATCCGGCCATGGGCAATGATGATCGCGCGGCTGCACACCGCATCGACCTCCTCGAGCACGTGTGTCGAGATCACGATGAGCTTCTCTCTCGCCATGTGCCTAATGAGCTCGCGGACCTCGTGCTTCTGATTCGGGTCGAGCCCGTCGGTCGGCTCGTCGAGAATCAGCACCTGCGGGTCGTGAATGATGGCTTGCGCCAATCCCACGCGCCGCCGGTAGCCTTTGGACAGCGTGTCGATCGTCTGCCCGATGACACTCTCCAAGTGCAGGAGCCCAATGACCTCCTCGAGGCGACGCTTGCGTGCGGCCGGCGGTATCGCGCGCACTTCGGCGACGAACTCGAGAAACGAGAGCGGCGTCATCTCTGGGTAAGTCGGGGCGCCCTCGGGCAAATAACCGATACAGCGCTTCGCGGCGGTGGCGTCAGTTTCGACGTCGTGCCCGCACACGCTGACGCGACCGGACGTCGGGCTCAAAAAGCCCGCGATCACGCGCATCGTCGTGGTTTTGCCGGCGCCATTCGGGCCGAGGAACCCGAGCACTTCGCCGGGCTCGACCTTGAAGCTCAAATTATCGACGGCGCAGAGCGCGCCGTACTGCTTCGTCAGCCCCTGACAATCGATCATCCGCGTGCTCTGTGCTTGCGGCGCGCTGTCGCGCCGCGAAGGCGCCCAATTCTGCATAGCGCCTTTCAGCGATTCAAGTATTTACCACATTAAGACGCGGTAATATTTGCGCGCGATGCGCCACGCGAGTCCCCTATGACGAGCCTGCTTTTCGCCAACGGCCGCATCGTCAACGAAGGACTGATCCGGGAGGCGGACCTGCTCATCGTCGACGATCGCCTGGAACGAATCGGCACGGGGCGCATTCCCGCGCGCACCCGCGTCGTGGATCTGAAGGGGCTCTACGTCCTGCCGGGTCTCATCGACGATCAAGTGCATTTCCGCGAGCCCGGGCTTACGCACAAAGCAACGATCGCGAGCGAGTCGCTCGCGGCGATCTGCGGCGGCGTCACGAGCTACCTCGATATGCCGAACAACTCCCCGCCGTGCATCGACCGCGCGGGCCTAACGGCGAAGAAAGCCATTGCCGCCCGCACGAGCTTCGCGAACTACGGCTTCTACCTCGGTGCGACGAACACCAATCTCGAGGAGATCCGCGCAGTCACGCGAGCGGACGCCTGCGGGATCAAGGTATTCATGGGCGCGTCCACGGGCAATATGCTCGTCGATGACGAGCGCGCGCTCGAACGGATATTCGCCGACGCGACGCTGCCGATCGCGACGCACTGCGAGGATACACCGCTGATTCGCGCCGCCGAGGCGCGCGCGCGCGCGAAGTACGGCGACGACGTGCCAATGGCTGAGCATCCCAACATTCGCTCGGCCGAGGCCTGTTACAAGTCCTCGGCTCTCGCCGTCAGCCTCGCGAAGCGGCACGATGCGCGGCTCCACGTCCTGCATCTGACGACGGCTCGAGAGCTCGAGCTCTTCTCGGCGGGGGCCCTCGAGCGCAAACGCGTCACGGCCGAGGTTTGCGCTCATCATCTCTGGTTTGATGACTCCGGTTACGCCAGGCTCGGGGCCAAGATCAAGTGCAATCCGGCGATCAAGACGGCCGAGGACCGGGCGGCGCTCATCGCCGCCGTCAATAGCGATGTCATCGACGTCATCGCGACCGATCATGCGCCACACACGGCCGAGGAGAAGGCGCGCCGCTATTTCGACGCCCCGTCGGGTCTGCCGCTCGTCCAACATATGCTCAACATGTTGCTCGACCAGCATCACGCCGGGGTCTTCAGTCTCGAAGCGATCGCGACCAAGACCGCGCACAACCCGGCTCGGCTCTTCGGGATCGAGAATCGCGGGTTCATCCGGGAAGGGTACTTCGCCGACCTCGTTGTCGTCGATCTGGCGGCGACGACGACCGTGACAGCGCAGCAAATTCGTTACAAATGCGCCTGGTCGCCTTTCGCAGGACATACTTTCCGCTCGGCAGTCGTCATGACCGTGCTTGGGGGCCAAGTCGTGTTCGAGCGCGGCGTGGTCGCGCCGCGGCCGCTGGGCGCGGAATTGATTTTCCTCGGCGCGTGATGCAATTTCCGCTCATGGACGCGAAAACGGTTTTTGCCCTGCTCGGAGTCTGCTCCATGCTCGCGGCCGGCGGCTGCGGGTCGCGGGATTCAGGGGAAGACGACGACGCGGCACCGGCGGCGCCGACGGCGAGCAATGCGGCGCCTGCCGTGCCGGCGGGTGCCGGGCCGAGCTCCGACGTTCCGCTCGTCGAGCAGAACCTTGCCTACGGGGAGGCCGCCAACACCAATCTCATCGGGTACCTCGTGATGCCAGCCGACGCCGTCGAGCCGCTACCCGGGCTCATCGTGATTCATGGCGAGGCCGGTCTCGACGAAGAAACGCGCGAGCTCACGCGCCGCCTCGCGGGCGAGAGATATATCGCCCTTGCGGTCGATCTTTATGCGGGCTCGTCCTCGCAAGACGGGAGCGACGCCGCTACGCGCGCGGGCGCGCTTATCGATAATGCCGAGGCGACGCTCGGCAACATTCGTCAGGCTTACAACTACCTCACGAAGTATGCGTTCGTACCCACGGTAGCAGCGATCGGCATGTCCTCGGGCGGGAGCTGGGCGCTGCGTGCGGGCATCGCGTTGCCGGGCGAGCTCGACGCTGTGGTCATGTACGACGGGCAGATCATCACGGAGTCGGCGGCGCTGAGCCAGCTGACTGCGCCCGTGCTCGGCCATTTTGCAGGCCTCGACGAATCGACACCGGCGGCCGATGCGCGGATCTTTCGAGTACGCCTCGGTGAGGAAGGCAAACGCGCCGAGATCAACATCTATCCGAACGTTCAGCGCGGGTTCGCGAGCGTGGGGAGTCCAACCTACGATGCCGCAGCCGCCGACGAGGCCTGGCAGCGCACACTCGAGTTCTTGGACATCAATCTCTAGGAAAAAGAACGGGGACCGGACAACCCGGTCCCCGATTGAACGGCCACTTGAGGTGGCCCACGGCGGCTGCTGGGGGGAGCAGCCGTCGCTTCTACGCGGGAGCTATGCAGGCTCCATGCCAAGTGGCCCGTGGCTTCTGGCCACGAGTTACGAAATTCCGAAACCACGGATCTCCGTGAATCGACGGAAATCCGTTGATCCAAGTCACGGAGATCCGTAATATCGGGTCCGATGTCGCTCGCGGATCGATACCAATGGCTTTTCCGCAAGAGCCCCGCATTGTGCGTCTCGCTCGATGAGGACGGCTACTTCCTGGATGCGAGCGATGCCTGGCTCGCGCGGTTCGGCTATTCGCGCGAGGCCATCGTCGAGCGCCGGCCCCAAGACCTCGGCAGCGAGACCAACGCGCGGCGCATCGAGGAGGAGTACCTGCCGCGGCTGCGGCGCTCCGGCCGCATCGACAATGTCCCAGTGGATTTGGCGACCCAGGACGGCGCGCGCGTCGACTGCCTCGCGAGCGCGATCGTCGAGCGCGGGGCGGAGGGAGACTATCTTCGCACCGTCGTCGTCTATACGGAGGTCGGACGCGAGGCCAGGCTCGAGCAGCACTACCAAGACCTCTACCGCGCAACGCCGGCGATGCTCCACACCGTCGATCCCCAAGGCCGAATAGTGCACGTGAGCAACTATTGGCTCGCGAAGCTCGGCTACCGCCGCGAGGAGGTCATCGGCCGGCATGTCATGGATTTCATGACCGAAGACTCGCGCGCATCGGTCGAGCAGCGACGCCGCGACGGCCTCATCGGCCAGAGCGAGCTCAACAACGAGCCGCGCCGGTTCGTGACGAAGACCGGCGAGATCGTCGAGGTGCTCGTGTCGTCCGCCGCCGAGCGCGGTCCCGAGGGGACGCTGATCGCGCTGCTCGTTGCCTCGAAGGACGTGACCGAGCGCAACGAGGCCGAGCGGCGGCTGCGCGCCGCGTTCGAAGAGAACGCCCGACTGCGCGAGGAGCTCGAGCGGGAGCGCGACTACTTGCGCGAGGAAGTCCAGGTCTCGATGAACTACGGGCGCATCATCGGCGAAAGCCCGGCGCTCAAGAAGATGCTTGCGCGCCTCGAGGCCGTCGCGCAGACGGGCGCTAGCGTTCTGATCCAAGGCGAGTCGGGCGTCGGCAAAGAGCTCGTCGCGCACGTGATCCACGGCCAGAGCCCGCGCAGCAACGGGACTTTGGTCAAGGTCAATTGCGCCTCCATTCCACACGAGCTCTTCGAGAGCGAGTTCTTCGGCCACGTCAAAGGGGCGTTCACTGGAGCCCATCGTGATCGGGTCGGTCGATTCCAGCTCGCCGACGGCGGGACGATCTTTCTCGACGAGGTCGGCGAGATACCGCTGGCGCTGCAGAGCAAGCTCTTGCGCGTGCTCCAGGAGAGCGAGTACGAGCGCGTCGGCGACGAGGCGACGCACCGTGTCGACGTGCGTGTGATTGCGGCCACGAACCGGGATCTCGAGCAAGCCGTTGCCGAGGGGCGATTCCGCGAGGATCTGTACTATCGCCTCAGCGTCTTTCCGATCGAGGTACCGTCGCTGCGGGAGCGCAGCGACGATGTCGTGCAGCTCGCAAGTCATTTCTTGGAACGGGCCTGCAAGGAGTTCGGGCATCGGCCGCTCACGCTTTCGCGCCAGCAGGCGGCGTTGCTCAAGCGTTACGCTTGGCCCGGAAACGTACGCGAGCTCAAGAACGTCATCGAGCGCGCGGTCATTCTCTCGCAAGGCAAAGTCTTGAGGCTCGATCTCGCGATGCCCGACGTTGCCGATTCCGGCGCGGGCCCGCACGAGTCCGCGGCCGATCACCTCGAGACCGGCGAGCGGGTCTTGACGGAAACCCAGGTTCGCGAGCTCGAGAGAAACAATCTCCTCGCGGCGCTCAAGCTCACGAATTGGCGCGTCTCGGGGCAGAACGGTGCCGCACAGCTCCTCGGGATAAGGCCGACGACGCTCGCCGACCGCCTCAAGAAATACGGGATCACGCGGCCGAGAAGCGGGGAATAGCCAGACTTTCGCGGTGCCGCCGTCCGATTCCGTGATTTTCGCCAACGACTTGCGCGGCGTTCCCGGAATCTGCTATACGTTTGGCTGTTAGGGGCCTGAAAAGAAGAACAAACGGAAGGCACTACCATGTCCCCACCCTTAGAACGGTTTGCAGGTGCCGTGCAGATCTTGATCGGGGATGGACCCGTCAAGCTCCGCCTCGTGCGCGCTTACTCGGAGTATCTCGAGGCCATGCTCGATGTCGAGGTCCCCGTCAGCGCGGGTGACTCGCTCAACGAGCTGCACGATGCCTTGCACCGCGTTGCCCCGGGCGGCAATGAGACCCCCGTCAGGGCGAGCGTTCAGAAAATGTCCTCCGGCGAGGCGGCCTGGCACGCCGGGACGATCCTGCGGCTTTATGTAGACCTGCTAACCCAGCCGCGACGCGTGGAGCCGCTCAAGGTCGTCGAAACGGCCGCGCCGCCCCAGTTCTTGGCCGGCGGGGGCTGACAGACTCCCAAATCCGGAACCGCCGCGCAGCACGGCTTTTCCGCGGACTGCGACATCGATCAAGGCTCGGAGCCGTGAACTACGGCACGCTAGGCGGCGCTCACGCGAGCTTAAGCGCCCCGCAATGACCGAGCCAACCAGTGCCCTGAAGGAACCCGTGACCGCGTCACGGAACGAGAACGCGAGTTATGCCCCCTACGGGCAGCTCGTGAAGATGCTCATTCCGAGCTCGGGCTGCGTTGCGCTATACGATGCGGCGGGCGAGCTGATTTGGTGCTCCGACGGATACGAGCCGCCCGACTTCCGCGAGCTCGTCGAGTCCCTCAAGGTCGAGACCAACAACGCCGTGCTCGACGGCCAAATTCGGCAGACGGCGAACGAGATCACGGCCTACTCCGCGGCGCTGCGTGGGGAGGGTGGTCTTGCGCTCGGGTTCGTGATCATTCACCTCGGCAAGGGTCGAAACGCCGCGAAGGCGACGTCGATGACTTCGAGCTTGCTCAGACCCGTGCTCGACGTTCTCGCTTCGCGCATCGGCTTGGAGCACTCGGCGAAGACGGAATCGAGCGCTGCCGATGATCTACCGTTACTGCTCGCCGTCGACGAAGCGGCCGAAGGCTCGGGCGCGCTCGACAAGCTCGTCACCCACTGCGTCGAGAACTTGAATTGCGTCAGCGGCGCGTTCCTCGTTCCCGAGCGCAACATCAGCGTCATCAAGAGTCGCGGGAACGCTGAATCGGTCGATGCCGCGCAGATGCTCGAGCGAACTCAGAAACACTTGCTCGCGTGGGCGCAGCTCAACAATCGGCCGATGGTCGTCAATCGTGTCGGCACGGAGGCGGGGGCCGCGCCGTTCAAGATCCTGTCTTGTCCCGTGCGTGACCCGAATGGCGGCGGCGGGCTCATGGCCCTATTCCGAGCCGGCGACGCTCCGAACTTCGAGATCCGCGACGTTCGGATCCTCGAGTTCATCAGCCGCAAGGCCGTGGGTATTCTCAACAGCCAGCACGACACACTCACGGGGCTCGCGAATCCCGTGGTTTTCGCCCGCCGCGTCCGCGAGGCGCTCGCCTCCGAAGCCAAGGACGGGCGACCGTTGCTCTACATCGGCATCGACCGACTCGAGGTCATCAACGACGCTTTCGGCTTCGACGCCGGAGATGAGGTCATACACAGGCTCGCCGAGCTCATCAGGAGCCGCCTGTCCGGCGCCGACTTCGCTTGCCGCATCGGCGGCGACCGATTCGCCGTTCTCATGCCCGCCGCGACCCTCGACGCGGCCCGCGAGGTCGCGAACGGGCTCATCGGTGCAATGGCCAACTTAGGCTACATGAAGGGCTCCGACGCCGTGCCCGTGGCGGTAAGCGTCGGCATCGCGACGAGCGGTCCTGGACGGCGTGATTTCGCGCATCTGCTCGCGGCAGCCGAGGTCGCCTGCAAGCGCGCGCGCACGGCCGGCGGCAGCCGCTTAGAGCTCTACGTGGGGAACGAGTCCCTGTCGCCCGAGCGCGAAAGCGAGCTCATGGCGGCCGCGAGCCTCAAACAGGCGCTGCAGACCGGCGAGCTTCGCCTGCAGGCCCAGCCGATAGTCGACTTGTACCACGAACCGAGCGGAGTTCTCGGGTACGAGGTTCTCGTGCGCATGCGCGATGCATCGGGAGAGCTCGTTTCTCCGGACAAGTTCGTGCCCGCGGCCGACCGCTACGGGCTCATGGGGGCGCTCGATCGCTGGGTCGTCGCCGCCGCGGTGCGCGCGATGCAGGGCGCCAAGAAACAGGTGAGTCAGCTGCCGCTCGGCGTCGCGCTCAACGTCTCGGCGCAGTCGCTCGCCGCGCCCGATTTCCCTGCGTTCGTGCTCGCCGAAATCAAGGCCGCTGGCCTGCCGCCCGAGCTCTTTTGCTTCGAGCTCAAGGAAAAGGACGCGGTCAATCGAATCGAAGATACCGAACGGTTCATCGCGGCTCTGACCGATGCGGGGTGCCATGTCTCGCTCGACGACTTCGGGACCGGTTTGAGCTCGCTCGCCCACTTGAAGCGCCTCAAAGTCAGCTATTTGAAGATCGACGGCAGTCTGATTCGGCGCGTGCTCGACGACATTCACGCCGAGTCGCTCGTGCGCGGGCTCGCCAAGGCGGCACAGACGCTCGGCGTGCTCACGGTCGCCGAGCACGTCGAGAGCGACGCCATCGCGAAGAAGCTCCGTCAGCTCGAGGTCGATCTCGCCCAGGGATACTTCTTCGGGCATCCAGCGCCGCTGAGTCGGGCGCTCGGCACCGCCGAGCCGGCCGGGGACACGGTCGCCAACTCGGCTTGAACCCGGTCCGTGCGCCCGACCTATAATCGAGACGCATTCTGTAAAGTCGTTCGAGGTCCGGTGATGAAGGGCAAGATCGCGATCCTTTGGATTCTGGGTTTGGCGCCGGGGCTCGCAGCCGCCGAGACAGCCTATGTCACGGACATGCTGCGGCTCGGGATTCACAACGCGTCGGACACGAGCGACCGCCCGTTCGACAACCTCGTGAGCGGCACGGCGCTCGAAGTCCTCGAGCGCGCGCCGAACTATGCGCGCGTGCGTACGCCGAGCGGCCAAGAAGGGTGGGTCAAGTCGGCGTACCTCGTGACCGAGAAGCCCGCGCAGGCGCGTATTGCCGAGGCCGAAGCCGAGGTTGGGCGCTTGCGCACGGCGCTCGAGGCCGCGCAAAGCGCCCACGACGAGGCGGAGACGACCGCGGACGCGTTGAGCCGCCAAGTCGCGGCGACCGCGGGCTCGGATGACGCGATCCGCGAGACGCTCGAGCGGCTCAAGCACGAGAACACGAGCTACGCCGAGCAGCTCGATGCCTACCGGGGTTCCTTACCGCTCGCGTGGGTCGTGTCCGCGATTTTGGTGACGTTGGTTGCGGGCTTCGTGGCCGGCTGGTGGTGGCTCGATTCCTCGATCCGGCGCCGCCACGGCGGTTTCCGGATCCACTGACCTGCGCCTCCTGCTCGCCGGCGCGACCGGTGGCTTACTCGCATAACGCCTCTCCAGGGACGCCGTGAACCCGTCCATGGGGGCTCCGGCGCGCGCATCCCCGCGCGCGACGGCCCTGCAGAGCCGTCATGCGAGTAAGCCTCGGTCGCTTTAACGTCAGTAGTTGCGGCGCAGGTCGAGGCCGGCGTAGAGGCTCGCGACCTCGTCGGTATAGCCGTTGAACATCAGCGTCGGTACACGGGTCGCGAAGAGCCCGCCGCCGAGACGCCGCTCCGAGGCCTGGCTCCAGCGCGGGTGGTCCACTTCGGGATTGACATTCGAGTAGAACCCGTACTCTTGCGGCGCCGCCATGTTCCAGCTCGTCTGTGGCCTTTGCTCCGTGAAATGGATGCGGACGATCGATTTGGCGCTCTTGAAGCCGTATTTCCAAGGAATGATGACCCTGAGCGGCGCGCCGTTCTGATTCGGCAGCGCCTTGCCATAGACGCCGACCGTGAGCAGCGTCAGCGGATGCATGGCTTCCTCGATCGTGAGCCCTTCACGGTATGGCCACTCGAGCACGCGATAGCTCAGCCCCGGCATCTGCTTAGGGTCGGCGAGCGTGAAAAACTGCACGTACTTCGCGCGCGACGTCGGCTCGAACCGGCTGAGCAGATCGCCGAGCGGGAACCCGACCCAGGGGACGACCATCGACCAGGCTTCGACGCAACGGAAACGATAGATTCGCTCCTCGAGCGCATGCGGGGCGAGAATGTCTTCGAGCGTGTACGTGCCGAGCTTCGCCGCCTCGCCCGTGACTTGCACGGACCAAGGCCGAGGCTTCAGCGTGTGCGCGTAGCGCGCGGGATCGCCTTTATCGGTGCCGAACTCGTAGTAATTGTTGTAGCTCGTGATATCGGTGTACGAGTTCGGCGGATCGCGCAGCGAGCCTGCCCATTTGCCGACGTCCCCGAGCGTGCCGTCGGGCGGCAGCACCGCGGCGTGCGTTGACGGCGCCATGCTCGGCAGCAATGCAAGCGCGATCGCTGCGGACAAGATTTCGCGGCGACTGTGGAACGCTATCTCCGGTGTGATCTCGGAGGGCTTGATCGCCGCAGTTGGCTTGCGCATGGCACCGACCTCTCGTCTCTACTCCAATGGCTCTATCGTGCTCTACATCGCCGTCAAAGTCATGCGACCCATTCGTTGCTGGTGCGCTAAGCGGATCATTGTAGAATAGCGGCCGCCCCGAGCCTTGAGGCGGGGGTAAGAACAATAAGCACAGGGGGCGCTCATGAAGCTGATCACAGCAGTCATCAAGCCATTTCGTCTCGATGACGTCCGCAATGCCTTGGCCGAGGTTGGGGTCCAAGGCATGACGGTGACCGAGGTCAAAGGGTTCGGCCGGCAGCGCGGCCACACGGAGCTCTACCGCGGCGCGGAGTACGTCGTGGATTTTCTCCCGAAAGTGAAGATCGAGGTCGCAGTCAGCGACAACCTCGTCGAGCGCTCGATCGAGGCGATCATCGAAGCGGCAAAGACCGGCAAAGTCGGGGACGGCAAGATCTTCATCACGAATATCGAGCAGGTTCACCGGATCCGCACCGGCGAGACCGGCGATCAAGCGATCTGAGCCATTGTCGGGGGGCGAACAATGAAAAGAATTTCCAACTTGCGGCACGTCGTGCTGCCGGCGGCCTGTTTGTGGCCGTCGCTCGGGTTCAGCCAGACCGCCGATAGCGGCGACACTGCGTGGATGTTGACGTCGACGGCACTCGTGCTCTTCATGACGCTGCCGGGCTTGGCGCTCTTTTACGGCGGCCTCGTGCGCACGAAGAACGTGCTCTCGGTGCTCATGCAGTGCTTTGCGATTTGCTGCGTCGTGTCCGTTATTTGGGTCATCTTCGGTTACTCGCTCGCTTTCGGGCCGAGCGCGACCCCGGCCGGCATCATCGGCGGCTTCGCGAAGGCCTGGCTCGCCGGTGTCGCGGTGGGGTCGGTCAGCGGAACTATCCCGGAGACCGTGTTCGCGATGTTCCAGCTGACGTTCGCGATCATCACCCCGGCGCTCGTCGTCGGCGGGTTCGCCGAGCGCATGCGGTTCTCGGCGATGCTCTGGTTCAGCATGGCCTGGCTCGTAGTCGTCTACCTGCCGGTCGCGCATTGGGTATGGAACCCCGAGGGCTGGCTCTTCAAGATGGGCTTTCGTGACTTCGCCGGCGGGTCCGTCGTGCACCTCAATGCGGGCGTAGCCGCGCTCGTCGCAGCGCTCGTGCTTAGGAATCGCAATGGTTTCCCGACGACGGCCATGCCGCCGCACAATTTGACGATGACGGTCGCGGGCGCCTCGATGCTTTGGGTCGGCTGGTTCGGTCTCAACGCCGGCAGCGCCGTGACCGCGGGCGGTGCGGCCGGCATGGCAATGCTCGTGACCCACATCTCGGCGGCGGCTGCGTCGCTCGCGTGGATGACCATGGAGTGGATCAAGTTCGGCAAGCCGAGCGTGCTCGGCATCGTCACGGGAATGGTCGCAGGCTTGGGCACGATCACGCCTGCGTCGGGGTTCGTCGGCCCCATGGGCGCGCTCCTCATCGGTCTCAGCGCGGGCGTGCTGTGCTTCTTCGCGACTCAGCTCATGAAGCGCAAGCTCGGCGTCGACGATTCCTTGGACGTGTTTCCCGTCCACGGCGTCGGCGGATTCACGGGCCTGCTGCTGACGGCGGTGTTCTCGTCTCTCGGCGGTGGTCTCGGCTTGGCCGCAGGCCAGACGATCGGCGGCCAGCTCGGGGTTCAGCTCATCGGCGCGGTCGCGACGCTCGTCTGGTGCAGCATCGGGACGTTCGTGATCCTGAAGATCGTGAATATCGCCGTACCGCTACGCGTGTCGGCGGAGGACGAGAATCAAGGCCTCGACATCACGATGCACGACGAGCGCGGCTACAACCTCTAAGCCGCTGCCGCCGTGTCCGCGGGCAGCACGAGAACGATCTCGAGCCCGCCTTCGGCGCCGCCTCGCGCCTCGATCGTGCCCGCGTGCCGCGCGACGACGCTCGCGGCGATCGCGAGCCCGAGACCGTAGCCGCCCCGTTGGTGGTCGCGGCTCGGATCGACGCGGTAGAACGGCTCGAAAATCCGCTTGAGGTTCTCCTCGGCGACACCCGGGCCGCGGTCCGAAATCCGGATCTCGACGCCCTGGCGCGCTTTGCGCAGCACGACCCGCACCGGGCTTCGGCCCGCGTGGACGAGAGCATTGCGGATCACGTTCTCGATCGCGCTTCCGAGCTCGCTGCGGTCCCCGCGGATTTTGGGCACGTCGGCTGCATCGAGCTCGATTGCGACATTTGGATGCTCGAAGCGCGCGTTCGCGATGATCTCGCGAACGAGCTCGCTTAAATCGAGCGGCTCGCGTTTGCCCATGAGCGGCGAACGCAACCGCGCGAGCGTGAGGATCTGGCCGACGAGCGAATCGAGCCGCTCCGTTTCCTGCTCGATACGGGTCAAGTCCGATTGCGACGCGTCGTTTGCCTTGCGTTGCGCGAGCGCGAGCGCGACGCGGATGCGCGCAAGCGGCGAGCGCAGCTCGTGGGAGACGTCGCGGAGCAGCGTGTCCTTGTCGTCGACGAGCGCCTGAACCCGTGCGGCCATCGTGTCGAAATCGCGGGCGAGCGTGCCGACCTCGTCTTTGCGCCGGTTGAAGGGCCCGCCGACGCGGGTCTCGAGCGCGCCGGCGGCGAGCGCGCGGCTCGCGCGCTGCAGACGTACGATCGGCGATGACAGGTAGCGCGCGAGCAAGAGAGACGTCGCCGCCGCCGCAAGAATGGAGATCGTGAGCACCGCGAGCTGGGTCGCGGGCCAAGTGAGCACGCCGAGCACCGTGACGCGCGTGCGCACGAACAAGAGCCTGTATTCGGACCCGTCGGGGGCAATGAGGCTCGCCGTGAATTGCGGGTTCCGAAAGTTGCGCGGCGAGCTCGGCGGTCGCTGCGACGGCGAGTTCAACAGCATCTCGAATCTTTGCGGCAACGGTCGC
>DATBLZ010000135.1:0-5349 GCA_036555065.1 Gammaproteobacteria bacterium
CGATCGTTTCGAGCCATGGCGACCCCCCGTTGTGCGCCGCGACACCTTTGTGGATTTTATAGCGCGTATTCGGGCCGAGCGGAAGGAGCACGGGGTTTCGCAAGGACGAGCGCCGAAAGAACGCCGTCCTCGGCCACGCCAACGGCCGGCACGCGCGCCGGGTGTGGTCGCTGACGTCGAGCCTCGCCGCTACGGGCACGGCGGCGTCGCAGCTCATCGTCGTGCAAGACTGGCTCGGCGAGCTCGAGCGGCGCGCGTCGGTTGAATAGCCCTATTCCGCTCGGCTTGCAGAGAATGCATGCAGTGCCTATACTGGATGCATGCAGTACACGATACGAGGGATTCCGCGAGCCGTTGACGATGCCATTCGCGATCGTGCTCGAGCAGCCGGCAAGAGCTTGAACGAGGCCGCGGTCGATGCGTTGACGGAAGCGGCAGGCATGAAAGGCATCCCTCAGAAACGGCGCGATCTGGGCGATATTGCCGGAACATGGAAGCCCGATAGAGCGATCGACTCCGCACTCGCCGATCAGGACCGCGTCGACAAGAACCTCTGGAAGTGAGAGTCGCGCTCGACACGAATCGCTACGTAGACCTCTGCAAGGGAGTGGCCGAAACCGTCGAAGTTCTCGAGACGGCCGAGACCGTGATGTTGCCGTTCGTCGTCGTCGGCGAGCTTCGCGCAGGCTTTGCCCACGGCCGCAGGCATGCAGAAAACGAGCGCGTGTTGCGGCTGTTTCTGTTGAAGGACGGCGTCCGAGTCCTGTTCGCAGACGAGCAAACGACACACCACTACGCCGCTGTGTTCCGTCAACTGCGAAAACAGGGCACGCCTATCCCGACGAACGACATGTGGTTGGCCGCTCTAGTGCTTCAGCACAATTTGGCGCTTCATGCCCGCGATCGTCACTTCGATCATCTACCTCAACTGGTCCGTATCTGACACCGCGCGTATCGGCAGCACGAGCGAATCGCCGGGCAGGTTCTTCAGGGCAAGGTTTTAGCGACGCGAAATCCGAGATAGTTTCGGCCGCGCAGCGTCGCGGGATAAGGCGCACCGCGGCGCGCGGAGCGCTGCATGTAAGGATTGCTCAAGAAAGTGCCGCTGCGGAAAACTCGGTTAGCGCAGTTGCCTTCCTTGTTCGCAGACCCATCCGTCGGCGCATGCGCGCGGTCGGCTTCATAGCAGTCTTCGGTCCACTCGAAGATGTTGCCGTGCATGTCGTACAGGCCGAAGGCATTCGGTGGAAACGACGCGACGGGCGCCGTCTCGTTGACCCACACGTCGCGACCTTCGGCTTTGCCGCCGAGCTCGCTGCCGTCGAGGCCGAAGTTGCCGTAGTCGTGGTCGAGCTCCGTCCCCCATGGAAACGCCGTCGTCGTGCCCGCGCGCGCCGCGTATTCCCACTCGGCTTCGGACGGTAAACGATAGGCATCGTCCTCACCGGTTTTGGCATTGAGCCAACCGACGAACGCTTGCGCGTCGTACCAGCTGACGCCGACGACGGGCCGAGTGCCGCGACCCCAATCCTTGTACTCCGGGTTCGGCTGGCCGTCGGGACCCGTGCGCAGCGCCGTGTCGATGGCGCTGCCGTCGCACCACGTATCGCGCACGCAGGCCTCCCATTGGTCCCACGTCACCGGAGTTTTCGCCATGGCGAACGCGCGTGCAATCGCGATTTCCGTCTGTGGCTCGTTCTCGCGGCGCAGCGGCTCGTCGGCCGGTGAGCCCATCGTGAACGTGCCGGCCGGCACGATGATCATCTCCGGGCAGTGGCGGCATTCTTTGAACGTTTGGCCCGGCTGCGACGGGCCGACGATCGGCTTCTCGATCTGGGCGCGGGCCGACGTCAGCGCGAGTAGCCAGACGAGGGCCATTCCCGAGACGATTCGGTGGGATAAACGCATGTGGCTCTATGATATGGCATAGAGTGCTCGCAGGAGGAGACGCGATGAGTGGACGTTGCTCTACCGCTGTAGTGATGACGGTTTTGGTCACCGCGGGCTGCGCGGACGTGGAGACCGCGGGGCCTTGCGATCGGACTTGTCTCATCGACATTGCGGACAGCTATCTTGGGGCCATCGCCGATCACGACCTCAAAGAGGCTCCTTTATCCGACGAAATCGTCTTCGTCGAGAACGTTACTGCGACGAAGCCCGGCGAAGGTCTTTGGGCATCGGCGGCGGGCCAGGCTACGGGATTTCGGATCTACGTGCCTGATCCGGCCGAAGGCACGATCGGCCTCATCACCGTGATCGACCGGCGGACCGACGACCGAGTCGTACCCGCGCAAGTCGCCGTGCGTTTGAAAATCGAGAACGGGAGAATCATCGAAGCCGAGCATCTCATCGCCGACGTCGAAAGCGAGGAGGCTCGCGCGCGGCTCCAGGCGCCGCGCCCCCAACTAACCGCGGTGGTGCCCGAAGGTGAGCGCGCACCGCGCGCCGAGATCGCCGCGATCTCGGCTTCGTATTACGACGCGCTCGATGCGAACGACGGGACGCTCGCGCCCTTCGCGAGCGACTGCGAGCGGCAAGAAAACGGCATGATCACGGCCGGTCCGGGGCTGGCTCCTGAGCCGTTTGCCAGCGTCGATATCAACGGCCGCTCCCCTCCCCCCGTCGCCCGCGATTGCGTGGGGCAAATGAGCTCGCGTCGCTTCGCGTACATCGACAGCATCGACAACCGTCGAATTTTCGCCGTCGATCCAGTCCAAGGGCTCGCGATGGGGTTATCGCACTTTCGTCAATCGATGGTCAGCGGGCCGCACCTCTTGATCGCGGCCGACGGCTCGCGAGTGCTGTGGGAGGAAAAGCGCGATCCCTACGATTTGCCGGCCGCGCACATCTTCAAGATCACGGGCGGCGAGATTCACCAAGTGGAAGCGCTCGGCATCTTCGTTCCCTACGATTCGTCGACCGGTTGGGAGTAGCGGGAGGAGCTACCTGCCGAGGTGCCGGTCGAAGAACTTCACGATGACGTCGTAACAGTCGCGCGACTCGGGTACGTCAACGTTATAGAAGAAGCCGTGGAACATGCCCTCCCACACGTGCAGATCGGCCTCGACGCCTTGCTTCACGAGCTGGGCGTGCGTATACACCGCTGAGCTCAACTCGAATGCGCGAGTCCCCGTCACGATCAACGTCGGCGGGAACTTCGCGAGCACTTCGGGCGAGCTCGCGGGTGCTGCGAGTGGATCAGTGAGCGACACGTCGGCCAAATAGCCGAAGGGCGCTCTCCCAGAGCCCTCGGCCGAAGGAGGCGGCGGAGCACGACTCTCGCCGATCGCGGCCGTCGTGTACGCGGCGTCGCCTCCGAAGCCATTCGGCTCTAACGTCAAACCCGCGCACAGCACGCCGATCGCGCCCGGCGCAGGCAGCGACTCTTTCTGAAACCACGCGACGGCCATGCCGGTCAGCATCCCGCCCGCAGAACAGCCGTAAATGCCGATATTCCTTGCAGGATAGGTCTCGAGGAGCTCGCGATACGCCACCGCGACGTCCTCACTCGCCGCTGGGTACCGGTGCTCCGGACCCTGGCGATACTCGAGCGCCAAAACGCGGATGCGGCCGAGCGCGGCAACGGGGATCGACTCGAGCTCCGCGCATCCGGGCCAGCAGCCCGAGAAACCGCCGCCGTGGAGGTTGATGAGAACCCGGCCGCGATTCTGCTCCGCAACACCGCCCTTCGGTGTGAACTCAAAGGCATGCACGCCGCCGATCGTGACGTCCCGCCTCTCGACGGCAAACAACTCGCGCTGCCGCTCAAGATACCCCGCGAGCAACGGCGGCACGCCGTCCCCCGGGACGAGCAGCTCCGGCCGCAGCATATTGCGCAAGTGCTCCGCGACGTAGGCCTGTCCCTCCGGGCTCAGGAAATTCGAGAGCGGCACGACGTGCGCGGGCACGTGAACGGTGCCGTCAGCGGCGATCGTCACGCCAGCCGGCGTCTCGGCGCCGCCTTGGGCGAGCGCCTCACCGGCACAAAACACAGCAAAAACCAATGCACGTGCGGCCGTACCCATGTATCCCCCGCGACCCACTACCTCAAGTGACTCTAGCAACCTGCGCCCTACACGGCCAGCTCGAGCAGCTCCGACCGGCCCCCTCGCGAGTATTCGAGCCGATGCGCACAAGTCCGCAGATTCACGTATAGCCGCGCGAGTTCCGCGCCGTTCCGCCAGCGCAGGTCGAGCACCTCGTCGGGCGACGCCACGGCCTCGAACGCGCCGTTGAAAGCCGGATGCGAGTTGCGCAGGCGAATGAGCTCGAGGAGACGGGCGACGACCGGGCGCTCGAGCGCTCGATCGATCTCTGCGCGCGTGTAGTAGTGCCGGTTGATGTCGCGGCCGATGCACGTTCTCGCGAGCAATTCCGTATCGTTACGGCCCGCCAGGAGCCCGACGTAGTAGACCTGCGGGACGCCGGGCAAGAAAAACTGGAGTGCGCGGGAGAGCAAGTACTTGCGATCGTCACGGCCCAACGCGTCGTAGAACGTGCAATTGACTTGGTAAAGGTCGAGATTCGAAGCGGCTGCGCCCGTGGCGCGCAAGCTCGCGCCGTTGCTGTTCGCGTGAATCCGCTCGACGAGGCGCGCCAACTCGTCTTCAGGCACGAGGCCCGGGCTTGTGGCACCGTCGCGCCCATCGGCTGCGATATCGATGACGCCGATGCCGTCGTGCGTATCGAGCACCGTGACCGCATTGCGCGGGCGCAGCTCGATCCATTGCTTGAGCGCATGCGCGGTGCAGTTGAAGAACGCGTGCAGCACGAGCGGCGGCAACGCGAAGTCGTAGATCCAATCGACGCGCTGCGCGATCTCGATTTGTTTCTTGTAGTGCGAGTGGACCTCGACGAGGACCTCGAGCCCGCATCGCTTCGCCCGCTCGGCGAACGAGCGGATGAATTCGAACGTCTCAGGGAGCATGAAGCAGCTGCTTCCGGCTTTCTTGACGGCGTAGCCGACAGCGTCGAGCCGAGCCATCGTGACGCCGCCTGCGGCGAGCGCGCGCAGAATGCCCTCTAAGTACTCGATGCTGCGCGGGTCCGTCACGTCGATGTCGACCTGCTCTGCCGTGAACGTGGTCCAGAGAGTCCGCCGCGAGCCATCGGCAAGCGTGATCGACGTGAACGGCAACCCGGGCCGCGGGCGGTAGATGGCGCGCCGATCGCTTTCGGAGGCGCCGTGCGGAAACACGCGATCGAGCGTGAGGAACATTCCGGCGTACACGCTGCGGTCGCCTTTGGCGCAGAAATCCAAGAACTGCGGCGAACGGCTCGAGACATGATTGACGATCACGTCTGCCATGACGGGCGTCTTGCGCGCGAGCGCTGCGACGTCGTCCCACG
>DATBLZ010000136.1:0-5118 GCA_036555065.1 Gammaproteobacteria bacterium
GCCACATCGGCTCGAATTCGTCGCGGCAACGCTCGAGCGACTCGTCGCAAGGCTCGAAGCGATCAGCGGGCAGCGCTTGGACCGCGATGCGTTGCGCCTACGGCTCGAGCGCGTCAATCGGCAGGAAGAAATCTTCGACGCGGCGCGCAAGATCATTGCGTCCGCTCCGACGACGCCCGTGCGCATGACGGAGCAGATCGCCAACGTGATGGCCACGCAATGGGTCCGCGGTACGGATTGGGCGGTCGCACATGCACAGCATTTTTATGACGAGCTCAAGCAGCGCGTCGTTGCCGGCATTGCGGCATGCCCGGGCGAGAAGCGCAGGCTCATGTGGATCGGTGCTGGACTCTGGCACGACACGGATTTCTATACGGCCTTCGAAGCCTCGCATGGAGCCGTTTTCGTTTGGTCGATGTATCTGGCCTTCGGCCCCGACGGCTATATCCGTTACGGCCTCGACGATCCGATCGAGGCTCTCGCGAGCCGGACTGCGAGCTTTAACGAGTACCTGCACAACCCGCCGTGGGCGGCCGAGTGGATCGTCGAGCAGGCGCGCGAGCATCGCATCGACGCCGCGCTCGTGCTTCATCCGAGGAGCTTGAAGCCCTCGGCGACGGGTCGCCGCTTCATCGAGCGCGCGCTCGAGGATGCCGGCATTCCCGCATTGCCGATCGAGGCGGATGTCGTCGATGCGCGAGCCTGGAATCCGGCCGCGGCGCGCGAGGGTGTCGCCGCCTTTCTCGATGAGCGGGTGCTGCAATGACGGCGACGTCGCGGACCTCACATCCGATCTGGTTGCTGCCTTTCGGCGTCACCCTCATCGCGATGTTCACGCTGCAGCTGTCCAATCTCGGCTTCTCTCCGTTGCTACCATCGATCCAGCAGGACGTGGGGATGACCTTCACGCAGCTCGGATTGTTCACCGGGTTGTACGGATTGCTCGCGATGCTGCTCAGTGTGCCGGCCGGAATCAGCGCGCGCCGTTTCGGGGAGAGACGCGTTCTCGCGCTCGGCCTCGTCGGTGTTGCGATCGGCAGCGCGCTGCTTGGCCAAGCTTCGAGCTTCGAGTCGGCGCTCGCCTTTCGCGGCCTGACGGTTTTCGGTTACCGCTTCGCTTTCGTGAGTGTGCTGATCGCGGTGGCGCTGACGGCGCCGCTGTCGCTACGCGGCCGGACGATGGGCGTGCTCGGCGCGACCTCGGCGATGGCCTCAGTCGTCGGTGCCCCGCTCGGCGGCGCGCTCGTAGGCGAGCTCGGTTGGCGCAGCGCGATTCTAGGTTACGCGTTCATGGCGCTGCTCGGCGCGGCTGTGTTCTGGCTCTTCTATCGGCCGATGGCTGAATCGGATTCAATGCCGGCAAGCGCCGCGGCGTCGCAGGGTGTCGTGCACCGCAGCGCCTTTCGCTCGCCCGTGGTCTGGCTGCTCGCGCTCATCGTCGGTCTCGGCGGTTTCGGTCAATTCACGATCACCTATTTTGTGCCGAGCGTGGCCGAGACCGTCTACGGTCTCGACGCGCGGGCAGCGGGCCTCATCATCAGCACCGCGTATGTCGCCGCGATTGCGCTGAATCTCGTCGTCGGCATGCTAGCCGACCGCTTCAACAAGCTCATCGTTCTCGGCGGTATGTTCGTCCTGCTCGCGGTCGCGTCGGTATCGCTGACGGTCGAGCATGAGCTGACGTTTCGCGTGGCCACGGCAGTCGGGATCGGACTCGGTTTCTCCGCAGCGAATCAGCTCTACGGGCTCGCGGGCAGTTTGATGCCGCGCAGCGAGGCCGGCAACGCACTCGGCGTCGTCAGTCTAGGTGCGGGCCTATTTGGCTACTTCGGTCCGCAGATGCTTGGCATCCTCCGCGACGTGACCGGCTCGTTCGCGGCCGGGTTTACGATGATCGCGGTTGCGGATCTGACCACGCTAGGCCTCGTCGTACTGCTGTATCGAATGACGAGGAGTTCGAAATGAGGAAGGGGGAGCCATGATTCGTTTCTGTCTGACGGTTGGGCTGCTCCTGCTCGGTGTCGTGCAGGACAGCGCCTTCGCGCAGACTGCTGAGAGCGGGAGGCCAAAAGGCGATCAGCGCCGCGAATACAACTTCGCGCCGACTGGGCAGCAGATGCCTTACCGGATCTACGTACCGACTCGCTGGGATGGGAAGAGCTCGTTGCCGATTCTGCTCTTCCTGCACGGCGCCGGAGCGAACGAAAGCAGTTACCTCGATATGGCCGGGGGTCTGCTCCTGCGGCTCGCCGAGGAACACGGGTATATCGTCGTCTCGCCGCTCGGCCTCACGCCGCTCGGCGCCTACGGCAATCCTTTGCGCTTGCCGGCCGTCTTTGGCGAGTCGGAGGCCGCCGCCGCGCAGCGCGCGGCGGTTACGCCGGAGCGTCAGCGCGAGCTCGACCTGAGCGAGCTCGACGTCATCACCGTGCTCGAGATCGTCACTGAGGAGTACGGTGCGGATCGATCGCGGACCTTCATCGCGGGGCATTCGATGGGCAGCGGCGGCGTCTGGCATCTCGCGGCGCGCTATCCGGAACGCTGGCGCGCCGTCGCGCCGATGTCGGGTCCCTTCATCGATAAGGAGACTTATCCGTTCGACCGGATACGCGATCTGCCGATCTTCGTCACGGAAGGTACCGGCGCCGAGCCATCGCTCGTAGGCAGCCGAGCGCTCGCAGCGTTCATGCGCGCAGGCGACTTCGATTTCGAATACTTAGAAGTCGAGGGCAATCACGGCAGCATGGTGCCGATGGTCTGGCCAGCGATCTTCGATTACTTCGACCGCGTATCCGCGCGTGACGCGCGAAGGGAGCGATAAGGATGCGGCTCGGCAGGTTCGTGCTCTGTGCTGGCATGGCGCTCTGCTACGTCAAGCTCTCGCACGCGCAAACGGAAATACGACTCTGGCCCGACGGAGCACCGGGCTCTGAGAACTGGTTCCTAGCCGAATCAGTCACGAGCTCGCCCCCCGGCAATCGCGTCATCACGAACGTCAGCGACCCAAGCGTGACTGTGTTCCTGCCCGCTCCGGCCATAGCAACGGGGGCAGCGGTCGTGGTTGTGCCGGGCGGCGCGCTTCGCGCGCTCGTATTCGACAATGAAGGCATCAAGGTGGCAGAGTGGCTCAACGAGCGCGGTATCGCGGGCTTCGTGCTGAAGTACCGGACACTGCAGGTGGACCCGACTGCCCCGCGCAGGCCGATACCCGGCATGCTGGAACCCGGCGCTGGGCCACGTGAGGAGCTCGTCATCGTCAAAGCCAACGCAAATCCGGCGCCCCACGACACCGCGCTCGCCGAGGTGCTCGCGTCCGCCATTGCCGACGCGCAGGCCGCGCTCCGTCTCATCCGTCATAACGCGGCCGACTGGAACATCGATCCGGCTCGTGTCGGCATCATGGGATTTTCGGCAGGCGGCGGCGTCGCGGTCGGCACCGCGCTCGCGCCGGAGTCCGATGCCTCGCCCGATTTTCTCGTTTCGCTCTACGGCCCGTCGTTGCAAGACGTCAACGTGCCCGAGCATGCGCCGCCCCTGTTCATCGCGGTCGGCTCGAGCCACTTCAACGTGACCAATGGCTGCCTCGCGTTGTTTGCCGCATGGAAGGCCGCCGGCAAGCCTGCCGAGATCCATGTTTACGATGGAGTCGGCGCGGGCTTCGGGATGAGCAAGCGCGGGCTGCCCGTCGACGGATGGACGGATCGGCTTTACGACTGGCTCATCGCGCGTAAGCTGACGAGTCGTTAATTGGTGGCTGACACCTTATTAATAGTGATGCTTTAGCGATGAACACGCGTGTCTCGATCGTGCTGCTGCCGGCCGCTTGCGCCGCAACGCTGCTTATCGCGCACCCTACACCGGCCCAATGGTGGGCACCAGGCGAGGGTCGTCCGCTGCCGGCCTACGTTGAATACACGAACGCGTGGGGTCGACTCGGTCTTCTGAACGCGAGCGGCACTATCGATACCGCCGGTCACCCGTTCTTCGAAGCCATTGGCAGAAACGGTCGCGCTTGTGTCTCGTGTCATCAGCCAGCCGACGGCATGTCGCTCGCGCTCTCGAGCGTCATGCAGCGCTGGAACGACACCAAAGGCACGGACCCGATCTTTGCCGCGATCGACGGGATGAACTGCCCGGACCTTCCGCCAGCCGATCCCGCATCTCATTCGCTGCTGCTCGAGCGCGGCCTGTTTCGTGTCCCGCTACCCTGGCCCCCCGTCGACGCCGAAGGTAATCCGATCACGCCCGAGTTCACACTCGAGGTCGTCCGCGATCCGACGGGTTGCAACACTCATCCGGTCTATGGTGTCGCCGGCGAAAGGCACGAGGTGTCGGTCTACCGCCGGCCGCGCCCCGCCGCGAATCTGCGTTACGTGACCTCAGTGCGTTTCGGGATCACGCCGTTCATCGGCAAGACCGGCATGCTTGCCGCTATCGATCCCGATACCGGCCGGCCCGTCAACATGAACATGATGGCCGACGCGCGCGAGCCGACGCTAAGAACGCAAGCGCAATCCGCGGCGCGGGGACATCTCGAAGTCGCTCAGGCCCTGTCCCCGCAACAACTCGACAGGATTCGCGATTTCGAGCTCCAGCTCTATGCAGCCCAGGCGTATTCGGACGGGGCCGGCGCGTTGAACGAGCCCGGCGGTCCTTCGGGTCTCGGCCCGCAGGCAATGGTGCAAGGCAGCGACGGCGTGCTCGGCAACAACACAACCCGATTCGTCATCCCGATGGAAAACAAGTGGGCAGAGCTGCTCGAAGGCGGTGACGCGGCAACCCGCGAGCGCAACGCCTTTCGCGAGTCTGTCCAGAGCGGCCACGACGTCTTCTTCTTCAGGACCTTCTGGATCAGCGATGCGATGCACATCAATACGGTCGGGCTTGGCAACCCCATCAAGCGAACCTGCTCGACCTGTCACGGCATGCACATGACGGGCATGGACACGGCTAACGGCTGGATGGACCTCGGCACGACGAACCATCCCTGGGCGCTCGAGCCGGCCGAAAGTCCCTGGGCCAAGAAGCTGCCCGAGCTGCCGTTGTTCAAGATTACGTGCAGGGCTGAACTGCCGCCGCATCCTTTCCTCGGCCGCACGATCTATACGCAGGATCCAG
>DATBLZ010000164.1:0-2536 GCA_036555065.1 Gammaproteobacteria bacterium
TGATTCGCGCGGCGCGCGTCGGCGGACGGTTGCGCAAGCTCGATTTGGCATTGCGTCAGGAGTTTCTGACGCTGTTCGTTGCCTCGGCCGGCGATTATCTCGACGGCTGGTTCGAAAGCGCCCCGATCAAAGCCGTTTACGGTTTCGACAGCATCGTCGGCAACTACGCGAGCCCTTACTCGCCGGGCTCGGCGTACGTGCTGTTGCACCACGCGTTCGGCAGCGTCAACGGCAAGAAGGGCGTCTGGGGGCACGCGCTCGGCGGCATGGGCACGATCACGCAAGCGATGGCGAAGGCCGCCGCGGCGCGCGGCGCGGACATCCGCGTTGCGTCTCCGGTCCGCGAAGTGCTCGTCGAGCGCGGCCGAGCCGTCGGCGCCGTCACGGCAGCGGGCGACGAATTCCGCGCGCGCGCCGTCGTTGCGAACGTGAATCCCAAGCTGCTCTATCTCAAGCTCATGGATTCGGGCGTTTTGCCGCAAGCCTTTCGCGAGCGCATCGAGCGCTACCGTTGCGCATCGGGCACGTTTCGCATGAACGTTGCACTCGCCGAGCTTCCCGACTTCAAGTGCTTGCCGGGCAAGGCGCGCGCGCCGCATCACACGGCCGGGATAATCCTCGCGCCAACGCTCGAATACATGGAGCGCGCCTACTTCGATGCGCGCACTCACGGTTGGTCGGAAAAGCCGATCATCGAGATGCTGATTCCATCGACGCTCGATGACAGCCTCGCGCCGCCGGGCCGGCACGTCGCGAGTCTCTTCTGTCAACACACGGCGCCGGAATTGCCGAACGGAAAATCGTGGGACGCGGAGCGCGAGCGCGTCGCCGACCTCATGATCGACACCGTCACCGAATACGCGCCGAACTTCAAAGCAGTCGTGATTGCGCGGCAGATCATGACCCCGCTCGATCTCGAGCGGACGTTCGGTCTCGTCGGCGGCGATATTTTCCATGGCACGCTCGCGCTCGATCAGCTTTTCAGCGCGCGGCCCATGCTGGGTTATGGCAACTACCGCGGGCCGTTGCCCGGCATATATATGTGCGGCTCGGGCACACACCCGGGCGGCGGCGTCACGGGCGCACCCGGTCACAACGCCGCGCGCGAGATCTTGGCCGATATCGGGGTTCTACACTGAGACGGAGGTTCAAATGGCATTTTCAAGACGCTGGCTTGGAATTGGCTCGATCCTTGCTCTCGTGAGCACGAGCGCTTATGCCCCCGACTTCAGCGTGCTGCTCGGTGGCAACTCCGAGCTTCAGCGGCAGCTCGACGTCGCGGCTGCGAGCTCCGCGCGCTCCGCTCAAGCGTTCGGGACGAGCTTGACCGCCATGGATCGACAGGACCTACAGGCAACCTGTACTGCGCTTGTCGCAAATCCGCGCGACGCGCAAGCACAAGCCAGGTTGCAAACGTTCTTGTCGCGCTACAAGGACAACGATCCAGCGGCCGTCCTCCGGTTTTGTCTCGACCCGGCGATCAGCCGGCTGAACGACGAGCTTCAAGCGAGCCGCCAAGGTCTTGAAAGGATGACGGCAACGCGCGCCGTGGATGACGGCCGCAACGCTCCTCTCGAGAGCACGCTGCAACGGCAGCAACGGACCTTCAGCTCGATCAGCAACGTTATGAAGACGAGGCACGATACGGCGAAGAACTCGATCTCGAACGTGCGTTAACCGAGCCGCCGTCGACGCGCGTTATCTCGGAGCCGTCGCGGCGAACACAGCAGCGAGCTCTGCGCCCTTCTCCATCCTGAGCGCGGCGCACAGCGAGATCGCCTCGAGAGCCTGGCTCAAGCTGCGTTCGTACCCGGGCACGAGGCTCGCGTGCGAGACCACGAACGTCTCGACCTCGGTGGCACGCTCGGCCGAGCAGAAGCCGAGACCGAAACGCGGCACGACTTGCGAGCGGAAGAACTCGGGCACGAGCGCAATCACGGCGTCGGCGTTAGCATTGACCCAGTCCCACGTCGAGTCGCGGGTCGCGTCGGCACGGAGTTGCCCGACTAACATGCCCATCGATTCCGTCAGCGGGAAACGCCGCTCGAGGATCGCAGCCCGCAAGCGTGCCGCGAGCTCTGGATCTTCGACCTGCCCGAGCGCTCCGAAAGCCACATCCTTGAAGTACGGATCCTCCGCAGCGATCGATGCGGCCTCGAGACGATCGAAGAATTCCGCACCCTGGTCTTGAACCCCGACGGTGAGCACGGTCTCGAGCAGGTCTCCGGGCGCCGCGCTACGGTCGAAACGACCGGAAGCATCGAGTGCCCGATCGGCAAGAGCGCCGAGCTCGGCGCGTACGTCGGGATCATCGGCGTCGAGCGCGAGGAACCGGGTCAGCGCAACCCGCAATAGCACTGAAGACTCGTCGGTTGCTTCACCGAGTGCTTCGTATCGCGGCCGGTAGATAGCGCGCAACGCCACCTTCGCGCGCTCCCGGTCGGCGCCTTCGAGCAGTTCGACCACGGCGCGCGAAGCGCCCAACGTCGCCGTCGCTACGTCCCACGCCGGATGCGCGGCGAGCGCGGCGAGCCCG
>DATBLZ010000182.1:0-25329 GCA_036555065.1 Gammaproteobacteria bacterium
GGCCGTCTGCTCGTGCGCAGCATCATCGAGGAGCTGCGCGCCGCGGGTACCACCGTATTTCTGAACTCGCATTTGCTCGGCGAGGTCGAGGCGACGTGCGATCGCGTCGCGTTCGTCAAACGCGGCAGCGTGATCAAGGAGCTCTCGCTCGCCGACGCCGAGCCGACACTCGACGTCGAGCTCAAGCTCGATCGTGACGATGCAGCAACGCTCGACGGCTTGCGCGCGTTCGGCTCCGCTCTCGAGCGCGTCGATGGGTATGTGCGAATGCGTATCGGCACAGAGCAGACGCTACCCGAGATCGCGCGCTGGCTCGTGAATCGCGGCATCGCGCTCTACGAGATGCGCTGCCGGCGCAAGACGCTCGAGGAATGGTTCGTCGAGATCATGGGCGAGGATCAACGGCCGGGATGAGCATGTGCGCGGGACACTGACGATCGCCTACCTGACCTGGATCGAGGCGCGCCGGCGACGCATCGTGCTCGCGGCTGTGCTCGGCGGGCTCGCATTCCTCGTCATCTACGGCGTAGCGCTCTTCTTCATCGATCGCGCCGTGAGCGAGGAAGCGGCCGTGAACCCGGTCAATCTCGTGCAGATGCGAATCGGGTATCAGTTCATGACGCTCGCGGGGCTCTATGTCGTCAATTTTCTGGCGATCGCCGTCGCGATCATGCTGGCGGTCGACACGCTCTCCGGCGAAATCTCCTCGGGCGTCATGCAGACGCTCGCCGCCAAACCGATCCGCCGCGCCGCGATCGTGCTCGGCAAGTGGCTGACCTATTGGCTCATGACCGCGGTGTATCTGCTGCTGATGTCAGGCGGCATCGTTCTCATGATGCGCGTGCTCGCGGGATTCGAGCAGCCGGGCCTGGCGAGGGCGCTGCCGCTGATGCTGCTCGCCGCGACGGTGATGCTGACGGTATCTACGGCCGGTGGCGTGCGTTTGACGACGATCACGAACGGCATCGCCTCGTTCGCGTTCTACGGGATTGCGTTCATCGGCGGTTGGGTCGAGCAAATCGGCTCGTTCGCGAGCAATGAGGCGACACGCTACGTCGGCACGGCGATCAGCCTCATTAGCCCCGCCGACGCGATGTGGCGGCGCGCGACTTATGAGCTGCTGCCCCCATTCATGCGCGGCCTGGCGGTCACGCCGTTCTCGATCGGCTCCGTGCCGAGCACGGCGATGATCGCCTGGACGGCCGGCTTTATCGTCGTCGTGCTGGCCCTCGCGATCTATTCGTTCCGCCACCGGTCGCTGTAACGCAGCGCTTATCGGTTGCCCGCGACGAGCATTCCTCCGGAGATCACGATCTCGACGCGGCGGTTGCGCGCGCGACCGTCTTCCGTCGTGTTGTCGGCGACAGGCCGCTGCTGCCCATAGCCCTCGACCTCGAAGCTCGTAGGCGGAACGCCGAGGCTGATGAGGTAATCGCGGACGCTCATGGCGCGCCGCAGCGAGAGCTCGCTGTTCGTCGCGTCCGAGCCGACGTTGTCCGTGTGCCCTTCGATCGTGAAGCGCAACTCCGGATATGAAGCCACTATTCCCGAGAACCGCGCGAGGCTTTCCCGCGCCGGTGGATTCAGATTCGCAGTGCCCGTTGCGAACTGGACGCCGCCGATCTCCGAGACGAGCCCGCGATCCGTCTCCCGCGTCGGCAGCACGGAGCTTAACCGATTGAGCAGCAGGGCGCGCGCCTCGGCCCACGCTCTCGCCTGAGCTTCGTTCGCTGCGATTCGCGCGGCTGCTTCGATTGCCTCCTGGGTCGCGCGTGCGGCTTCAGCCGCAGCGACAGCCGCGCGCTCGCGCTCGGCAGCGGCGGCGGCCTCGGCCGCGGCCTCGCGCTCCGCCTGGGCGTCGGCCTCGACGCGCGCGACGAGTGCCGCGCGGCGCGCGTCCTCGCCCGCGATCACGGCCTCGCGCGCAATCCCGGCCGCGCTGTTTCGGTCCCTACTCTTCCTCGAGCCCCAGGCCGTGCGCGCCGCATCGAGTTTCGCCTGGGCCGCGTACAGTTGGTTCGGCACGAACTCTTCGGCGCCGACCGCGCGCGCGATAGCGATCGCGTATTCGGCTTGAACGAGCTCGACCGGCCGCTCGTCGATCGCGATCTGCTCGAGCGACGAGTAGTCGGCGCGCTCGAACAGTGACGAAATCTTCGTCTCGACTCCTCTGAGCTTGTCGGCGACGTTATACATGACGACCATGTTGCTCGGTGCGCTCACGGCGAAATGCGGCTCGGCCGTCACGATGAGCGCGAACTGCGAAGCTGCGTGCTGCGTTTGGATGAAACCGTCGTCGCCTTCAGGCCCCGTCAGCACGCCTGCGTTCGACGCGCGCCCGTCGGGCGTCAGTGCCCAGAGCACGTAGGTCGTGTAGGGCCCGAGAATCCCGGGAGGCGGCATTTTTTTCACTTCTACGTATATTTGCGCGTTGCCGTCCTCGTATTCGACTTCGGCTTTGCCTTCCCCTGTCGAGAGGACCGGCGTCGCGCGGAAGATCAATTCCGACTGTCGCTTCTCCTGGTACGTGAACAGAGAGATCTGGCTCAGCACGTCGGAGCTCGCGATGAACCGCGAGCGCTCGAGATCCTGCGCGGCCGCGAGCCCCGAGAGGATGCCCAGCATTCCGATTGCGGCCGTCGCGGCCGCGCGCGTCGTTCGCCCACGCATGTTCAGAACCCCTTTGACTGTGGTTCAGGGAGCGATTATGCGAGCGGTGCTTAAGGCAAATCGTGGCCTCGGTCACGATTTTGGGCTTACATAATCACGACGGCATCACAGCGATCGCGCTATGATCGCCACGTAGCTCCGAGCGCAACGCATGCGAACCCAAACAAAGCGCAACGTTCGACTCATCGCTCTTACGTTGTCGGCCGCTGTCGTTGCCGCGGCGCCGGGCATCGGTCCCAGCGCGCAACCTGCCCAACCATCGGCGGACTGGCCCGATTGGGCCTACGGCTACCTGAGCCCGCTCGCCGCAGCCGATCGCCTCGCCCCGCCGTGTCCGCTGACGGCGAAGCCGCTCGACTGCCGCAACCCGACGACGCCCGCGCCCGACGACGGCATCGAGCGCACGCTGCCCGGCGCGACGGCCACGTTCACGCGCGCCGAGGCGAATTTCGGTTACGGGCCCGCGGATTGGTATCCGGGCGACCATCCGCCGATGCCCGAGATCGTCGCGCACGGCAACGAGAGCGCCGGAGTCCGCGCCTGCGCGCTCTGTCATTATCCGAACGGTCAAGGGAAGATGGAGAACGCTCACGTTGCGGGACTGCCGGTCGCGTATTTCCTGAAGCAGCTCGACGCGTTCGAGAACGGCGACCGCCACAGCGCGGACCCGCGCAAGGAGAACACGAACGAGATGGCGCGGATGCCGCGCGGCCTCACGGACGCGGAGAAGCAGCAGGCCGCGGAGTATTTCGCATCGATGCCATTTCGGCCGTGGGTACGTGTCGTCGAAGTTGACGAAGCGCCGCAGGTGCGTCCGGCCGGCGGCCTCATGATCCCGATCGAGGGCGCGGCGCCGATGCCGCTCGGCCGGCGAATCATCGAGGTGCCCGCGGACACGGAGCGCATGGAGGTCATGCGTGATCCGCGCACGGGGTTCGTCGCCTACGTGCCCGTCGGCAGCCTTTTGCGCGGCGAGGCGCTCGTGACGACCGGCGGCGGCAAGACGATCCAGTGCGCGTTGTGCCACGGGCCGGGGCAACGCGGGCAGGGCGACATCCCCGGCATCGCCGGGCGCACGGCGAGCTACAACATGCGCCAGCTCTGGGACATCAAGCAGGGCGCGCGCAAGAGCCCGGGCATCATGGAGCCCATCGTGCAGAACCTCACGGCCGACGACATGCTCGACGTTGTGGCCTATTTGGCATCGCTCCCGCCGTAGCCGGCCATAAAATACGAGCGGCACATGGATGTGGCCGCGACCGACGACGATGCCAAGGACGAGCTGCGATATCGGTTTGACACGCGACGAGATTCGCGACTTCTTCGAGGTCGGGTGGATCACGCGCCGCGCATTATTCCGCGCCGACGAGATCGCGCGGATGCGGGCTTGCTTCGACGCGCTCGAAAAGATCGCGAGCGAGCTGCCCGAGACCGGATTGCACCGCGGTGCGCATTTCGTCCTCGGCGAGAAGGACGGCGGACGCGTCATCGAGCGTGTCGTCTGGGCCGGCGGATGTCAGCGCTATTTGCTCGAGGTCGGCGCCGACGCGCGGCTGACCGTCCCTTGCGCGCAGCTGTTGCGCAGCGACGCGATGGACCATCTGCTCAACCAGGCCCATTTCAAGCGCCCCCACGACGGCGTCACTTTCGATTGGCATCAGGACATTCAGCATCGCGACAAAGGCAACGGAACCTGGACGGACGTCAACGGCACCGGCAGCTTCGTGCAGACGCTGCTCGTGCTCGATGCGATGACGCCCGACAGCGGTCCGATGCTGTTCATGCCGGGGAGCCCGAAATGGGGACGAGTCGACTTCGGCGGAGACGGTTGCCACGCTGGGTGCGCGCCAGCGGCGCGGCCGGCGTGGTTCCACGCCGAGGACGCTGTGACGATCACGGCCGAGCCCGGCGATACCTTGTTTTTCGGCCCGTACACCGCCCACGCGAGCTTCGAGAACACGTCGAATCGCTATCGGCGCGTGCTCATCAACGGGTACGCAAGCCCCGGCGCGAACCGCCGCACCTATCCCGGCGACGGCGCTGGGCGGAGACTAACGGCGCCGTCCGGCTGATCGTCATCCGCGCCGGCGCAAGACCGCCTCGAGTAATCGCACAACGGCGAGGTCCTTATCGCGGCCGAGCGCCTTTTTTTCCTCGATCAACGTCTCGAGGTTCAACACGCGAATCGGCAAGCTCCCGATGCGCACGCTCGAGGTTTTTTCCGCGACGTCGTCGTAGCGCCGGTTTTGCCCGATGAATCCGAGGACGTCGAGCGGTCCGGCGTTGGTCATCAATAACAAGTGGCCGCCGGCCATGACATCCTCTTTCGTGGGCCGAATGGGCCCCGAATGCTCGCGATAACGGGCGTCGAGCGCCGTCAGCGCAGCCAGGAGCCTATCCGCGTTCTGCGCATCGACCTTGACGAGCGTATCGATATCGAACGTCGTGACGGGGGCGCCATGGAGCACGGCCGCGACGCCGCCGACGACGATGAACTCGACGCGGTGCTCGTCAAGGAGCTCGAGAATCCGCTGGAAGCTTTGTGTCGGCATCGCGGCGGACTGCGTTGAAGAAGGCCAGGCGCGATTCGAGCTCGGCGAGCCGCTCCGCCGGCTCCAACGAGAGGAACCAGTCGATCAGCGTGTCGTCGTGAATGGCCCCGGAGGGCGCGTCGGCCGTGTTTTTCACGACACCAATTGTAATGGAGTGTACCAACTGCCGCTCGATCACGAGGACGTTGCGGCGGCGTCACTCGCGCGGCACGCGCTGTTTGACCTCTTCGATCCAGTTCTCGACGATGACGAGCTCGCGCTGCACGGAGCCTGGGCCGCTTTGAAACGGCGGTGCAGTCAGAAGTATGTGCTCGTCATCGGGCATGCCGTCGGCGTTTCGCCAACCCGGCGCGGCGAGGTACGGCAGATCGCGGCGATTGCGAATCGCGAAGTTGCGGGTGTCGAAGTCGACGGCCGCAAAGCCCCCGGCGGCCAACTGATAGCTCAACCGCATGCCGTTCCTCGACCAGACCGGCCAAAGGCTTGGGACAGTTCCATCTGAAATGCGTGTTCTCGAGCCGTCCCGCGGCAGCGGCTCGACGAACACGTCGGCGGTGCCGGCGCCGCCGGAAGTGTACGCAAACGCTTCGCCGTTCGGCGCGAAAGCGATTCCGAACTGATCGCCGGCGCCGCTGACGAGGAGCTCGGGCGTCCCTCCGGGCACCGCTACGATCCAACTATCGTCGCCGTCGCCGCCGCCGGTCTCGGTATAAGCAAGCTGCGTGCCATCGGGCGTCCACGCCGGGAAACTGTGGAGCCTGCCCTCGGCGGGATCGGTCAGGGCCTCGGCAACGCCGCGTCCGTCGGCACGCTGGCGGTAGATTCGTACTTTGCCGTCACGGTCCGAGGCGTACGTGAGCCATTGGCCATCGGGCGTCCACACGGGCTGCCGGCCGCCCTCGAAAGTCAGCTGGCGCATCTCGCTCTTTCCGGACAGGTCGTAGACGAAAATCTGCGCGCTGTCGTCGGCTCCTACCTGCAGGGCCAGCTGTGTGCCGTCCGGCGAGACGCTCGGGAACCCGTAGGCGCCGAGCGCGACTTCGAGCTGCTCGATGTTTCCGGTCTCGTCGGCGATGCCGATCATATAGCCCTGGCCCACTGTCGCCGTTGCCCCTCGGATATAGATCAGTGTGCCGCTCGCGGAGATCCGGAAGTGCACGACCTGACCTGTGTTCATAATGTCGTCGACGAGCGCAACGGCGCTGCCGTATTCGAGTGAATCCGGATCGAACGACCGAGCCATGAGCCCCAATGCGGCGTCGAAGTAGACGAGATAGCCGGGCTCGACATACAGCGGCTGTTTCCCCGGAAACAAGACCGTTTTCTCTCCTGTGGCCAACGAGTGAGCGACGATCTGAGCCGGTGCGGACGAAGGCCGTTCCTCGTACAGAAGATAGTCCGTGCCCGGGAGTAGGGTCGGTTCGACGCACTGGGTACTCGAGTCGTCGACGATGACCTCCGGCGTTCCGCCCGTCGCCGGCACTTGACTGATCCGGCAAGCGCTGACGTATCGAACCATGCCGTCGTCGTCCCAACGCCAGCCGAGCTGCGGCGATTCGGCGACGACGAGCAGCGGTGTACCGCCGTTGACGGAGACGCGCTCGAGCTGGCCGTCGCCAGACGCATAGATCAGCCATTCGCCGTCGGGCGAGAACACCGGCACGAGCGGATTTCGGCCCACGGTGCCGGCGATGGGCCGGCCGTCGAGTTGGCTCAGCTCGCGCAAGTAGAGCGCGCCGCCGGCGGCGTAGACAATTCGCTGGCCGTCCGGAGACACCGCGAGCACGGGAGCGCCGCCGGGCGCGTTCAAGGGCTGATCTTGGGGAATCGAATAGATCGAGCGGCGAACCTCGCGCGCCGGCGTCCGCGAATCGACGACGAGCGCGGCACCGACTGCGACCACCACGGCCGTCGCAACGAGCGGCAGCGCACGCCGCCACAGCGGCGCCACGGCGGCGGGTTGCGCTGCTTGCGCCAACGGCGCCTCGAACTTGCCCTGGAGCGCGAGCCGCACGTCGCCGATGTCGGCGATGCGTTTCTTCGCATCCTTCTCGAGGCACAGTGCAATCGTGTGCCGGACGGACGGGGAGATCACGCCCGGCAACGAGTCCATGTCGGTGCCGTGCGCGAGCACGCGCGCGAGCGTGATCGGCACGTCCTCGCCGCCGAACGCGGGTTGCCCCGTGAGCATCTCGTAGAGCAGGCAACCAAACGCCCAGATGTCGGCGCGCCGGTCGACGGCCTTGCCGCGCGCCTGCTCGGGGCTCATGTAAGCCGCTGTGCCCAAGAGAATGCCGGCTTGCGTCATCGCGGGCGTCGTCAACGACGGCGCTTGCGGGCCGCTGATGCCGCGCGTCTCGAGGACCTTGGCAATGCCGAAGTCGAGCACTTTGACCGTGCCCTTCGGCGTGAGCTTGACGTTCGCGGGTTTCAAGTCGCGGTGAATGACTTGCTTCTCGTGCGCGGCCTCGAGCGCATCGGCGATTTGGTAGGCGATGCCGAGCGCCTCATCGGCCGCGATCGGCCCTTGGGCGATGCGCTCGGCGAGGGTCGTGCCCTCGACGAGCTCCATGACGATGGCCGTCGCGCCGCCCGATTTTTCGAGCCCGAAAATTTGCGCGATGTTCGGGTGGTTCAGCGCCGCGAGCGTCTTGGCTTCCTGCTCGAAGCGCGCGACACGATTCGCGTCGGCCGCGAATGCCTCGGGAAGGAGCTTGAGCGCGACCTCGCGCTCGAGCGTCGTATCTTTCGCCCGATAAACCTCGCCCATGCCGCCCGCGCCGAGCGGGCCGGCGATCGCATACGCGCCGAAGCGTGTGCCGGGTGAAAGGGCCATGCGCTATGTCCCCTTGCTTGTTCTCAGTGCGGGGCCGATTCTAACGCTTTCGATAAGAAGGACTCGGTCGCGACGACTTCGGTCAAGCGGCAGTAATGCCAGGCCGCATCGGCCGGCGTCCACGATCCGGCGACGTATTCGTCGCACTTTTCCGGTATCGGGAGCGCGTACTCCTCGAGTGGATCACGAGCTAAGTCATAGAACTTGCAATCGCCGAGGCCGACGCCGTCGGTGCAAAGCACCTTGTATCGCTTGTTGCGGGCCGCGACCTCGCGAATGCCGCCGCGCATGAGGTCGTGCGTTTCCGTCAAGACGTAGCCCATGTTCGGGTCGCGCACGGCGGTCGCGCCGTCGAAAAGGATCGGCGCGAGCGACACCGCGTCGAGGGGAACAGTGCCGCTCCCGTCGCTGCTCGAGACTTGCTCGGGCACGTCGAGGCCCGCGAGCTCGAGAATCGTGGAGTAAAGATCCGCGGCGTGGACGTACTCGTCGCTCGCGGAGCCTGCCTCGATGCGCGGCCCGCGAATTGCCAGCGGCACGCGCGCGCCGCTTTCGTAAACTGTGCCTTTGCCGCGGCCGCTGCGCGTGATGTACATGTTGTCGATGAAATCGAGCCCGGGTCGGCCGTACATCGGCGTCCCGTTGTCACCGATGTAGATCACATACGTATTCGGGTCGAGGTCATCGACGGCTTCGAGCACGATGCCGAGAGTCGTGTCGAGGGAGTTCGTCATCGCGCGCATCACCGCCTCGCCGCTGCACGAGCCTAGATTCGCCGTGCCGAATTCGCCGCCACAGTCGCGCATTTCCTTCGCGCTCTCGGCATCGAGCGTATCGACGTTCGGCACGGCCATCTGGCTCGGCGAACGCTGAATCGTCGCGTGCGACAGGTTGGAGGCGAGCCAAACGAACCAAGGCTTATCGGGATTCTCGCGCTCGCGCGCGGTAATCCACTCGATGGTATCCGCGGCGTTGACGACGGGCGCGTAGCTCGTCGCCGCGACGCCGGGCACGGATCTCTGCGGCGGCGTCTCGGTGCGCCACTCGTCGGCGGGCGTGCTCTCGTCCTGCAGCTGATAGTCGTAATTCCAGAAGGTCGCAAGAGCCGCGTGCATGTTGCCTTTGAACACGTCGAAGCCGGCCTGCCGCGGCTTCATGCCGGGGTAACTCACGGGGTTTCCCGGGAGGCCTGCGAGGTGCCATTTGCCGAAAATGGCCGTGCGGTAGCCGGCCTCGTCTTTCAAGCGCCGAACGAACGTCGTGTGATTCTTGCTCAGCGCGTCCTGATAGCTCGCAACGTGAGTTTTGGCTGCGAAAAGACCGGTCATGATCGAAGCGCGAGTCGGTGAGCAGAACGGGTGGGCCCAAACGTTCGTGAAGACGATGCCCTGCCGGGCCAAGTCGTCGAGCACGGGCGTCGAAGCCGGTCTGCCCGCGATGGTCTGATAGCGCGGATGATTGAGCCCCGTGGGTCCGTAGCGCGCGGTAAGGTCTTCGATCAAGCCCGGATACAGGTTGGGCGTGACGTCGAAACCGACATCGTCGCTGATGACGAGCAGGATGTTCGGACGACCGGCCGGTGGAGCGTTGCCGTGGTTATCCGCTTGCGCGAACGCCGGCGACGCGACGAAGACGAGGGGCAGCGAAAGTACGGCGGCGAGGTTCCGTTTGGCAAACATACATTCTGCTCTACTGCGGGAGCAGCGAGTATATCCCGGCGGGGCTCAGTGAACCTCGTCGGGCGCGCCGAGATGTATACGGGCCGCGGCGGCGAGTTTTTCGTCGAAAGTTGCAAGCGGTGCTGCGAGGCGCTCAGCAACGCAGAGATAGGCGGCATCGTGGGCCGTGAGACCGTAACGCTGCGCCACCGATACGAGCACCTCCGCATCGACGGCATGGCGCTCGATCGGCAAGCGGCCGTACGCGCGCAACGCCGCTGCGACCGCGTGCTCTGACTGTTTCCCGCGACGGATCTTTTTGACGCCGACACCGGCGATCTCGAAATCGAGCAAATGGGGCGCGTGCAGAGCACGCGCGTGCAGGAGAGCCTCCGCTTCGGCACAACTCTCCTCGCCGAACAGCGCTGCCGCGATGACGCTCGCGTCCGCCACGAGCGTCGGCCGATTCGCGTAAGCGGCCTTCGGCTCAGCGACTCGCAACCTGCGTGACGGGGTCGGTCGCGTCGGAGCGCCCACGCGTCACCGGTCCTCGCGCATCTGCCTGATGTACTCGACCGAGCTTTCCGTGCCGTTCGGGAACAGCCGGCGCGAAAGCTCGACGAGCTCGTCGATCGTGATGGGTCGTTCGCCGGACGCCGCGGCTTGCGAGCGCTGACTTCGACCGACGGCCGCCTCGAGGATGCTGAGCAGCTCGCGTTGCAGCGAACGGTGGTTCGCGGCCGCGCGTTGCCGCAGCGCCGCGGCGAGATCCTCGGGCACGTTCTTGACCGACAGGCTCACGGGCATGGCTGGCTCCAAAACGGATCCACGGCTCCATTGTGGCGCCATAGGCGCGTCAGCGTCAAGCGAAAGCCCTAGACTCCGGCGGGATCGCCCGCGGCCTCGCGCTTGGCGTCGGCCGGGAGCACGTCGCGCAACGACTGCCCGGTGTGCGACTTGCGGCACTTCCGGATCTCCTCGGGCGGGCCGACCGCGATGATCTCGCCGCCGCCGGAGCCGCCTTCAGGACCGAGGTCGATGATCCAGTCGGCCGTTTTGATGACCTCGAGATTGTGCTCGATGATGACGATCGTGTTGCCTTGGTCGCGGAGCTGATAGAGCACCTCGAGCAACTGCGCGATGTCGTGGAAGTGCAGCCCCGTCGTCGGCTCGTCGAGGACGTAGAGCGTCGAGCCCGTCGCGCGCTTCGAGAGCTCTTTCGCGAGCTTGACGCGCTGCGCTTCACCGCCGGACAGCGTCGTCGCATTCTGGCCGAGCTGTATATATGAGAGGCCGACGGCGACGAGCGTCTCGAGCTTCTTCGCGATCTGCGGCACGTTCTTGAAGAACTCGTAACCGTCCTCGACGGTCATGTTGAGCACTTCGGTGATGTTCTTGCCCTTGTAGCGGATCTCGAGCGTCTCGCGGTTGTAGCGCTTGCCGTGGCAGAGGTCGCAGGAGACATAGGCGTCGGGCAGGAAATGCATCTCGACGCGGATGACGCCGTCGCCCTCGCAGGCCTCGCAGCGCCCGCCCGAGACGTTGAAGCTGAACCGGCCAGGCGAGTAGCCGCGCGCACGCGCCTCCTGTGTCGCCGCGAAGAGCTCGCGGATCGGCGTGAAGAGACCGGTGTACGTGGCCGGGTTCGACCGCGGCGTGCGGCCGATCGGCGCTTGGCTGATGTCGATGACGCGGTCGAAGTGTTGGAGGCCTTCGACTTTCGCATACGGTGCCGGGTCCTCGCCGCCGCCGTTGATCTGCTGCGCCGCGAGCCGATACACCGTGTCGTTGATCAGCGTGCTCTTGCCCGAGCCCGACACACCCGTGACGCACGTCATGAGGCCGACGGGGATATCGACGTCGATTTTCTTGAGATTGTTGCCGCGCGCGCCGCGCACCGTCAGCACGAGGTTGTCGTCGAACTCGCGGCGCGACTTCGGTAGCGGAATCCTGCGCCGGCCCGTCAAATATTGCCCCGTCAACGACGCCGCGTTCGCTTTGATCTCGGCCGGCGTTCCCTGCGCGACGATCTTGCCGCCGTGGACACCCGCGCCGGGGCCGAGATCGACGACGTGATCGGCGGCGAGAATCGATTCGCGGTCGTGCTCGACGACGAGCACGGTGTTGCCGAGATCGCGAAGCCCCATGAGCGTCGCGAGCAGGCGCTGGTGATCGCGTTGGTGCAGGCCGATCGACGGCTCGTCGAGTATGTACATGACGCCGACGAGGCCCGACCCGATCTGGCTCGCGAGCCGAATGCGCTGCGCCTCGCCGCCCGACAGCGTCTCGGCGCTGCGGTCGAGCGTGAGGTACCCGAGGCCGACGTCGGCAAGAAAGCGCAGGCGGTTTCTGATCTCTTTGACGATCTTCTCCGCGATCTCGCCGCGCCAGCCTTCGAGCTCGAGGTCGCTCAGGAACTCGAGCGCGTCATCGACGCTGAGACCATTGATATCGGGCAACGAACGATCCGCGACGAACACGTTGCGCGCCGCGACGTTGAGCCGCGTGCCGTTGCACTCCTTGCACGGCTGCACGCTTTGGTACTTTGCGAGCTCCTCACGGACCGCATTCGACTCCGTCTCCGTATAGCGGCGCTCCATGTTCGGGATGATGCCCTCGAACCGGTGCTTCCAGTGCCACTTGTTGCCCTTCTTGACGTTCTCGTAGCGGAACTGGATCTTCTCCTCGCCGCTGCCGTAGAGCACGATCTTCCGGGCTTTCTCGGAGAGCTCGTCCCACGGCTTCTCGACGTCGAATTTGTAGTGATTCGCGAGCGACTGGATCATCGTGAAGTAGAACGCGCTGTGGTGGTCCCAGCCGCGAATCGCGCCGCCCGCGAGCGACAGGTGCGGATGGCGCACGATGCGCTCGGCGTCGAAAAAGCGCCGCACGCCGAGGCCGTCGCAGGCCGAGCATGCGCCGATCGGGTTGTTGAACGAGAAAAGCCGCGGCTCGAGCTCGACGATGCTGTAGCCGCACTTGGGACACGCGAACTTGTTCGAGAATACGAGCGGCGCCTTCTTCGGCTCGTCCATGAACGCGATCGCGGCGACGCCGTCGCCGAGCTCGAGCGCGGTCTCGAACGACTCGGCGAGCCGCTGCGCAATGTCCGGGCGCACCTTGAGCCGGTCGATGACGGCGTCGATGTCGTGCTTCTGTTTCGCATTGAGCTGCGGCGTTGCGTCGAGCTCGTAGGTTTTGCCATCGATGAGCACGCGCACGAAACCGCGCGAGCGCAGGTCGGCGAGAACCTCTGTGTGCTCGCCCTTGCGCGTTTTGATCACGGGCGCGAGCAGCATGATGCGCGTGTCCGGCTCGAGCGCAAGCACTTGGTCGACCATCTGCGAGACGCTCTGCGCCTGCAGCGGCGTGCCGTGGTTGGGGCAGCGCGGAATTCCGGCGCGCGCGTATAGGAGGCGCAGGTAATCGTGAATTTCCGTGACCGTGCCGACCGTCGAGCGCGGGTTGTGCGATGTCGATTTCTGCTCGATCGAGATCGCGGGCGAGAGCCCCTCGATGTGATCGACGTCGGGCTTGTCCATCATCGACAGGAATTGCCGCGCGTAGGCGGACAGCGATTCGACGTAACGGCGCTGCCCTTCGGCATAGAGCGTATCGAACGCGAGCGAGGATTTGCCCGAGCCCGAGAGCCCCGTGAACACGATGAGCTTGTCGCGCGGCAGGTCGAGGTCGATGCCCTTGAGATTGTGGGTCCGCGCGCCGCGGATTTGGATCAGTTGAATTGACATTTGCGGTCGGTGGCCGGGGATCGCGCGTCGGCGCGAGCGAAACGCCAACTATACGCCGCGCGGAAAGCGCGGCGCAAAGTCGGGCGCGCCCCCTTTCGGCTGCCGCAATTGTTGCGTATGCTGAATAAGAGTGGGCGAAGAACAGCCGAAGGCGGCAACAGCCCCCCACAAAACCGAGGCGAAGATCATGCGCATGAGCATCCCGGCGTTGCTATTGGCATCCACAGCGCTCGCTGCGCTTCCCGCGCCGGCTGGGGCCCAGTCCGGCAGGACTACATTGCCGATTCCGGACCCCGCTTTTCACGGCCAAATCGGCTTGCGCGCTTCCGACTCGGTGAAGGATTTTCCCGCTGAGCCCACGGCGCCCGAAGGGGCGCCCAATGTGCTGCTGATCCTCACGGATGATGTCGGCTTCGGTGCGACGAGCACGTTCGGCGGGCCGATCCCGACGCCGACGGTCGACCGGCTCGCATCGCTGGGAATCCGCTATAACAATTTCCATACGACCGCGCTCTGCTCGCCGACGCGCGCGGCGCTGCTCACGGGACGCAATCATCACAGCGTCGCGACGGGCGGCATCATGGAGATCGGCACGGGCCTTCCGGGCTACAACACGTTGATCCCCCAATCGAAGCGTGGCATGGGCAATATCCTCAAGCTCAACGGCTACAACACGTCGTGGTTCGGGAAGAACCACAACGTGCCAGACTGGCAAACCAGCCAGGCCGGCCCCTTCGACCTCTGGCCGACCGGGCTCGGCTTCGAGTACTTCTACGGCTTCATCGGCGGCGACACGAGCCAATGGGCGCCCGCGATCGTCGAGAACACGCGGCCGATCGAGCCGCCCGAAGACGATCCCGACTACAACTTCGACCGCGACATGGCCGACAGGGCGATCGCGTGGATCCGCATGCAGAAATCGGTCGCGCCGAACAAGCCGTTCTTCGTCTACTACGCGACCGGCACCGCGCACGCGCCGCACCACGCGCCCAAGGAATGGATCGAGCGGTTCGCGGGCAAGTTCGATCACGGCTGGGACGCGCAGCGCGAGATGACGTTAGCGAGGCAGAAGGAGATGGGGATCGTCCCGGCGAGCACGCGGCTCACGCGACGCGCGCCCGGGATCGAGGCATGGAGCTCGCTGAGCGCAGACGAAAAGAAGGTCTACGCGCACATGATGGAGGTCTATGCAGCCGCGCTCGCGCATGCCGACTATCAGATCGGCCGCGTCGTCGATGCCGTCGAGGCTCTCGGCGAGCTCGACAATACGCTCATCATCTTCATCCAGGGCGACAACGGCGCCTCGGCCGAGGGCAGCGCGCAGGGCCTGCTCAACGAGATGACGTTTTTCAACGCGATTCCCGAGCCCTTCTCAGAGGTTCTGCGGAGAATGGACGAGCTCGGCGGGCCGACGACCTTCAACCACTATCCGATCGGCTGGGCGCACGCGATGGACACGCCGTTCCAGTGGACCAAGCAGATCGCGTCACACTTCGGTGGCACGCGCAATGGGCTCGTGATCGCGTGGCCGAAGCGCATCCAGGCGCGCGGCGAGATCCGCTCCCAGTTTCACCACGTGATCGACATCTTGCCGACGGTTCTCGAAGCGACCGAGTTGCCTGCGCCCGAGCGAGTGTTCGGCGTCGAGCAGGAGCCGATCGAGGGCGTGAGCATGGCGTACACCTGGGACGATGCGGACGCGCCCTCCCGGCGCCGATCTCAATATTTCGAGATGCTCGGGAACCGCGCGATCTACCAAGACGGCTGGGTCGCGGCGACGACTCCGACGACGCCGCCGTGGGTCAGCTTGGCCGCTCCCGTCGACCCGATCGACGGCTATCAGTGGGAGCTCTACAACGTCGCAGAGGATTTCTCGGAGTCGACGAACGTGGCGAGATCGAATCCCGACAAGCTTCGCGAGCTCCAACGCGCGTTCTACATCGAAGCGGTCAAGTACAACGTGCTGCCGCTCGACAACACCAAAGTCGAGCGGCTCGACGTCTCGAACCGCCCGAGCAATATCCGCGGTCTTGATACGTTTACGTACTACGACGGCATGGTCCGCATTCCCGAGGGCGCGGCGCCGGACCTCAAGAACAAGTCTTTCGGCATCAGCGCCGTCGTCGAGATCCCGGAAGGCGGCGCCGAGGGATTGTTGATGACGCAAGGCGGCCGGTTCTGCGGCGTAGGCCTCTATTTGCTCGACGGCCGGCCCGTGTTCACCTACAACCTCGCCGGCGTCGAGCGCTACACGGTCGCCGGCCAAAACGCGCTCGCGCCGGGCCGGCACGTCATCACGCTCGATTTCAACTATGACGGCGGCGGGATCGGCAAGGGCGGGCAGGCGACGTTGAGCGTCGACCGCACCATCGTCGGGAGCGCGCGGATCCTGCAAACGATCCCGTTTCGGATGTCGCTCGACGAGACGCTCGATATCGGGCTCGACACGGGCACGCCGGTCAGTGAGGACTACGAGGTGCCGTTCGATTTCACGGGAACGCTCGAGGTCGTGACGATCCAAATCACCGAGCACACGCTTACCGAGGAGCAGCTGCGCCAGTATCGCGACGGTCGCGCGAACGCGGCGTTCGCGCAGTAGGCGGATTGGGGGGCGCGCGCCACCGGCGTGGCATTCCTGGCCAATTCGGGGATTTATGCGCGGCTGCACATTGCGGCCCCCGCAGCGTACAATGACCACTCTTCGCGGGCCGAGCCCGCGCGGCGGAAGACTACGTAAAACCTTTAAATAGCAGGAGCTTGCATGGCAAGGGGCATCAATAAGGTCATCCTCGTAGGCCATCTCGGTGCCGACCCAGAAACCCGCTATATGCCGAGCGGCGGCGCGGTCACGAACCTGCGCTTGGCGACGAGCGAGCAATGGAAGGACAAGACCTCGGGCGACCAGCAAGAGCGCACCGAATGGCACAACGTCGCGATGTTCGGCCGCCTCGCCGAGATCGCGGGCGAGTACCTGCGCAAGGGCTCGCAGGTCTACATCGAAGGACGGCTGCGCACGCGCAAGTGGCAGGACAAGGAAGGCCACGACCGTTGGACGACGGAGATCATCGCGAACGATATGCAGATGCTCGGCGGCCGGCCCGATGCGAGCGCGCCCGCGCGCGTCGCGGAGCCTGCGGCCGAGATGCCTTCGGCCGGCGCCCGCGCCCAAGCGCAGGGAAAATCCGGGGCGATGCCCGATTTCGATGACGACATTCCGTTCTAGCGCCCGAGGTTGATCGGCTTGGCCGACCGCTTCTATATAGAAACCTTCGGCTGCCAGATGAACGAGTACGATTCGGCCAAGATGGCCGACGTGCTCGTCGAGCATTTCGGCGCAACGGCCGCCGGCGTTCCCGAGCAGGCCGAGATCCTCTTGCTCAACACGTGCTCGGTGCGCGAAAAGGCGCATGAGAAAGTGTTCTCGCTGCTCGGCCGATGGCGCGAGCTCAAGGCGGAACGCCCGCACGCGATCATCGGCGTCGGCGGCTGCGTCGCGAGCCAAGAGGGCGCGGCGATCATCAAGCGCGCGCCGTGGGTCGACGTCGTGTTCGGCCCGCAAACGCTGCACCGTCTGCCGGAGTTGATCGCGGAAGCCCGCGCCGGCAAGAAGGCCGTCGACGTGAGCTTCCCGGAGATCGAGAAGTTCGACCGCATTTCGCTGCCGTCGAGCACGCCGTGCACGGCATTTCTGTCGGTCATGGAAGGTTGCAGCAAAGCCTGCGCGTACTGCATCGTGCCGATCACGCGCGGTGCCGAGGTCAGCCGGCCGCTCGATGACGTGCTCGCCGAGGCGAGCCGCTTGGCCGAGCTCGGCGCGCGCGAGATCACGCTGCTCGGGCAAAACGTCAATGCCTATTGGGGCGTGATGCCCGGCGGCAAGGCCGATCTCGCGACGCTGATCCGCCGCGTCGCCGCGATCGAGGGCATCGAGCGCATACGCTTCACGACGTCGCATCCGGCGCACTTCGATGATTCGCTTATCGAGACCTACGCCGACGTCGGCAAGCTCGTGAACCACTTGCACCTCCCCGTGCAGAGCGGCTCGGATCGGATTCTCAAACGCATGAAACGCAGCTATACGGCGGCCACATACCGCGCCAAGGTCGACAAGCTCAAGCGCGTGCGGCCCGGCATCTCGATCTCGACCGATTTCATCGTCGGATTTCCCGGCGAGACCGAAGAGGATTTCTCGGCGACGCTCGATTTGATCAGGCAGGTCGGCTTCGACCAGTCGTTCAGCTTCATCTTCAGCGCCCGGCCGGGCACGCCGGCCGCGGACCTCGAAGACGCGGTGCCGCACGTGACCAAGCAGGCGCGCCTCGAGCGGCTGCAAGCGCTCGTCAACGGTCAGGCAGCGGCGATCAGCCGGCGCATGATCGGCACGGTCGAGCGCGTGCTCGTCGAGCGCCCATCGCGACGCTCGGCGCGCGAGATCAGCGGCCGCACCGAGAACAATCGCTGGATCAACTTCGCCGGTGATGCGAGCCTCATCGGCCGCTTCGTCGACGTGCTCGTGACCGAAGCCATGCCCAACTCCTTGCGCGGTCGCCTCGTCGGCGCCCGCGACGTCCCGGCGCCCGCGCATAGCGCGGAGCGGAGGTCCGTTGCCTGAAGTCAGCGTAGCGGAGCAGACGCTCGACGTCGTGCTCGTTCCCGACGACCAGCAGCGCTTGGCCAATCTCGTCGGCCAATTCGACGAGCACCTCCGCCAGATCGAGGACTTGCTCGCGCTGCAAATCAAGCGGCGCGGTAACCGGCTCGCGATCACGGGTCCCGAAAGCGCGGCGCGCACGGGCGCGAAGATCATCGAGGATCTCTACAAGGCGACGGAGCAGGAGGTTCTCGATCCGCAGCGCGTGCATATGGCCATAATCGCGCAGACGAGCTTCGACGGCTCCGTGCCGCTCGATGACCTCATCATTCACGCGCGCCGTCGCAACATTCGCGCGCGCGGCCCGAACCAAATCGCTTATACGCGCGCGATGCGCGAGTTCGATCTCACGTTCGGCATCGGCCCGGCCGGAACCGGGAAGACGTTCCTCGCCGTCGCGGCCGCCGTCGAGGCGCTCAGTGAAGATCTCGTGCGCCGGCTCGTGCTCGTGCGGCCTGCGGTCGAGGCCGGCGAGCGCCTCGGCTTTCTACCCGGCGACATGTCGCAGAAGGTCGATCCGTACTTGCGCCCGATGTATGACGCCCTCTACGAGATGCTAGGCTTCGACCGCGTCGGCAAGCTCATCGAGCGGCACGTCATTGAGATCGCGCCGCTCGCGTTCATGCGCGGCCGCACGCTCAACGACTCGTTCGTGATTCTCGACGAGGCGCAGAACACGACGATCGAGCAGATGAAGATGTTCCTCACGCGCATCGGCTTCGGCTCGCGCGCCGTCGTCACAGGCGATATCACCCAAACCGATTTGCCGCGGGGCCGCGAGTCGGGCTTGAAGCACGTCACTCGCGTGCTCGACGGCGTCGAGGGCGTCGCGTTCGTGCATTTCGGGCCCAAGGACGTCGTTCGCCACCCGCTCGTGCAAAAGATCGTCGCCGCCTACGCGCGCGAGGACGAAAGAGAGAACGGCGGGGGCGGGGACGCGCAGTGACGCGCGCGCGGCGCGCTGCGCCGACGCGGGACGGCCCGAGCCGGCGCAAGACAAGCAGCAGTCGCATCGTGGGAGCGGCGCGCACTGTGGGAGCGGCTTCAGCCGCGACTCGCGTTAAACGCCTCGCGATCGTCGTGCGCAATGCCGCGCGCAGCAGGGGCGTGCCGAAGGACGCGAGCATCCGCAAGTGGACGGCCGCGGCGCTGCAGGGCGCAGCCGGCGAGGTCACGGTACGTATCGTAACCGCCGCGGAATCAGCCGAGCTCAACGCGCGTTACCGCGGGCACAGCGGCGCCACGAACGTGCTGTCCTTTCCTGCCGGCGAGACCTGGATAGTTCCCGCGCGCGAGCTCGCGCCGCTCGGCGACGTCGTGGTCTGCGCGGAAGTCGTCGCGCGCGAAGCGCGCGAGCAGAAGAAGGCCCTCGGCGCTCACTGGGCGCACATGCTGATTCACGGCGCGTTGCATCTGCGCGGTTACGATCACGTAACGACGCGACAAGCGCGACGCATGGAAGCGCACGAGCGAAAGCTGCTCGCTGCGCTCGGATTTGCTTGCAAGGCCCGGTCGCGGCCCTCAAGATAGTTCTGAAAACGATGTCCGACGACGATACCAGTAGTACCTCGACGAGCCGCACGGGCTGGTTCACACGGCTGTTCCAAGGCCGCGACGAGGCCCTGGAGCGGCGCGAGGTTCTGTCGTTTCTCACCGAATGCCGCAATCGCGGCGTGCTCGACGGCGATGAGTACGGAATGCTCATACGCGTTCTCGAGGTCTCCGAGCTGCAAGTCCGCGAGATCATGGTGCCGCGCTCGGGAATGGTCGTGCTGCCGCACGACGAGAACCCCGAGGAGCTCCTCAAGATCATCGTCGAGTCTGGGCATTCGCGCTTTCCCGTGATCGGTTCGGACCGCGACGAGGTCATCGGCATCTTGCTCGCGAAGGACGTCCTCAAGCATCTGCGCGAGCACGGCGGCACGGTGCGCGTCGAGGAGCTCATCCGGCCCGCGATGTTCGTGCCCGAAAGCAAGCGCCTCAATGTTCTGCTCACCGAGTTTCGTCAGAGCCGCAACCACATGGCGATCGTCGTCGACGAGTACGGCGGCGTGGCCGGGCTCGCAACGATCGAGGATGTGCTCGAGCAAATCGTCGGCGACATCGGTGACGAGCACGATGCCGACGAGGGCAAGAATGTCCAGCAGCTCGAGCCCGGGCGGTACGCGGTCCAAGCGCTCACGCGAATCGATGAATTCAACGAGTACTTCGACACGTCGTTGAGCGACGAGGAATACGAAACCGTCGGCGGGCTCGTCATGCACGCGCTCGGCCGACTGCCGCGGCGCGGCGAGAAGGTCGACTTCGGCGGATTCTCGTTCAAGGTCGTACGCGGCGACCGGCGCCGTGTTCAAACCCTCGAGGTCACGCGTCTCGATGCTCCGCCGGCCGAGTAGCGGCCGGCTCGCACCCGCGCCGACGTCCGGTCGGAGGCGCTTCGATATGTTGCTCGCGGCTGTTGCCGGCGCGGTGTTGCCGCTCGCATTCGCGCCGTTCGGTCTTTTCTGGCTCGCGCCGCTCGCGTATGCAACGCTCTTTTTCCTCTGGCGGGACGCGGCGCCGTGGCGCGCATTCGTGCTCGGCAGCCTGTTCGGATTCGTAAGCTTCGTCGCGGGCCTGCACTGGATCTACTTCAGCGTCCACGACGTCGGGCAACTTCCGTTCGCGACGTCGGTCGTGCTCACGATCGCCTTGCCTGCGGTGCTCGCGCTCTACATCGGCGCCGTGGGCGCGATTGCAGCGCGATGGTTTCCGCGGACGGGGCTCACGGCCTGGATCGGCGTTCTGCCCGCGCTCTGGGTGCTCATCGAATGGTTCCGCGGCTGGCTCTTCACGGGCTTCGGCTGGCTCGCCGCGGGCTACACCCAGACGGACGCGTGGCTCATGGGCTATGCGCCCGTGCTCGGAATCTACGGCATGAGCTGGGCGGTCATGCTGTGCGCAGGCGTCGTCGTCGCACTCGTCCTCGGGGGGAAACGCGAGCGCGGCGTCGCGGCGGCGGCACTCATTGGCGTGCTCGGCGCAGGATTCGCGCTCGGCAGAATGCAATTCACGACTGCCAACGACGCGCCGCGCACGATTGCGATCGTGCAAGGTGCGATTCCCCAAACGACTAAGTGGGACCCCACCCAACTGCCGCCGACGATTGCGCTCTATAGGCAGCTCACCGAAGCAAGCCACGGCCAGGATCTCATCATCTGGCCCGAAGCCGCGATTCCGGACTACTTCGAGCGCTGGCGTGGCCCGCTCGCGGAGATCGCGCGCAACGCCGCGCAGCACGGGAGCGCGCTCGTGCTCGGGATTCTCGACGCAGACGCAGAGACCCGCGCGGGGCAGAACGTCGTCGTCGCGATGACGGATCCGCCGAGCACCTATGTCAAGCGTCACCTCGTGCCGTTCGGCGAGTTCTACCCCGTGCCGGACTTCGTGCGCGCGTGGCTGCGTCTCCACAATCTGCCCTCGAGCGACATGGCGTCCGGCGATCCCGAGCAGCCGCTGCTCGCGGTCGGCGGTGAGCGTATCGCCGTGACGATTTGCTACGAGGACCTGTTTGGCGCCGAGCAACTGCATTTCTTGCCCGACGCGACGCTACTCGTGAACGTCGCCAACGACGCATGGTTCGGCGACTCGATCGGTCCGCACCAGCACCTGCAGATCGCACGCGTGCGCGCAGCCGAGGCGGGTCGTTACTTGTTGCGTGCGACGAACACGGGCGTCTCCGCGGTCGTCGACCCCGCCGGCGCCACGGTGGCCACATTGCCGTCGTTCCAGGCCGGCGTGTTGACGGCGACCGTTCGCGGGCATACGGGACTCACGCCGTACGCGCGCTGGGGCAACTATCCCGTCGTGCTGGGCACGTTGCTCGTTCTCGCGGGGATGCTCGCGGTGCGTCTCAACCGGCAACGACGAGGTTGACGATGCGCCCGGGCACGTAGATCGCGCGTTTGAGCTCTTTGCCTTCGAGGTAGCGAAGAACAGTCTCGTCGGCGCGCGCGAGCTCGATGACTTGCTGCTCGTCGGCATCGCTCGGCACCTCGATGCGGCCGCGCATCTTGCCGTTGATTTGCACGGGGATCTCGAGCGTCGCCGTGACGAGATATTTCGGCTCGTAGCTCGGCCATGGCTCGTAGGCGAGGCTCGCCGCATGACCGAGCCGTTGCCAGAGCTCCTCGGCCATATGCGGCGCCAATGGCGCGAGCAGCAGCACGAGCGGCTCGGCCAGCGTTTTCGGCAACGAGCCCCATTTGTACGCGGCATTCGTGAGCTCCATGAGCGCCGAGATCGCCGTGTTGAAGCGCAGCGCCTCGATGTCCTCGCTGACCGTGGCGATCGTCTGGTGCAGGAGCCGAAGCTCCTCGGCGGTCGGCGCACGGTCCGCGAGCGTCTCCGCGAGGCCGTCGCGGCGCTCGTCGACGATGAGCCGCCAGACACGGTTCAAGAAGCGGTGCGTGCCATCGACGCTGCGCGTGCTCCAGGGTTTGACCTGCTCGAGCGGCCCCATGAACATCTCGTAAAGCCGAAACGCATCCGCCCCGAACCGCTCGACGACCTCGTCGGGATTCACGACGTTGCCGCGGCTCTTGCTCATCTTGTACGCGCGCGCATCGACGGGAACCTCGGGGCGGTCCCGGAGCACGAAGCGGTCACCATGTTTCTCGACCAGGTCCTCGGCCACGCGCTCGCCGTTCACGGTGTATTCGAGCTCGCCGAGAATCGTGCCCTGATGCACGAGCTTGATGAACGGCTCGGGTGTCGAAACGAAGCCCGCGTCGTAGAGCACTTTGTGCCAGAAGCGCGCATATAGAAGGTGTAGCACGGCATGCTCGGATCCGCCGATGTAGAGATCGACGGGCATCCAATATTTCTCGAGGTCCGGATCGACGAGACGCTTCGCGTTATGCGGGTCGATGAAGCGCAGGTAGTACCAGCACGAGCCCGCCCATTGCGGCATCGTGTTGGTCTCGCGGCGCGCGGGCCGGCCGCTCGTCGGATCGACGGTTTCGAGCCACGCGCGCGCAGCCGCGAGCGGGCCTTCGGGCGACCCGCTCGGGCGGAAGTCCTCGAGCTCGGGCAGCGTGACCGGCAATGCGTCGTCGGGCAGCGCGCGTGGCTCGCCGTCGATAAACACGATCGGGAAAGGCTCGCCCCAATAACGCTGCCGCGAGAAGAGCCAATCGCGCAGCTTGTAATTCACGCGCCGCGCGCCGTGCCCCCCGGCCTCGAGCCACGCGATCATGCGCGCCTTCGCGTCCTCGACACGCAGCCCGTCGAGAAATCCGCTGTTGATCGCGACGCCGTCGCCCGTGTAGGCCTCGCCGGCGAAGCCTGCCGGCGGCGCGACCGTGCGCACGATCGGCAGCGCATATTCGGTCGCGAACTCCCAATCGCGCTGATCCTGCCCCGGGACCGCCATGATTGCGCCCGTGCCGTAGCCTGCGAGCACGTAATCGGCGATCCAGATCGGAATCGACTTGCCGTTCGCGGCGTTGACCGCATAGGCGCCCGTGAAGACGCCGGTTTTGTCTTTCTGTGCCGTGCGCTCGAGCTCGCTCTTGCTCGCGGCCTGCTCGCGGTATGCGGCAACGGCGCGCTTCTGCGGTTTTGTCGTCAAGGCATCGACGAGCTCGTGCTCGGGCGCAAGCACCATATACGTCGCGCCGAAAAGCGTGTCCGGGCGCGTCGTGAAGACGCGAATCCGCCGCGCATTGCCGGGGATTGCGAAATCGATCTCGGCGCCGTCGCTGCGCCCGATCCAATTGCGCTGCATCTCCTTCGTGCTCGCCGGCCAGTCGAGGTCGTCGAGCCCAGCGAGCAGCGCGTCCGCGTATTCGGTGATCTTGAGCACCCATTGACGCAGCGGTCGGCGCACGCACGCGAAGCCGCCGATCTCGGATTTCCCGTCGATGACTTCCTCGTTTGCGAGCGTCGTTCCGAGCTCGGCGCACCACCAGACCGGCTTTTCGTCTTGGTAGGCGAGGCCGCGCTCGAAGAGCTGCTTGAAGATCCATTGCGTCCAACGGTAATAGTGCGGATCCGTCGTATTGACCTCGCGCTCCCAGTCGTACGAGAAGCCGAGCGCCTTGAGCTGTGTGCGAAAGCGGTTGACGTTCTTTTCCGTCGTGATCTTCGGATGCGTCCCGGTCTTGATCGCATACTGCTCGGCGGGCAGGCCGAACGCGTCCCAGCCCATCGGATGCAGCACGTTGAAACCGCGCATGCGCTTGTAGCGTGCGACGATATCGGACGCGGTGTAGCCCTCGGGATGGCCGACGTGCAGCCCGTCGCCGCTCGGGTACGGAAACATATCGAGCACGTAGTACTTCGGCCGCGATTTATCGATCGCGGTCACGGAAAACGTCTTGTTCGTTTCCCAATAGCGCTGCCACTTGGCTTCGATGGTCTTGAACGGGTACCCGGCCATTCGTAGGATGCTACACGATGATGAATGCGCCCGTAATTCTCACGCATCGCTTCGTGCGCGGCACATGCACCGTCGTTTTGACGCTCGTTTGCGTGGCGCTCTGCGGCTGCGGCTTTCAATTGGCGGGCACGGGCGACGTGCCGAATGTCTTGGCGACGACGTATGTGCAGACGACGACGCCGAACTCGGAGTTCTACGACAGTCTTCGCGATACGCTGCGCTCGCGCGGCCTCGAGGTCGTCGGTACGCCCGAGCGAGCGGGCGCGCGGCTCATCATCAGCGAGGACAGCACGGGTCAACGCGTGCTTTCGGTCTCGGCGCGCAACACGCCGCGCGAGTACGAGATTTTCTACGCCGTGACGTTCGCGTTGCAGGCCGGCAGCGAAAGCCTCATCGAGCCGGAGCAGCTCGTCGTCACGCGCAGTTACACGTACGACGAGACTCAAGTGCTCGGCAAAGCACGCGAGGAGCGCATCTTGCGCCGCTCGCTCGCCGACGATCTCGCGCGCCGCGTCCTGCGGCGCATCGAAGCGCTGGCCGTGCCGATGCCTGCTGGCTGAAGGAGCCTCCCGAGCGAAACTGTCGCTAATGCCCTAATAATTAATGGGAAATTCTTCGGTAGCTGGATATACTACCAGTATACCCACGCCCCCGAGGAGACCTTCCATGCCTGCCCGTTCGCCCCATCCTGCGGCCGACCTTCCGTCGGCCGACCGCCGCTCCATCGACGACCTCGATGAGGAGATCTGCGCGCTCGCGCGGCAGATGAATGCCGAGACGTACCGGTTGCTC
>DATBLZ010000006.1:0-32334 GCA_036555065.1 Gammaproteobacteria bacterium
GAGGAATCCGTCCGCATCAGCCGCTATTCGCCGGCTCCGGGGGCGCCGCCGGCCGGCGCCCCGGTCGTGACCCACACGGTCGCCACACCCGCAGCGGGCGCGACCACCGCACCCGCGGCTCCGGCTGCCGCCGCGGCTGCCGCCCCCGAGCCCCCGCCGGGCCATCAGATCACGGCGCCGATGGTCGGGACGTTCTACGCCGCCCCGAGCCCGGGTGCGAAGCCGTTCGTCGAGATCGGCTCGGCGGTTGCGGCCGGCGACACGCTCTGCGTCATCGAAGCCATGAAGATGATGAATCAGATCGAATCGGACGTTAAAGGGCGCGTGGTCAGCATCCTTTGCGAGAACGGGAGCCCGGTCGAGTTCGGCCAACTGCTGTTCATCATCGAGCCCTAACGCCGCGATGCTCGACAAGGTCCTGATCGCAAATCGCGGGGAGATCGCGCTGCGCATTTGGCGCGCGTGCCGCGAATTGGGCATCAAGACCGTGGCCGTGCATTCGATCCCGGATTCCAACCTCCAGCACGTGCTGCTCGCCGAGGAGACCGTGTGCATCGGCCCCGCGCCGTCGGCGTCGAGTTATCTCAACATGCCCGCGATCATCGCGGCTGCCGAGGTCACGGATTCGGTCGCGATCCACCCGGGCTACGGGTTTCTGTCCGAGAACGCCGATTTCGCGGAGCGCGTCGAAGAGAGCGGGTTCGAGTTCATCGGCCCCAAGGCCGAGACGATCAGGCTCATGGGCGACAAGGTCTCGGCGATCCGCACGATGCGCGCGGCCGGCGTGCCCTGTGTGCCGGGCTCGGACGGCCCGCTCGGCGACGACAGCGAGGCGAACGCGCGGCTCGCGCGCTCGCTCGGCTATCCCGTCATGATCAAAGCCTCGGGCGGCGGCGGCGGCCGCGGCATGCGCGTGGTCCACAGCGATGCGGCTTTGTTCAACGCGATCTCGATCACGAAGTCCGAGGCGCTCGCGGCGTTCGGCAACGATCAGGTCTATATGGAGAAATTCCTCGAGCGCCCGCGCCACGTCGAGTTCCAAGTGCTCGCCGACAAGCACGGGAACGCCGTGCACCTGGGCGAGCGCGATTGCTCGATGCAGCGCCGGCACCAGAAGGTCGTCGAGGAATCGCCGGCGCCGTTCATCACGCCCGAGCAGCGCGACCGCATCGGCGCGCAGTGCGTCAACGCGTGTAAGGAGATCGGCTATCGCGGCGCCGGTACGTTCGAGTTCCTCTACGAGAACGGCGAGTTCTTTTTCATCGAGATGAACACCCGCATCCAGGTCGAGCATCCCGTCACCGAGATGGTCACGGGCATCGATATCGTCAAGACGCAGCTTGGCATTGCCGCCGGCGAGCGCTTGCCTTTCAAGCAAGAAGACATCCGCTGGACGGGCCATGCGGTCGAATGCCGCATCAACGCCGAGCACCCGCGGACGTTCATGCCTTCGCCGGGCACGGCGACGTTGTGGCATCCGCCGGGTGGCCCAGGCATTCGCGTCGACAGCCACATGTACAGCGGCTATACCGTGCCTCCTTATTACGATTCGCTGATCGGCAAGCTCATTGCCTACGGCGAGGACCGCTCGGCCGCGATTGCGCGCATGACGACGGCGCTCAACGAGATCGTCGTCGAAGGCATTCATACGAACGTGCCGCTGCACCAGGAGATCCTCATGCACTCGGCGTTCAAGACCGGCGGCACCGACATCCACTACCTCGAGAAGCGCCTCGGGCTCAAATAGCGGCCGTGGGCTGGCAGCAACTCGTCGTCCATGTGCGCGCCGAGGACGTGCCGCAGGCCGAGGCGTTGCTGCGGCTCGCCGGCGCCGCCGCGCTCGCGGCCGGCGATGCCGCCGACGACGCGCTCTTCGAGCCGGCGCCGGGCGCGACGCCGCTCTGGCCGCACGTCGAGCTTCATGCGCTATTCGCTGCGGACGTCGACCTCGACCGCCTGCGCGCGCTCGTCGAGGCCGCTGTTCACACGGAGGAAGCGTCGTCGATTTCCGCCGTCGAGGAATGGGATTGGCACGCCGCGTGGCGCGAGCGGATCACGCCGCTCGAGTTCGGATCCGCGCTCACGATCGTGCCCGCCGACGGTGCCTTAGCCGCGGAAGGAGCGACGGTCAGGCTCCACATGGGTCTCGCGTTCGGCACGGGCCGACATCCGACGACGGCGATGTGCTTGGACTGGCTCGCGCGGCACCCGCCGCGCGGCGCGCGTGTGCTCGATTTCGGCTGCGGCTCGGGCGTTCTTGCGCTCGCGGCGCTCGCGCTCGGCGCAAAGCGCTGCTGGGCCGTCGACCACGATCCCCAGGCGCTCATCGCGACGAAGGACAACGCGCAACTCAACGACCTCGGGCGGTCGCTCTGGGTCGGCCCACCCGAGCGCTTGCCCCGGGTCGAGGTCGGCCTCGTGCTCGCGAACATCCTCGCCGGCACGCTCATCGACCTCGCGCCGCGCTTCGCAGAGTGCACAGAGCCCGGGGCGACGGTCGTCTTGACCGGGATACTCGCGGATCAGCGCGAGGCGGTCGAGGCGGCGTATTCGGCGAGCTTCGAGGCGTTCGCAAGCGCCGCCCAGGAGCAGTGGCTCTGCATCACGGCAAGGCGCAGACGCGCGGTCGAGTAGAATGTAGCCACGGATGTCGCTACTCACTCGCTGCCCTCAGTGTCAGACGACCTTCCGCATCAGCGAGGAGATGCTGCGCAAGGCCGCGGGACAAGTGCGCTGCGGCCGCTGCTCGAACGTTTTCAATGCCCATCTCGGGTTGCACGATTCCGAGGACGCGCCGAAGGCGCGTCCGGCGTCACCCGCGTCGGCGCCCTCTCCCGCACCGGCACCCGCGCCGGCACCGACGGCCCCGGCTGCGCCGCCACCCGCAGTACCTACCACATCGAAGTCGTCGGCTTGGCCGGAAATCTTGGAGACGCCGGCCGCCACGGAACCACGGCTGCGAGCCGTCCCCACACCCGAGCCGGCGGTCACGAAGAGCGCCGACGTGTCAGCACCGAGTGGAAGCGACTCTCGTGGTGGCAGCGACTTCAGTCGCGATCGCGTCGCGGCGATGCTCACGGACTCGGCGCCCGAGCTCGGCGCTTCGGGACCGCCAAGCGCCGGCGAGCTTTGGACGCTGACGCAGGTCGCTTCCCCGCCCCGGAGCCGGCTCTGGACGGCCGCGGCGGTCTTGGCCGGGCTCGCCTTGGTCGTCCAGGTCGCGCACTCGTTCAGCGACGTGCTCGCGACGCGCGTCCCGCTGGTCCAACGCGCCTACGCGGCGCTCGGCTTGACGCTCGTGCCGCGCTGGGACCTCGATCGATACGAGGTGCTCGGGGCGACAGCGGCGATGAGTCCGGGCGAGTCGGGCCGCGGCAACCTCGTCATCACGGCGCGCATCCGCAATCGCGGAACGCTCGCGCAACCTTACCCTCAGGTTCAACTGCGTCTCCTAGATCGTTGGGAACGCACGGTCGGACGACGCGCATTCGTTCCGGCGGACTATGGCGCCGCGACCGTCGCGCCCGGTGCGATGCTCGCTCCTGGTGCAAGCGTCACCGCAGAGCTCGTCGTCGTCGATCCAGGACCCGACGCGGCCGGATTCGAAATCGATGTCTGCGTCGTCGGAGCGACGGGGTTGCGTTGCGACGGCGACGACGTGTTCGAGTAGGCGCAAAAAAAATCTCTCTCTTTCGTTCGTTCCAGATTTTTCGTGCTATGATTTTCTCGCCCTACGATCGGTGACTCCACCGAAAATTAGTAAAGGGCTCTTAGATTGCAGCAGACCGTAGTCGCGTCATTGGGGATGGCGCCGCTTTCGGTCATTGGGGTGACGCCGGAACGGATGCCGGTAAGGGAGAGCGTCGTGACGAGCATTAGCATTCAGAAAAGATCGAGCGCGAAGAAAGCGCTCGGCAGACCACCGCGCGTCGGCATCAAGAACAAGACGCTCTGTACGCTCACTGACGAAGCTCTGCGCGTGTATTTCGCGCAGCTCAACGGCCATAAGCCCGGCGACCTCTACGATCTCGTGCTCGGCGAGGTCGAGCGCCCGCTGTTCACGGCCGTGCTCCGATACACGAACGGCAACCAGAGCGAGGCGGCCGACATCCTCGGCATCAACCGCGGGACGCTCCGGAAGAAGCTCAAGTCCTACAAGCTGACGGGCGGATGAAGCGCCCGAGCCGACCTCGTCGCCGCGCGCTGCTCAGCGTCGCCGACAAGAAAGGCCTGGTTCCGTTCGCCGAAGAGCTCGTAGCCCTCGGGTTCGACATCGTCTCGACCGGCGGCACAGCGGCGCTCCTCCGCGAAGCCGGCGTGCCCGTGATCAACGTCACCGACATCACGGGCTTTCCCGAAATCATGGACGGCCGCGTCAAGACCTTGCACCCGAGCGTGCACGGCGGCTTGCTCGCGCGCGCGGGCAAAGACGACGCCGCGCTGCGTCAGCACGGCATCGAGCGCATCGATCTCGCAGTCGTGAACCTGTACCCGTTCGGTCAGGTTGTCGCGAACCCGAAGAGCACCGACGCCGACGCGATCGAGAACATCGACGTCGGCGGCCCGGCGATGATTCGCGCAGCCGCGAAGAACCACGCGCGCGTCGCGGTCGTCGTCGACCCGGCCGACTATGAGAAAGTGCTCGAGCGCTATCGCGGCGGCAAGCAGCCGCCGGCCGCGTTCAAGCGGCAGCTTGCGACGAAGGCCTTCGCGTACACGGCCGCGTACGATGCGCAGATCGCGAGCTACTTGGGCGGACGTGTCGAGGATGCCGCGGCCGCGTTTCCGGAGCGTCTCGTGCGCGCGTGGCAACGGAAGTCGCTCCTGCGTTACGGCGAGAATCCGCATCAATCCGCGGCGCTTTACGTCGATCCCGGGGCGCCCGCGGGCGCGCTCGCAGCCGCGACGCTGATACAGGGAAAACCGCTGTCTTTCAACAACTTAACGGATGCCGACGCGGCGCTCGCGTGCGTGCGCTCGTGGACTGCGCCCGCGTGCGTCATCGTCAAGCATGCGAACCCTTGCGGCGTCGCGACGGGCAAGAAGCTCAAGTCCGCGTACGAGCGCGCCTATTCGAGCGATCCGACGTCGGCCTACGGCGGCGTCATCGCGTTCAATCGAACGCTCGATGCGGGCGCGGCGGAAGCGATCCTCGACAATCAGTTCGCCGAAGTCATCGTCGCGCCGAAGATCGAGGCGCGGGCCGCCGAGGTCCTCGAACGAAAGGCCAACATTCGCGTGCTCGAATGCGGCGAGAAAGCGGCGCACGCGCACGAGTGGGAGCTCCAGGCGCTCGACGGCGGCGTTTTGCTCCAGGAGCGCGACTGGGTCGAGCTCACGAAGCGCGAGCTCAAAGTCGTCACGAAGCGCAAGCCCACGAGGACCGAGCTCCGCGATCTCATGTTCGCGTGGAAGGTCGTGCGCCACGTCAAGTCGAACGCGATCGTGCTTGCGCAGGACGAGAGGACGCTCGGCATCGGCGCGGGGCAGATGAGCCGCGTCATGAGCGTGCGGATCGCGGTCATGCAAGCGCAGGAGCAAAAGTTCTCGCTCAAGGGCGCCGTCATGGCGTCGGATGCGTTCTTTCCGTTTCGCGACGGCCTCGAGGTTGCTGCGAAAGCCGGTGTGACCGCCGTGATTCAACCGGGCGGCTCGGTACGCGACGAGGAAGTCATCATGGCCGCGAACAAGTATCGCATCGCGATGGTTTTCACGGGCCGCCGGCATTTCAAGCACTGATGCGAGTCCTCATCATCGGCAGCGGCGGCCGCGAGCACGCGCTCGCTTGGAAGATCGCGCAGTCGTCGCGCGTGCGCGAAGTGCTCGTCGCGCCCGGCAACGCCGGCACGGCGATCGAGCCGCGCGTGCGCAACGTGCCGATCGCGGCTTCCGATATCGATGGGCTCGCCGCATTCGCCGAGCGCGAGAAGATCGATCTCACGATCGTCGGCCCCGAGCAACCGCTCGTTGCAGGCATCGTCGATCGTTTCGACGATGCGGGCTTACGCTGCCTCGGACCAACCGCGGCCGCCGCACGTCTCGAAGGCTCGAAAGCGTTCGCGAAAGATTTCTTGCAGCGCCATAAGATTCCGACGGCGCAGTACGCGCGTTTCACGAAGCTCGAGCCCGCGCTCGAGTATCTGCGCAAGCACGAGGTGCCGATCGTCGTCAAAGCCGACGGGCTCGCGGCCGGCAAAGGTGTCATCGTCGCACAGGATCGCGCGACGGCCGAGCAAGCCGTGCGCAGCATGCTCGCTGCGCATGAATTCGGCGCAGCCGGTGATGAGATCGTCATCGAGGAGTTTTTGAAAGGCGAGGAAGCGAGCTTCATCGCGCTCGTCGCCGAGGGCCACGTGCTGCCGCTTGCGAGCTCGCAGGATCACAAGACGCGCGACGACGGCGATCGCGGCCCGAACACGGGCGGCATGGGCGCCTACTCGCCCGCGCCCGTGGTCACACCCGCCGTGCACGAGCGAATCATGCGCGAGATCATGCTGCCGACCGTCCAGGGGCTCGCCGCAGAAGGCATCGCTTACCGTGGGTTCATATATGCGGGCGTCATGATCGACGCCGCCGGCCAGCCGCGGGTGCTCGAGTTCAACTGCCGCTTCGGCGACCCCGAGACGCAACCGATCCTGTGCCGCCTGAAATCCGATTTCCTCGACCTCTGCCTCGCGTGCTTCGAAGGCCGGCTCGCGAGAACGCCAGTCGAGTGGGACCCCCGCGCGGCCGTCGGCGTCGTCATGGCGAGCCGCGGCTACCCCGGCCCCTACCAAAAAGGCTATGCGATCACGGGGCTCGGCAACGTCGGCGGAGACTCAGTGAAGATCTTCCACGCCGGCACGCGCCTGCAAGGCGAGCAAGTCGTCACCGATGGCGGCCGCGTGCTCTGTGCGGTCGGCCTCGGCCGCGACGTCGCGGACGCGCGCGCGCGCGTTTACGCGGAGATCACGAAGATTCGCTGGGACGGCGCATTTTGGCGAACAGACATCGGGCACCGCGCGCTCGCTCGGGCCGAGCACTAGACGGATGCTGCCGGTCCGTTGCCGAACCTAGACTCGCCTGCGGCCAAGGTCTGCTACTCGCACGGCTTGGCGAGCAGGGCGTTGATCTCTTCCACGAACGCCTTCGACGCCTCGGTCGTCTGGAACGACGACGACCGCTCGCGACACAAGGCATCTCGAATTTGCGGGTTGGAGTTCAGGAAGTCGAGCCATGACTGCCGCTCCCCGTCGTCATCGCTGCGAATACACTCGCCGAGCTTTCCATAGGATCCCCACGGCAACTTTTGCCCGTCCGGCATCACCAAGATATGTCCGTGGACGAACTGCGCCGACCGGGCGGCGGTAACGGCACTCGGGGGTCGAGCCGCCCATTCCTCTTTGAGCGGGAAGGCACAGAACCTCACGACGGCGCCGGCTTCGAGAAAACTTTGGTCGATGCCGCGTAGATCGAGCCGTCGAAGATCGGGGCCTTCAACGGCCCAGCGGTGAACCTGCCCGCCCTTCGTCTCTTCTTCCACCGTCACGATCGAGTGAGGATTGACGCGGTCGAACCGCACGACGGTTCCCTGCACCCAGACGGGCGCGGTCAATACGAACATGCTGGCCGAGTGATGCGCTTGGACGGCGCCCGCGCAAGCGAGCATCGCGATCGCCGCGGCTGCCAATTCGACGGCTCGACGCACGACCCTACGCGTCAACGAACGAAGCGGTCGATCCACGGTTGAAGCTCCTCGGCCCACACGTCGAAAGCAGCCGGCTGCATTCCGACGCCCGCGCCTCCCGGCGTGCTCCACATCGCACGGTCGTACGTACCGTCCGCATGGTAGAAGCGCTCGCCAATATCGGCGTAGAAGACGGTTTCATTGTCGACGAGCGGCGCGAGCAATGCGGCGTATTCCGCGGCCGTTGGCCGCCACTCGTCGAGCGTGTCGCCCCGTCGGGGATCTAGCGATCGAACGCGTTGCGAGGGCAGGCCGCGCGGCACGGGGGGCATGAGTAGGATCTTGGCTTGCGGCTGGCGCGCGCGAATCTCGGCAATGATCGGGGCGTAGGTCGCCACGACGTCGGCGCGGCCGTCGGCGCCAACCACACCTAGGTGGGGAGGCCATGTCTGCCACACGATCAGCTTCGCCTCGTAGCCGTCGAGCTCGCCATTTCGCATGCGCCACGGGAGGCTCCTCGGGCTCGTGCCTTGCGAGCCGAAGTTCGCGGCCTTGAGGGACCCGAAGGCCTCGTCCCACACTGCGCGGCCGCGGTCCGGCCACCACCACATCTCGGTTTCCGTGGTGCCGAAGAAGACCATGTCGATGTCGCCCTTCTGCGCGAGACCGATGAAGAAGTCGTGCCGCTGCTTCTCGAGATCGTGGCTCAGCGTGCCCTCGGGCGCATCCGCCGAGGCTGTCCAAACGGCCTCTGGCCTCGCGACCTCCGTGACGACGCGCTCGGGCTGCTGCGCCCACGCCGCGTAGCCCAATGCAAGACTCATGAGCGCGACCGCGGACGCGCCACCGACTGCGCCGCGGCGGCTCAACGACGGACGGCCGAGCAGCGCGATGCGCTCGCCGAGCCGTTGGCCCGAGCGGCTCGTCCAAGTGCACCCCAGTGGCACGAAGGCCGGCGAGACTTGCGTCTTGAGCAACGCTTCCGCGTACGCGCGCCGCGCGGTCGGACGCGCCGCGATGACGACGGCGTCGCACGCATGCTCCTGATCGGTCCTGAGCGTCAGCGCCGCGAGATGCGCAAGCGGATTGAACCAGCTCGCACACCGCGCGAGCTCGACGAGCGCGTTGACGACCGTGTGGCCCGAGACGCGATGGACTTGCTCGTGGGCAAGAATCAGCGCGCGCTCATCGCGGTCGAAGCGCGCTTCGAAATCCTGCGGCAGCACGAGCTTTGGCCGGAACACGCCGACGAGCGCGGGCCCGACCGAAGGATCCGCGGCGAAGCGCCGCGTGCTCACGATCGATCGCGCCAGTAGCGCGCCAGCGCCGAGCAGCCAAACCACTAGAGCCAAGTCGGCGAGTGCCGGGAGGGAGGTGGCAGTCGCCGGCGTGACCGTAGCGGATGCTGTGTTCGGCGCCGGCGGCGCGGTTTCAGTCGGAGCGATTTCATTTTGCGCGACCACGACGTTCGCGTAGGGATCGATGAGCACCACGCGCTCGCGTGCGGGCAGGAAGCTCCCCGCCGCGGCGACGGGCACGATCAGCCAGAGCCAATAGGCGACCGTCGCGCCGACATGGCGCAACACCAGTGGACGCAGCGCGAGCACGAGCACGATCGCGATGCTCGCGACGATCTCGATGCGGAGGAGCGCCGCAAAAATTGTTTCAGCGATCATCGTCGAGCTTCGCGATCAGACGCTTGAGCTCTTTAACGTCGTCGCGGCTCAAGTCCTGGCGTTCCGAGAATTGGGTAATGAAGGGCGTGATGCGGCCGTCGAAAAGCTGGTCGATGAGCTTGCGGCTCTGCTCGTGGACGTAGTCTTCGCGCCGGACCAGCGGCCGGTAGAGATAGCGGCGCCCGTCGCGCGTCGCGGCTAGCGCCTCTTTCTTGACGAGCCGCGTGAGGAACGTGCGGATCGTGCCGGCTGACCAGTCGCGGTCGTTGTCCATCGCGGCCACGACGTCATCGGCGCTGAGCAGCCCCTGGGCGCGCCAGAAGACTTCGAGTACCTTGCTTTCGGCTTCGCTAATCTTCATCGACTAATACACCTGTATTCGAGTCCATTAAATACACTTGTAATAGTTCGTGTCAAGGGGTTGTATGCGCGCGCATAGAATCGTCCCAATTCTGAACGTCTCGAACATTCAACAGAGCTTCGACGGGTTCGAAAAGAGAAGGCAGTGTGGATGTCGATCTGGGTGGACGACGTAGAAGCGGTTCACCGCCGCTGCCTCGAGCAAGGCCTGGAGGTTACGTGGCCACCAACCGACATGCCGTGGAACGTGCGCGAGATGCACGTGCGCCATCCGGACGGGCACGTGTTTCGGGTCAGCCAGGGGATTGGAGAGTGATTTTCCCCATCGTCGCGCTGCCGTGGGGATAGAGTGTCACCGCGCCGAGGAACTTGCATCGAGGAGCTGGCCGCGGCCATCGTCGCGGCGCGACCAGGCCTTCCGGCCCGCGTTGCGATCGACGGCGTCGACGGATCCGGCAAAACGACCCTCGCCGACGAGCTCGTCGAGCCGATCCGGCGCGCACGGCGCGAAGTCATTCGGGCCTCCATCGACGGCTTTCACAATCCGCGCGCGATTCGGTATGCCCGCGGCAGCGATTCACCAGAAGGCTACTTTCTCGATTCCTTCAACTACGCCGCGCTCTGCCGGGAGCTCCTCGAGCCCTTGGGACCGAAGGGCAACCGCAAGTTCCGCGCGGCCATGTTCGACTATCGCGTAGATCGGGCCGCGGAAACACCGCAGCGAGTTGCCGCCGACGATGCCGTGCTCTTGTTCGACGGCGTCTTCCTGCAGAGACCGGAGCTCGAGGGTTTCTGGGACCTGACGATTTGGGTGGATGCGCCGTTCGCGATCACCGTCGAGCGGGCGGTTGCGCGTGATGCACGCAACGGCGGGGATGCGGGAGAAACACGCGGCAAGTACGAGCGGCGCTACGTTCCCGGCCAACAGCTCTACATGCGGCAGTGTGAGCCGAAGGAACGCGCGGGGATCGTATTCGACAACGCGGACCTCGCGCGGCCGACAGTGCGATTTCGTCCACGCGGAGGTCGCGGCTGAAGCCGCTCCCACAGCGTCTTAGCGCTTCATCGCCTCGAAGAAGTCGGCGTTGGTCTTCGTGTCCTGGAGCTTGCTCAGCAGGAACTCGATGGCCGCGAGCTCGTCCATCGGGTGCAGCACTTTGCGCAGCACCCACATCTTCTGCAGCTCGTCGGGCTGCGTGAGGAGCTCCTCTTTACGCGTGCCCGAGCGGTTGATGTTGATGGACGGGAAGACGCGCTTCTCGGAGATCCGGCGGTCGAGATGGATCTCCATGTTGCCCGTGCCCTTGAACTCCTCGTAGATGACGTCGTCCATCTTCGAGCCCGTGTCGATCAAGGCCGTGGCGATGATCGTGAGGCTGCCGCCTTCCTCGATGTTGCGCGCCGCGCCGAAGAACCGCTTCGGACGCTGCAGCGCGTTCGCATCGACGCCGCCCGTAAGGACCTTGCCCGACGACGGCACGACCGTGTTGTAGGCGCGCGCGAGACGCGTGATCGAATCCAAAAGGATGACGACATCCTCCTTGTGCTCGGTCAGGCGCTTGGCCTTTTCGATGACCATCTCGGCGACCTGCACGTGGCGCGTCGCGGGCTCGTCGAACGTGCTCGAGACGACCTCGCCGCGCACGGTGCGCTCCATCTCGGTGACTTCCTCGGGACGCTCGTCGATGAGGAGCACGATCAACACGCACTCCGGATGGTTCGCCGAGATCGAGGAAGCGATATTCTGCAGAAGCATCGTCTTGCCGGCTTTCGGCGGCGAGACGATGAGGCCGCGTTGGCCCTTACCGATCGGCGCGACCATGTCGATGATGCGCGCCGTGAGATCCTCGGTGCTGCCGTTGCCCTGCTCGAGCTTGAGGCGTTTCTTCGGGAAGAGCGGCGTGAGGTTCTCGAAGAGCACTTTGCTCTTCGCTTGCTCAGGTCCGTCGTGATTGATCTGGCCGACTTTGAGCAGCGCGAAGTAGCGCTCGCCGTCCTTCGGCGGCCGAATCAACCCGGAAACCGTGTCGCCGGTGCGCAAATTGAACCGCCGAATTTGGCTCGGCGAAACGTAGATGTCGTCGGGTCCCGCGAGATATGAGCCATCGGCGGAGCGCAAGAAACCGAAACCGTCCTGGAGGATTTCGAGCACGCCTTCGCCGAAAATGTTCTCGCCGTTGCGTGCGTGAGCTTTGAGAATCGAGAAGATGATGTCTTGCTTGCGCGACCGGGCGAGGTTCTCGAGCTGCATCGACTCGGCCAACGCGACGAGCTCGGTCGCGGGCCGCGTCTTGAGCTCCGAGAGGTTCATTGCATTCTTGGACACCTCGAGCTCGGCGGCCGGGATGACATCGAATTCCTCGTCGTCAGGAAACTCCTCTCGCCGCGGCTGGTCCTGCCGTTGCCCTCTCCTGCCGTCGTTGCCGTCGCGCGGCGGCCGCGGGCCGCCCTTCACGCGGGCACGTGCTGAATTACCCAAATATCCCCTCACGACTACTCCGTTTGTTGGTAGAAAACCTAGGCGGTGCTGCGCTCCGGTGCGCCGAGCCGAGCGTTGAGGAAGCCTTCGAGCTGCGCCCGCGATAGGGCGCCGACCTGCTGAGCCGCGACGGCTCCGCCTTTGAACAGCAATAGCGTCGGGATGCTGCGGACGTTGAACTTCTGCGCCGCGATCGGATTTTCGTCGACGTTGACCTTCACCACGCGCAGGCGGCCTTGATAGTTGGTCGCAACCTGGTCGATCAAAGGAGCGATTGCGTGGCACGGGCCGCACCATTCTGCCCAAAAGTCCACGAGCACCGGCATGTTCGATTTGATGACGTCGGCCTCGAACTTGGCGTCCGTCGTGTGCACGATCTGCTCACTCACGCTCGATAATCCTCCGGTTCCTTAAAATATCCCTGCTAAGATCCTGCGGCCGTTACAGGCTGGGCCTAGAGCGCCGCGGAGATAGACTGAAAGTGACGTGCCCCTGACAGTTCAGGCACAATGGGGCGACTGGTCGCTTTTTTCGAGGTACGCGGGAATCTTGTGGGTGTCTAGAACAGCGAGAGTCCTCGCCTACAAGCCTATTTTGGACCGCTGAGAAGACATTTTGCAAGTATCCGAGTCCCCTCCAGCCGCAACGCCACCGACGAATCCCGGCGCCGGTTCCGTGCGTTTTGTCGAATTACCGCTCTCTGCGGCGCTCATGCAGGGAATCGCGGATGCCGGGTTCACGACGTGCACGCCGATTCAGAGCCAGTCGTTGCCGCTCGCGCTCAAGGGCCGCGACGTCGCAGGCCAAGCCCAAACCGGCACGGGCAAGACCGCAGCCTATTTGATCGCGCTCTTTCATCAGCTCGACACGCGCCCGGCGCTCACGAACAAGCAAGACGGTCCGCGCGCCTTGATCCTCGCGCCGACGCGCGAGCTCGCCGTGCAGATTCACAAGGACGCAACCGGGCTCGGCCGCCATCTTCGCTACCGGCTCGGTCTCGCATTCGGCGGCACGGACTACGACAAACAACGCCAAGAGCTCAGTGCAGGAGTCGACCTCCTCATCGGCACACCAGGGCGAATCATCGACTTCTACAAGCAAGGTGTGTTCAGTTTTCGCCGCGTGCAAGTGTTGGTGCTCGATGAGGCGGATCGCATGTTCGATCTCGGCTTCATCCGCGACATCCGTTACGTGCTGCGCCGTCTACCGCAACGCGACCACCGCCTGAACCTCCTCTTCTCGGCGACGTTGTCGCATCGCGTGCTCGAGCTCGCATACGAGCACATGAACGATCCCGACCTCATCCGCATCGAGCCCGACAAAGTCACCGTCGATCGCGTTCGCCAAAGCATCTATTTCCCCGCGAACGAGGAGAAGACTCCGCTCCTGATCATGCTGCTCAAGCAGATGGACGCGCACCGCACGATGGTCTTCGTGAACACGCGCCGCGAGGTCGAGCGTTTGCATGACCGGCTCGAGCGTGCCGGCATCCACGCAGCGGCGATCTCCGGAGACGTGCCGCAGCGCAAACGCTTACACATGCTGCGCGAGTTTCAGAACGGCTCGCTGCCGGTGCTCATCGGCACGGATGTCGCCTCGCGCGGATTGCACGTGCCGGACGTGAGCCATGTGTTCAACTACGACCTCCCGCAAGAGGTCGAGGACTACGTGCACCGAATCGGCCGCACGGCGCGCGCGGGCGCCTTCGGCGACGCGATCAGCTTCGGCTGCGAGGACTACGTGACCTCGTTACCCGACATCGAAACGTATATCGGCCACAAAATCCCCGTTGCCGCGATCGACCGCGTTGCGCTCGAGGAGTTTGCGGCGGCGCTGCGCGCCGCTCCCCCGCGGCCGGCGCAATCGCATCCCGGCGGCTCCCGCCACAGACCGCGACGCGGCGGCCGGCGCAGCGGCCCGGGTGGCGGGGGGCGTCCGCACAAACCGGGACATCGACATCCGCAGCGTCCGCAGTAACCGCTCTAAAGGAGCGACTTCAGTCGCGACTCTTTAGGAATCACGGCTAAACACGCTCCCACAAAATCAATGCCGCACAGCTCTCAGACCAGGTCGGCGACGCCGTCGACGGCGCTGAACTCCTCGATGGTCCGCGCGGGCCTGCGTGAATCAGGGCGGCGGATCGCGACGGAGCGCTCAAGCCCGAATTCCCGCGCTGCCCGCAGCACCGCGACGCTGTCGTCGAGCAGCAGCGTGCGCTCGGGATCGAACGGTTCGCGGCGCGCGAGCTCCGCCCAAAATTCGCCGCTTTCCTTTGGAGCGTCGAGGTCGTGCGAGCAGACTACGCAATCGACTTGGTCGTCGAGGCGCGTTTCGTTCATCTTGATCTCGAGCGTCTGCCGGTGCGCATTCGTCAGGATGACCACGCGGCGCGCCCGTGAGCGCGCTGCGGCGAGGAATTCCGTTACCATGGGCAGAATCCGGATCAGGTGACGATGCTCGCGCTTCAGCGCCGCGATATCGAGCCCGAGCTCTCGGCTCCAGTGGTCGAGGCAGTACCATGGCAAGGTCCCGAGCGCTTCGGCGAACTTACGCGTCACGGTCGCGTGCGCGGTAACCTCATCGAGGCCGCGCGCGGAGGCGTACCGCGCCGGCACGAGCTCGAGCCAGAAGAAGTTGTCGAACGCTAGATCGAGCAGAGTTCCGTCCATGTCGACGAAAACCGTGTCGATTCGAGTCCAAGGAATGAGAGCGCCCGCGTCCGCCATCGCGAGGGGATGATACAGGAGTCGCATCTGAACGAGCCCTCCTGCGAATCGTTGCTCGATCCCGTCCGCACGATCGCGCGCGCGGCCGGCAAGGCGATTCTCGAGGTCTACGACCGCGGCTTCGGCGTCGAGCTCAAAGACGACCGCTCGCCGCTCACGGAGGCCGACCGAGCCGCGCACGACCTCATCGCCAAGCGGCTCGCGGCGCTCGCGCCGCGGCTGCCGCTGCTCTCGGAGGAGGGCAGCGGCGTGGCCTACGCGGCGCGCCGAACGTGGCAGCGCTACTGGCTCGTCGACCCGCTCGACGGGACCAAGGAATTCATCAAGCGCAACGGCGAGTTCACGGTGAACATCGCGCTCATCGACCGGGGCCGGGCCGTGCTCGGCGTGGTTTTGGCACCGGCGCTCGATCTCGAGTACAGCGCCGCGGCGCGGGGCCGCGCGTTTCGGCGCCGCGCCCGCGGGGCGCTCGAGCCGATCAGGGTCGCGCGCCCGGCGGCCGACCCGCCGCGCGTCGTCTGCTCCCGGAGCCACGCGAGCGATGAGCTCGAGGCCTACCTCGAGCGCCTCGGCCCTCATGTTCGCAAGCCCATGGGCAGCGCCATCAAGATATGTCTAGTCGCCGAGGGCGCGGCCGACGTCTACCCGCGGCTCGGCCCGACGTCCGAATGGGACACGGCCGCAGCGCAGGCTATCCTCGAATGCGCCGGAGGGAGTATGATCGACCTCGAAGGCCAGCCAGTGACGTACAACTCGAAAGAGGGTTTGCTAAACCCTTCGTTCCTGGCGATAGGCGACACTGCGCGTGACTGGCTGGCGCCCGTAAGATCACGATAGTGGATTCGAAGATCGAAACCGAGGCTTTCAGAAACATAGCGCGACTGAAACAGTTGCGCGTCGAGCATCAGGACTTGGACCAGGCGATCTCGCGGCTTGCGATCGACCCTCAAGTCGATCAAATCATGCTCCGTAGGCTCAAGAAGCGAAAGCTCATGCTGAAGGACATGATCACGCAGCTCGAGAGCGCCCGGATTCCCGATCTCAACGCCTAACAGCAGTCGCAGCTTGCAGCGAGCCGGTTGCTGAGCCGGAACGGAGTGATGCAACCTCGCTGATTTATCAGGTCTCCCGGCCTGGTACTATTCCCGATATTCGGAAGACGAGAGCGTCAAATGGATTTGATCGCCGATATCGGCGCCACGAACTCGCGTTGCGCCCTGCTCGATGACCGCGGGCAGGTCGTCTCGGCGCAGACCTTCGAGAACCAAGGGTTCCAACGGCTCGAAGACGTGCTCGAGGCCTATCTCGAGAAGCGACGCGCGAGCGATCGGCCGCGGCGCGCCGCGCTGGCCGTCGCCGCGCCCGTGCTCGGCGACGACGTGCAGATGCTCAACATCGACTGGCGGTTCAGCCAGGCGCAGCTCCGCGAGGATCTCGGCTTCACGCGCCTCAACGTCGTCAATGACTTCGCCGCAGTCGCCTGGTCTTTGCCGAGCTTGGGTCCGCAAGATCGCACGCAAGTAGGCGGCGGCACGGCGATCACGCGCATGCCGCTCGCGGTCATCGGTCCCGGCACGGGCCTCGGCGTCGCGTCGCTCGTGCCGACCGGCGACACGTGGGCCGCCGTCAGCGGCGAAGGCGGCCACGTCACGCTCCCGGCGACGACGAGCGAGGAGGCTTCCGTCATCGACCGCGTTCGGCATGAGACCGGGCATTGCTCGGCCGAACGAGTGTTGTGCGGTCCAGGGCTCGTTCGGCTCTACGAGCTGCTCGGCAAAAGCGCCGGCCGCGAGGTCGCGAAGGTCACATCGATGGACGTCACGGGATTGGCGCGCAAAGGCGAGCCGCTCGCAACGAAGACGCTCGCGATGTTCTTCGGCATGCTCGGTACGGTTGCCGGGAATCTAGCGCTCACGGTCGGCGCGCGCGGCGGCGTCTTCATCGGCGGCGGGATCGTGCCGCACTTACTCCGCGAGTTCGAGGCGTCGCCGTTCCGCGAGCGATTCGTCGCAAAAGGCCGATACCGCGAATATATGGAGTCGATCCCGACGTTCGTGATCACCGAGCCGTTGGCGGCCTTCCGCGGCCTGCGCAAGCTCCTCGGATATCGCTAGCGCGAGCTTCTAGGGCGCGCCTATGTCGCGGCTTCGCGGCGCGCGATCGTCACTGGCTCCGCCGCCTGTTCGTGTCCCTCTCGGCGATTGAAGACCCGGCCGAGATAGACGCTGGCTGCGACCCAAACGGCCGCGAACCCTGCCCCGATCAGCGACAACGCCGCGAATCCGTGCCCGAGGCCTTCGCTCAGGAATGCGAACACCCCGCCCCACCATGCATCGCCGCCGCGATAGACGACGACGTCGATCACGGGCTTGGTCTTGAAGCGCGTCTCGCGATCCACGCTCGTGAATAGCATTTCGCGCGCAGGCCGCGTGAGCCCGTATTCGCCGGCTCGCCGTGCAATGTCGATGGCAAGCAAGACGGACAGTATCGGCGCCATTGCGAGAATCACAAAGCCGAACGCGCAAAAGACCGGCAGCAGCGCGAGCGTCCAGGGCATCCCCAACCGTTTGACGATCCGGTTCGTGACGAACAGCCCGAGACCGAACGTCAGGATGTTCACGACCGCGTCGCGCAAGGCGAGAATCGTCGTGCGCTGCTCGCGCTGCTCGTAGATTCTGAGCAGCTCGGTCGTTTCCAAGTAAATGAACGCCTGAATGGCCGTATACAACAGGATGAATAGGCCGATAGTCAGGAGATAGGGACTCGTTGCGAAATCCCGAAACCCCTGCCACCACTTACCGCCCATCGTCGCAGCGCCGAGATTCGCGCTCACGCTCTCGTTGTGCAGGTCGACGATTTTGAGCCGCTGCAGATACAGGACCATCGGAATCGAGAGCAACAGAACCCCGGCCGCGAGGAGCATCAAGTTGTCGTTGCCGACGTCGCTGACTATGACGGCCACGACGAGCGGGCCTGCGGCGGCGCCGGCGCTCGCGCCGGCGGCAATGAACGGGAACAGGCGTTTCGATTGCTCCAGGCTGAAGGTATCGGCCATGAAGCTCCAGAACACCGAAAGATGAAACAAGCTGAAGAGGCTGACCCAAACGTAGAAGCTCTTGTCGAGCAGAACGCGGTCGGCGACGAAGCTTGGGCCGAAATAGAACAGCGCGAAGGTCACTGCGTAGAAGGTGTAGACCGCGGGGACCAGCAGCCGGAAGCGGATTTTCGAGCACGCGAATCCGTAGATCATCACGAGGCCGAGACTCAAAAAGAATTGAATCGTCCAGAGCTGCGAGATCTCGGCGTCGGTCCAATCGCTGGCCATGGAATCGCGCACGGGCCGCAGGAAGTAATACGCGGCCATGACCGTGAACACGGTCGTAAACGACCAGGTGACTGCGCGGGTTTCGTTGGCCTCGATCAACGTCGCTGCGCGGCGGATCTTCGGCGACCTCAAGATGAGTCCGACGATGCACGCTCCGACCATCAGGCCCCACAACGAAGGATCGCCGAAATCGAAGAGCTCGCCGAGCGTTGCGCCCTCTTGTAGACGCACGACCTTGGCTACGACATAGGCGGCTATTCCGGCCCAGCAGGCGACCTTGATCAGGTCGATGGATCCCCGCTTACCGGAATTGGGGTTGGTTGTCGTGATCATGGGGGGCCGAGAATACACCGAGCGCCGCGACGGGCGAAATCGCGCAAACCTCGAGCACGTGCGCCATGTCTCGTCATTTCCAAACCGACGCTGGTAGATTGAGCTGCTCAAGGGTCGGCAGGAGAGCACCATGCGAGCTTTGATTCTGGTATGTGCGGCCGCCTTCGCGGTCAGCGGTTGCGGCGGCGCCGCGTCCGATGACAGCGCCTCCAACGACTCGCAACGCGAGGCCGCGGAGCCGCGAGAGACGGTCTTCGATCCCCTGACCAGCACCATCGATCGCGCCGAGGGCGTGCAGCAAACCGTCGACGAGCAGGCGGCCGAGCAGCGCCGACGGATCGAGGAAGCCGAGCAATAGCCGGGCTAACCGACAGGCTTGTGCGCGCGCGGAGTCTTGCTAGGATACAAATGAAGCTCGCCTCTTCATAGAACATAACCTACAAGAACGGGGAGTGTGCTGTGACCGAAACGTCGAGATCACCCGCGGCCGAGAAACTCCGCAACATCGCCGTCGTCGGTCATGCGGGGTCGGGGAAGACCACACTCGTCGAGCAGCTGCTCGCCAAGGCCGGGGCGATCCCCGCGGCCGGCAGCGTCGAGAAAGGCACGACCGTATCGGACTTCACCGATATCGAGAAGCGCGAAGGCCACTCGCTCGATGTCAGCGTCTGCCACCTCGAGCACGATGGCACGTTCGTCAATCTCCTCGACACACCCGGTTATCCCGATTTTCTCGGCCGCACGTTGGCCGTGCTGCCCGCGGTCGAGACCGTCGCGGTCGTCGTCAACGCGGAGCGGGGCGTCGAGCTCGTGACGCAGCGCATCATGGACGCAGCGGCGAAGCACGGGCTCTGCCGGATCATCGTCGTCAATAAGATCGATGCGCCCGACGTCGACCTCGCGGCCGTGCTCGCCGAGATCAAATCGACGTTCGGCGCGCAGTGCCTACCGATCAATTTGCCGGCGCGCGGCGGCAAAGCCGTCGCCGATTGCTTCTTCGAGCCTGCCGACGAGACGCCGGACTTCTCCTCCGTTGCCGCAGCGCACACGGAAATCACGGACCAAGTCGTCGAGCTCGACGACGAGCTCATGGAGATCTACCTCGAGCAAGGCGAGGCGATCACGCTCGAGCAGCTCCACGATCCGTTCGAGCGCGCGCTCCGCGGCGGGCACCTGATACCGGTCTGCTTCACGTCCGCGCAAGCCGGCGTCGGCCTGCGCCAGCTGCTGCGCGTCTTCTCGAAGCTCATGCCGAACCCGTTCGAGGGCAATCCCGCCGAGATATTCAGCGGCCCCGAGCGCAAGCCTTTCAAGCTCGACCCGGCGCACGCGGACGGGCACTTCGTCGGCCACGTCTTCAAGCTCACGGTCGATCCCTACATCGGCAGGCTCGCGACGTTCCGCGTCCATCAGGGCGTCGTCAAAACCGGCGATCAGGTGTTCGTCGGCGAGGAGCGCAAGTCCGTCAAGCTCGCGCACTTGTATCGCCTGCAGGGAAAAACGACGCGCGAGATTCCGAGCGCCGTGGCCGGAGATTTCTGCGCCGTCGCGAAGATCGACAACATCGAGTTCAACGACGTGCTGCATGCGAGCCACGACGAGGACGCGCTCTCGATGCCGGCGCCGGACCTGCCCGAGCCGATGCATGCGGTTGCGATCGAGCTCCACCAGCGCGGCCAGGAGAAAAAGCTATCCGATGCCTTGCACAAGCTCGCGGCCGAGGACCCGAGCCTCAAGATCGTGTTCGACCCGGTGGTCAACGAGACCGTGATGCGCGGCATGGGCGAATTGCACCTACGGCTCCTGCTCGGGCGCATGCGCGAGGAATTCGGCATCGACGTGACGACGCGCGCGCCGCGAATTGCGTATCGCGAAACCGTGACGCGCCCCGCGGACGGGCACCATCGTCACAAGAAGCAAACCGGCGGCGCCGGCCAGTTCGGCGAGGTCTTCTTGAAAATCGAGCCGCTGCCGCGCGGCGCGGGATTCGAGTTCGTCAACAAAGTCGTCGGCGGCAGCATCCCGGGCCAATACATCCCGGCCGTCGAGAAGGGCGTGCGCCAGGTCCTCGAGAGCGGCGCCGTGACCGGGCATCCGCTCCATGATCTGCGCGTAATCGTTTACGACGGCAAGTATCACACCGTCGACTCGAAAGAAGTCGCGTTCGTCGCGGCCGGCAAGAAGGCGTTTCTCGATGCGATCTCGAAGGCGAACCCGATCGTCCTCGAGCCGATCGCGAAGATCGAGGTGTCGACGCCAAGTCAGTTCGTCGGCGATATCAGCGGGCACCTATCGGGAATCCGCGGCCGTATCGTCGGCAGCGACTCGCTGGCACGGAACCGCACGAAGATTCTCGCCCAGGTGCCGCTCGCCGAGCTCAACGGATTCCAGACGAAGCTCAAGTCGCTGACGGGCGGCGCCGGCGCATTCACCCTGCAGCTCGACCACTACGAGACCGCGCCCGTAGCGGTGCAAAAAGCGCTCGAGAAGGAATTCAGGCCCGCGGTCGAAGATTAGCGGCGCTCACGCCCGCCTGCCGTTCGCGAGAACCGTGTCGACGAGACCGAGCAGCGAGCTCGCGAAGCTCGTGCTGCCGTTGATCACGACTCGCAGTCTCCCCTGCTCGGGGTAGTAGATGCAATCCAGACGTCGTCCCTCCGGCTCGACGCTCGGCGCTTTCAACACCGCCGTTGCCATGGTCGTCACGCGGTCGCTTTCCTCGCGGCTGATCGCATCGACGTCGACGATCGTCGAAACGAGCACACGCCGCGTGCGCGGCAGCGACGCGGACGGGCGCGAATCCGTGCCGGCAAAGTCGGCGAGCGTGCCAGCCGTGATCCGGTATTGCTTGCCGATGCGTACGGCGTTGAGCTTGCCATCGTGAATCAGTCGACGGACGGTGCGCACATGGAGTCGGAGCACTTCCGCGACTTCCTCGGGAGAATACGGCCGTCAGATCAGCAGCCGCTCGGCCTCGACGGCCGGCACTTGGCGCGTGCGCAGGCCGTACACGCCGTAGTGAATCTCGTGGATCAGAAAGTCGTTGGGCTTGTCGAGCGCCACGCCGAAGCGGAGCTCGATCTCGGGCTCGGCACCGGCGCTCGGGCGCGTTGCAAGGAAGAACGCCTGCGCGGGCGCCGCCCCCGCGAGCGCCCCGCGCTCGAGCAAGCCGTTGAGGAATGCGCGGACCTGGGCATCGAGCTGCTCGACCGAGGTTTCCGCGTCGAGCCGAGTTCTAACCCACCCCGTGGTCTCCTCGATCGATTTGAGAATGAACATGAAGAGCCGGCGACGATCGAGGCGCTGCCAGAATTTCGAGATCTCGCTCGCGCCGCCGAGCGTGACGTTGCCGACGAGCGTCGCATTGCCGCCGGTTGCGGGTGCGAGCGCATTGATGCCGAACCGCGCGAGCAGCGCCGTGTCGCCGCTGCGCACGAGCACCGTCGGCGTCAATGATGCCTTGAGAGACGTCGTATCCTCGGCCCAGACGCCGGCCAAGTCGCGGCGCGCGAGCATTCCGGCAACGGCCCCGCAAGCCGGCAGGCCCGACGGTTCCCGATAGCCTTCGCCCCGCGGACGAATGCGCGGGAAGTAGAGCATCGCATTGCGCCCGGCGTAGCTCGCGTTCCGCATACCGATCACGGCCGCGTGCACCGACGTCCACGCCGAGGGCGGATCGCAAATCAGCACGGCGCGGCGCCTCTCGCAATAGCGTTCGGCGGCAATGAATGCCGTCGTCCCGAGATCGTTCCCGGCGGCACCCGGGATGCAGAGCAAATCGATCGGCCCCGCGTGCTCGAGCGCGAACAGGCCCGTGCCTTCCTGGTTCGAGCCTATGACGTCGTAGTCGGTGAGCTCTTCGCCGTCGGTTCCGCGCTCCGTGAGCGGTATGTAAGGAATCGGCTCGCCGGGCGCCTTCGGCACGGTCGCATTCGGCCGGTTGCCCGGCAACGGGGCGCTCAAGCGCACGAGGCTCGAATCCTGAAGCGCATCGACGACGAACCGCGGATCCGAATGCCGCATCGTGATTCCAGGATAGATCTCTTGATCGGCAATCAGCGTCGAGCCCGGGTTGCGCAGGCGTTGTATGACGAGGTTGAAGCGCTCGCGATCACCGTCGAGGCCGTCGTAGTCGATGCAAACTCGCAGGGACTCGTGCGCGCCGGGATCGCGCGCCTGCAAATGCAGGAACTGCCCTTCGGCCGGCACGTCGATGCGCGCGCGCGTCGCGCGATTCGCGACGCGCACGACGACCGCCGCTTGCCCGCCGTGCTGGTAATAGTGCTGCATGGCATCCGCCATGAAGCTGTGGTTGCTCTGGCCGCCGAAAATGCGGCGAAACTCATCGAAGCTCTCGATCTCGACGGGCTCGTTGACGGGGCCGCGTTCGCAGCGGCCGATGAACGCCGTGACGGTGCGCCGAATGAAGGGAATGGGATGAATGCCGAGCCGCGTGCCGGTCTTGCTCTCGAGCGTGAGGCCTACGGGTTCGACTGCCATGATGTCCAGGCTCGGGAACCCAATCATAGCCGCTGCGGCGCGCGCGCGCAGCACTTTGCGATCAGTAGAAGCGGCTCGGACGACTGGAACGCGCGAACAGCCGGATCAGCAGAAGTCCCGCGACGAAGCCGCCGACGTGCGCGCGAAACGCGACGCCGGCCTCCCCCGCTTGCGCAAGCGAGCTCAGTAATTGCCCCACAAACCAAATGCCGAGCACGATGACTGCCGGGACGTGAAACGTGTAGAGCACGATGAAGAGCGGTATCGCGACGAGCACGGGCGTGCGCGGATAGAGCAATAGATACGCGCCGAGCACACCCGAGACCGCGCCGCTCGCGCCGATCATCGGGATTCGCGAGTCCATGTCGAACAGTGCCTGCGCAAACGCGGCCGCGATCCCGCAAAGCACGTAGAACAGGAGAAAACGTCCCGGCCCCATGCGGTCCTCGATGTTGTCGCCGAACACCCAGAGGTAAAGCATGTTGCCTGCGAGATGCAGGAAGCCGCCGTGCAGGAACATCGACGTGATCGGCGTCATGAGCGCCGGCACCGTGCGAATGTCGGCGGGAAGCTCCGCGGAGCCGAACAGGACCGCGGGAACCAACCCCAGCGAATAGACGGCCGCCTCGGCGCCGTCGGGCGGCAACACGAGCTGCCAGATGAACACGAGCACGTTCACGGCGATGAGCGTGATCGTCACGACCGGCGCAGAATGCGTCGGGTTCTCGTCGCGGATGGGAATCATGCCGGCGAGCGGGCCTCAGTCGGCGCGCGCCGTGGTTTCGACGCTCTCGGCCGCGACGGTCGCAGCCTCGATGCTCGTGTCCTCGACCGTCGAGAGCGGCGCCGTGTTCTCGACGATGCGCGCGTTCGCGAGGTAGTCCGCCGGACGCGGCGTGCTCGCAAGCACGGGAAACGGTAAACCGCGTTTCTCGGCGACGATTTGCGCGACGGCGCCCGCGTCGACGACGACGCCGACCTGGCCTTTCCGCGCGAGCGCGGCGGCGATCACGCGATCGGCTTCGGCCGCGACGTCGCGATGATCCTCGGCGAGCGGCGGGTGCACCTCGAGGTAGAGCACGTCATCCTGCCAGCCCGCGAGCACGGGCTCATCGACGATGCGCACGGGCGTGCCGCGCGCAACACGCTTGAACAGCCCTTCGATGTCCTCGGGATACATGCGAATGCAGCCGTGGCTCGCGCGCATGCCGACTCCCGCGGGCATGTTCGTGCCGTGGATCAGATACCCCGGCAGCGTCAGCGTGAGCGCGAACGCGCCGAGCGGATTGTCGGGCCCGGCCAGGACGACGCTCGGCAGCGGGTCGCCCTTGGCCTGGTGCTCGGCGCGCACCGACGCCGGTGGATACCAAACAGGATCGACTGCCTTGTCCTTGACCGTAGTTACGCCGAGCGGCGTCGCCCAATCCTGCCGGCCGATGCCGACGGGATGACTCGTGACGGCGAGGCGCTCGGTAACTCCCGTCGCCGTCGTCTCGCGATACGTCGTGTAGTAGAGGAGACGCATGCTCGCGATGTTAATGACGATGCCCTCGCGCGGGACGTCGGGCAGCAGCCCCGCGGTCGGCAGATAGATCGGCGTGCCTTCGCCGGGCAGCCAAATGTCGACGTTGGGATTCGCGTTCTTGATCTCCTCGAAGCCCACGTTGTACTCGCGCGCGATCCCGGGCAGCGTGTTCTCGTGCTTCGCGAACAGCAGTTGGGTCGCGCCGATGAGCTCTTGATCGGCCGTGACGAGGTCGAAGTGGCGCGTCTCGAGCGCCGGCAACCGCGGCGCCGTGGTACTCGGCGTCGCCGCCGCCCTCGGTGCGGGGCCGACGGGCGAGGAGCTCGGCGCGAATATGCAGCCGCCGAGCGCCGCAGCACACGCGAGCATGACGCCGAGACGGATTAGAGCGGCCCGATCCCCCATGCTCGGAGTATAACGCGAGTGTGTTGTCGGAGCGGCGGCGACTCTCGTAGGAGCGGGTTTAGCCGCGACCGAGTAAAGTGTCGACGCCGCCGAGCAGCCGCTCCGAGAACGGCCGGCGCCGCTTGTACACAACGTGATAGAGGTCGCGCTCGGCCGCGGCCGCGAGCAGATAGTCGTCGCTCGTCCGCAGCTCGTCCACGAGCTTGAGCTCGAGCGCCTGCGTTCCGTACCAGTGCTCGCCCGTCGTGACGCGCTCGAGATCGACTTGCGGGCGCGCCGCGGCGACTTGCGCCTTGAAGAGCGCGTGCACGTCCTCGAGCTCCTGCTTGAGCTTCTGCCGGCCCTCGTCGGTGTTCTCGCCGAACAAGGTCAGCGTGCGCTTGAACCGCCCGGCCGTGATCATCTCGAAATCGACGCCCTTCTCCTCGAGCAGGCGATGGAAATTCGGCAGTTGCGCGATCACGCCGATCGAGCCGACGACCGCAAACGGCGCTGCCATGAGCCGGTCGGCGACACACGCCATGAGGTAGCCGCCGCTCGCGGCGACTTTGTCGACGGCAATCGATAAACGAATGCCGCGCGCCTTGAGACGCAGAAGCTGCGATGCCGCAAGACCGTGCTCGTGGACCGTGCCGCCGGGGTTCTCGAGACGCAGCAGCACCTCGTCGCCGTCCTGCGCTATCCCTAGGATCGCGGTGATCTCCTCGCGCAGCGACGCCGTGGCCGAAGCCCGTAGGTCGCCTTTGAAGTCGAGGACGAAAACGCGCTTGCGCCGCGGGCCGTCGGTTTTCCCGCGTTTACGCTCCTTGCGTGCCTTGTCGGCCGCCTTCGCTACGCGTTTGAACTCGTCCTTCGGCAACAACACACGCTTCAACTGCTTCGCCGTCTGCTCCATTTGCTCGTTGAGGTGCTTGATCGTGAGCCCCTCGCGGTCGCTGCCGCGCCGCGCGATCGAAATCACGAGCAGAACGACGACGAGCGCTATGCCCAAGAGCGTGATGAGCTCGAGCAAGAACAACCCGTAGTCGGCAAAGAACTCGCCCACGTTTTAGAGCCCTACGTTGTTCTTCTCGAAGGCGCGCTCGGCGCGGTAGCTCGAGCGCACGAGCGGGCCCGAGACGACCTCGAGGAAGCCGCGCGCGAGGCCGAGCTCGCGATAGTGCTCGAACTCCTCGGGCGTCACGTAGCGCTCGACGGGCAAGTGATTCATCGTCGGCCGCAGGTATTGGCCGAAGGTCACGATGTCGACGCCGCGCGCGCGCAGATCTTCGAGCGCGCGCACGAGCTCGTCTTCGGTCTCGCCGAGGCCGAGCATGAGGCTCGTCTTCGTGACGACGTTCGAGCGGTAGCGCTTCGCGTGCGCGAGGAGCCCAAGTGTCTGCGCGTATCCCGCGCGCGGATCGCGGACGCGATGCGTGAGCCGCTCGACGGTCTCGAGGTTTTGCGCGAAGACGTCGACACCCGAAGCGAGCACGGTCTCGACGGCGTCGGTCGCGCCCGAGAAATCCGGCGTCAACGCCTCGACGATCGTTCCCGGGCAGCGCTGCTTGATCGCTCGAACGCACGCGGCGTAGTGCGCGGCTCCGCCGTCGGCGAGATCGTCGCGATCGACGGACGTGAGCACGATGTACTTGAGTCCCATGAGCTCGACCGAGCGCGCGGCGTTCTCGGGCTCGTCGGAATCGAGCCAGCCATTCGGATTGCCCGTGTCGACGGCGCAGAACTGGCACGCGCGCGTGCAGACCGCGCCCATGAGCATGATCGTCGCAGTGCCGTTCGCCCAGCACTCGCCGATGTTCGGGCACATCGATTCTTCGCAGACTGTGGCCAAGCGATGCGTACGTACGGTTTCCTTGACGGCTTCGTACTTCGGTCCCGATGGGAAACGCGCCTTGAGCCAGCTCGGCTTCGGCAAACCACCGACGGATTGACGCGCGGCGCTTTGTTTCACGCCGTTCTTGATCGCCGTGAAACCGTGCTCGGTTTGGTACTTCGCACCGGTGCGAACGACGAGCGGTATGCCGCGGAACTCGGTCACTGGACTGCTAGAATCGGTTTAAAGACGCAACAGTATGGCACGTAGAGGAGTCGCGGCTGAAGTCGCTCCCACACCTCCGATGGGTAGATATCGTCCCCCGTCTAAGCAAGGCTCGAAGTACATCACGCCCGAAGGCGCGGCCGAGCTCAAACACGAGCTCGATCATCTGTGGCGCGTCAAGCGGCCCGAGGTGACGCGCGCAGTCGCCGAGGCAGCCGCGCAAGGCGATCGCTCGGAGAACGCGGAGTACATCTACGGCAAAAAGCAGCTCGCCGAGATCGATCGGCGCGTGCGCTTCTTGCGCAAGCGGCTCGACGGCATGCGCATCGTCACCGAGGCGCCCGCGAGCAACGATCGAATCTACTTCGGCGCTTGGTTCGAAGTCCGCGACGAGCGCGGCAAGAGTGCGACCTACCGCGTCGTCGGGCCCGATGAGTCGAGCGCCGCTCCGGAATACTTGAGCATGGACGCGCCGCTCGCGCGCGCCGTCATCGGGAAATCGGTTCACGATGTCGTCGAAGTACACACGCCCGAGGGCGTGCGAGAGTTCAAGATCATCGCGATTAGATACAAAATCGCGGCTGAAGCCGCTCCCACAAAAAAAGGCCCGGTACTTGACCGGGCCAGTCACAGGGGGAACCATTAAGCCGCTATTGCAACCGCGACCAATTCAGAAGGCGCACATCGCCCGAATGCAGATCGAAATTTCGCGCCAAAAGCGCCTCGATCTCGCGCGTCTCGAAGGCTTGCTCCGTCGCTTGATTCACCTCGACAACGCCGCTGAACTCCTGATCGGCACCCACGGCCGATTCACCGGTCAGCACGAAGTGCGTGTAATACTTGACGCCCATGGAAGCGGAGTCTAGAAACTGGTGGGTACGGCGTCTGTGATTGGTTCCACAATTTGAGGCGGGATCGGGCATGAAACGCCTGCTGCTGCTGACAATTTGCATAACGATGGCTGCGCTGGCGGGCGCGCAGGATACGCGCAGCCAGCTCTTCGACGAGACGGACGCCGCACGTGCGCGGGCGACGGCCGCCGATGCGGAATTGTTAGCGCCTGAAACTTTCGCCCGCGCGCTCGAGGTATACGGGAGCGCCGAGGAGGATTTCGCGCGCGGCCGCGGCATCGAGCGCATTCGCCTCGCGCTCGACCAGGCGACCGGGCTCTTCACGACGGCGACCGAGGCCGCGCAAAGCGCCACGGTCACGCTTGCCGCATTGATCAAGACGCGCGACGACGCAACCGCCGCGAACGCGGCCACGTTCGCGACGGAGCTTTGGACGAACGCCGAGGAGACGTTCGACGGCGCGGCGCGGCGCCTCGAGTCCGGCGACATCCGCGGTGCACGCAGCCGCGCCGACGAAGCGGAGATCCTCTACCGCGACGCCGAGCTCACGGCGATCAAAGCGCAGTATTTGAGCCAGACGCGCGCGCTGCTTGCCGAAGCGGAGCAGCTGCGCGTGCCGCGCTATGCGCCGAAGACCTTCGCGCGCGCGCAGGAGCTGCTCGCGCAAGCGGAGCTCGAGCTCAATCAGAATCGCTACGATACGGACCTGCCGCGAAGCCTCGCGCAGCAGGCCAACTACGAAGCGCGCCACGCGATTTATCTTGCCGAGCAGATCATCGGCATGGAGGAATCGGACCTCACGCAGGAGGATCTCATCCTCAAGTATGAGGAACCGCTCACGCAGATCGCGGCCGCGGCCGACAAGGTGGCACCGCTCGACAACGGCACGGATCCCGTCGTCGCAGAGCTCGTCGCATACATCGAGGAGCTCCGCGAGAATTCGCAGCAGGCGCAGCTCGACTTCGAAACGAGCCGCACGCGGATCGCGGAGCTCGACGAGGAGATTCGCAACCTCGACGCGCAGCTCGGCGGCATCTCGCAGGAGCGCGTCTCGCTCGTGCAGCGCCTCGAGGCCGAAGCGCGCATCCGCGACCAGTTCACGACGATCGAGCAGATCTTCACGCGCGACGAAGCGCGCGTGTCCCGTGAAGACAACGCCATCGTGATTCGGCTCGTCAGTCTCACGTTCGAGACAGGCAGCACCACCGTCGCGCCCGCGCACCGGCCGTTGCTCGAGAAAGTGCAGCAGGCGACCACGGTCTTCCCGCGCGCGCAGATCGTCATCGAGGGGCACACGGATTCCTACGGCAGCGACGACACGAACATGCGGTTGTCGCAGCAGCGCGCCGAAGCCGTTAGCAAGTACCTTTCGGACGAGCTCGGCGTGCCGGCGTTTCGGATGAGCGCCGTCGGCTACGGCGAGACGCGCCCGATCGCGAACAACGAGACCGCGCAGGGCCGCGAGCGCAATCGCCGCATCGACGTCCGCATCGAGCCGCAGTTGGAATAGCGCTCGCCGCCGACGTCCCGCTGAACGCGCGTTTCTCGACTACTAGACCTCGGCCAACCGCAAGCCATTGAGGCGATCGAGCAGCTTCCCGACAACGTCGCGCTCGACTGTGACGAGCCACCAAGATGCCGACGCTTCAACTGGTGCGCGATGCGTCACGCCGCTCGTGTCACCTGCGCGAAACAGAGTCGCGGCTGAAGCCGCTCCCACAGGTCAGGCCAGCCGAGTGGCGATCAAGCCCGCAACGTGCTCATTATTGAGATAGCCGTAACAGCGGTGCGGCTCGATGTCGGCAACGCCGTGAAAGTGGTTGTAAAGGTCCAAGTGATCCTCGATCCCCATGACGAGCCCGGCGGCAACCATCGGACGGAAGTACGGCTCGAGACGACGCAACGCCACGAGCTCGCCGCGCGCCGTGAAGTTGCTCCAGTGGCGAATGTTCGCGGGGTAGCGCTCGGGCGCGGAGCGATCGGCACCTTTGAGACCGCGACGGATGTGCCACGCCGCGAGCGGGCTGCCGAGCGTGACGAATTCCTCGACCTCTCCGGCTGCGCGCTTCACGCGCGAGAGCTCCCAAAGGCAGTCGTAAGCAATGACCGAGCCCAGGCTATGGCCGATCAAGAGCACGCGCTCGCCGGCACGCCATGCCGCAGTGAGCGCGGACTCGAGCGGGGCGCGAACCGCGTCACCTACTCCGTCTAGGTTATCGAGATAACGGCGCACGTCGGCGAGCATCTGTCGGACATCGGCATTCGCGAAGAGATCGGTCAGCGTCGGAAATATGTCGCCGAGGATTCGCCGCCAGCGCAGGACGTGACGGCGCAGCGAGTCGATGTCGCGCCGCTCGCTTGCATCAGCAACCGGCGAGCGCAAGAGGCGCTCGATGCCCGGCAGGTCGGGGCCGATGTCGCGAGTGACGCCGTAGAGAAGATGCGTCCACGAGATCAACGTGAGCTGCCCCGGATGGGCCGCGAGCCACTCGCCGGCCGTGGGGCGCGCGCGGCCGAGCGCGGCCGTGAGCACGCGCAGCAACGCCGCTCGGTGCGGCTCGGGCGGCGGCTTCGGCTTCATGCCCGTGACGTAGATGATCCGGTATAGTCGCGCCATGGCCTCACTACTAAGCCCGGCCGGAGGATAGGCGGTGCGGTACTTGCACACAATGGTCCGCGTGACCGACCTGAAAGCGTCGCTCGATTTCTACTGCAACAAGCTCGGCCTCAAGGAGATCAGGCGCTCGGAGCATGAAGCGGGCCGCTTCACGCTCGTGTTCGTCGCGCCCGCAGGCCAGGAGGAATCCCAGCTCGAGCTCACGTACAACTGGGACCCCGAGCCCTATGGCGAAGGCCGGAACTTCGGCCACGTCGCGTTCCAGGTCGACGACATCTACGCGACGTGCAAGAAGCTCCAAGCCGCGGGCGTCACGATCAATCGTCCGCCGCGCGACGGCCACATGGCCTTCATCCGCTCGCCCGACAACATCTCGATCGAGCTGTTGCAGAAAGGCGCCGCGCAGCCCGTGGCGGAGCCGTGGAAGTCGATGCCGAACGTGGGGCGTTGGTAGCTAGCCGACGCGATAGGCGCGGAAGTTGCCCGTGTCGATGTCGCTCTCGTTCGCGTCCTTGAAGATCACGCGATTGCGGCCTTCCTGCTTCGCGCGATAGAGCGCCTCGTCCGCGGCCTGAATCGCGCCCGCAAGGCTTCTGCCCGAGCCCGGGCGCGCGAGCGCAACGCCGACGCTCACGGTCACGAAATCGCCGGCCTGCGAGCCTTCATGCTCGATCGCGAGATCGAGGACGTCGTAGCGGATCTGCTCGGGCAGCGCGTGCGCGTAGTCGTCGGGCGGCCCGTAGAGCACGAGCACGAACTCTTCGCCGCCGTAGCGCGCGCAGAAATCGAACGGCCGCTTCGCGCAGCGCGCGATCGTCTGCGCGACGCGCTTGAGGCAATCGTCGCCGGCCTGATGGCCGTAGAGATCGTTGTAGATCTTGAAGTAGTCGATGTCGACGAAGATGATCTCGATCGCGACGTCCTCGCGGCGCGACTGCCTCCAAATGCGGTGCACGTAGTCGTCGAAGATGCGGCGGTTGTAGAGGCCCGTGAGGCCGTCGCGTTGCGCGAGCTCGTTCAAGAGCCGCGTCTCGAGGAAGCCCGTGCGCACGGCGTGCTCGAGGTTGAAGCTCGAGATCGCGCCGATCATGGTCGACGTCGCGAGTATCGCCGTCGTATAGAAGAGCTCGTTGAGCGGCAGGCCGAGAACGAATCCCATGACCAAGTGCGCGACGACGAGGAACGCGGCAATCGACGTCGCAACGACGAATCGGAATCCGAGGAACATGCTCGCATAGAGGTTCACGAGCACGACGCCCGCGAGCAAGTACGAGGTGCCCTGCAGTGCCGCGATTTGGCATATGTAAGTCGACACGAGACCGACGACCGTCACGCCGACGCTGGCGATGACCGCGAAGTGACGCTCGAGCGCCGGCAAATAGGCCGCGAAGACCATGACGGCCAAAATCGGGCACAGCACGCCGAGGCGCAGCAAATTGATCTGCGCGGTCACGTCGGAGCCGCCGACGAGGAAGTCGAGGCACGCGAGCGACAGCACGAGGATCAGCGCGATAAGGCCCGAAAGCCGGGCGCGCGGCATGTTCTGCGTCGTGTAGAACTCGCGGAAATCTTTCTCGAGGAGGCTCGAGAACCTGAGCCTGGGGAAGCCTTGCGTGAGCTGCTCCGCAAACGGCGATCCCAGACTCTCCCGATTGTATGCAGCAGGCAGATCCATCGTGGCTCACGGCTCTGCAGAACAGCGAGAGAATGCGCCCCGCGGCCACGGCTGTCGTGAACCGAGATCACACTGAGCCCGGGTTCAGAACCGCGATTCTCCCGTTCGCAATTGCTCCCGTGCCACGGTCTAGCGGTAGAGCGGGACCAAAGGGTCGG
>DATBLZ010000036.1:0-13017 GCA_036555065.1 Gammaproteobacteria bacterium
AGATTACCACACGGAAGTGCTTCCAATCAGCGACGCTGCCGCATGCGTTGCCAGTATTCGTCGAGCTTCCCTTCGAGCGCGAGGCCGCGGAAGAACGGATAGGGATCACAGTCGTACTCGAGGATCGTCGTCTCGGGGGTCTTCGCCCAGGTGCGGTGGCGCGTGATCGGCCGGCGATAGTTCTCGGGGTCGTAAAGCGTGAGCTCGCTGCGCAATGTCTGGCCGTCCGCGCTCAGCGACATTCGCTCGACGACGCGCGCGTTCTCCGAGAGGGGCTGGCCGGCCAGATCGACAAAACCCGGTAAGAGCATCTCCGTCTCGACCACGAGCGTCGACCCTTCCCAGTGGCCGAGCGAGTAGCCCATCGAACGGTGCGGTAGATCCTTTGGATACGCACCTCCATTCAGATCGACGCGCCGCACCTCGCCGAAGGCCTCATACAGGATCACGACCCGGTCGTCGGCTTGGACGATCTCGAGCGGGTACGGCCAACCGGAGACGCGCACGACGCCCGGCGAGACGCAGCGCAGCGCCGGGTCATCGAGATACGAGTACGTATCGACGAGCGCTTGCGCGTTCGGCGTGTAGTCGAAATTCACTTTATCCATGCCGGACGACGTCCGCGACCAGACGCCCGAGAGGTCGACCGGTTGTGGCGCGGGCACGGACGCAGGCGGCGGCTCGACGCGCGTTGCGTGCCATGAGCCCGGAGGCGCGCCGAGCGGCGGCGTCGATACCCCTTCCATGCGGGTGACGCCGATACGGCCGGTCAGCGCGCGGCTCAACAACCGCCCGCCGCCGTCGCGATGGTCGATCGTGAATTCGATCGTATCGCCTTCGATCGTCAGCGGCACCGGGCCGCCGTCGACGAAGCCGACGATTCCGCTGGACGTGGCCTCGAGCGTGAGGATCCCGGTGCGCTCGGGGCCTCCTTCGACGATCGTTAGAAGCCAATCTCCGGTGATGTCGCTCGCAGCCTGCGAGTCGGCCACCTGGGGGAGAGCCGCGAGTGCGAGGGGGCAAAGGAGTGCCAAGCCTCGACCGAGTGTATGAATCATTGCGGCGTCGTCTCGGCTTCCTCGGCACCCGGCTCCACGCCCCCGGCCACGGGACGAACGACAGTGCCGTCCGGCATGATGGCCTCGCGAATCCAAAGCTTGCGCGTGTTGTCGCGGCCGAGGTTGCCGGTGAGCTTGACCTTGTCGCCGAGCTCGATGGTGTCCTTCGTCCAGCCGTAGCGGAGCAGCGTGTTGACGCTCGAGGTCTGTGTGTCCCAGATCGTCTCGTTGCCGGCGGAATCTACGACCGCAACGAAGTAGCGCACATGCGGGTTCACATATAGCACTTCGATGACTTCGCCTTCGATCGTTCCCGTCACGTCATAGTCGAACTCGGCGGCGAAAGAGTGGTGCGCGCGCGCCGCGGCCACGGAAAGGCACGACACGGCAATCACGAGAACGTGTAAACGACGCAGGCTCATGGCATCACCGTCCGGCCGTCGCCGGACCTTCGCCACCATAGCGTGTCGCGAAGTACCCGATGATGAAACCGACAATGGCGCCCTCGGCACAGATCCAAAATGGGGATCGCAAAATGCCGTCCGCGCCGAAGATCGCGACCATGACCGCATCGAGCGTATCGAACGCGATCAACGCGAGAAGGAAATTCATCCACGCGCCGACGATCGGCGCGAACAGCCACCAGGGCATCGGAATCTTGAATATCGGATGCCAGTTGAACACGCCGAATACGGCGATGATCGCGCCGAGTGTCGTGTACCAGAACAGGACGCCGAAGCGTAGGAACCAGCCAACGTCAGGCACGAGGTAAGGCAGGAATATGAATGCAAGCAGGCCGACGACGAAGCCGACGGTCTTGCCGACGACGATGCGGGTCATCAATGAAGGTTTCGTGAGCATGCTCATCACCGTCGCGGCTAAAGCCGCTCCCACAATGTCAACGTCGCTCGCACAATGCTACCCGAACACGAATCTACATCGCGCGCGGTTCAGGTTGGCGCCGGAACGCGGCCGGAGAGCGCCCCGTCCACCGCTTGAACGCGCGCGAGAAGTTGGCTTGATCGGAGAAACCGAGCAGATACGCGATCTGGCTCAACGCGTAGCGGTCCTCCTCGAGAAGTTGCTGCGCAAGCTCGCGGCGCGTCTGGTCGAGGAGCTCGCGGTAGCTCACGCCCTCGGCCTTCAGTTGTCGCTGTAGCGTGCTCACGCTCTTGTTGAGGTTCGACGCGACGGCTGCTTGCGTCGCATCGCCCGAGGGGAGCAGTGTCAGCAGGATCTCCTTGACCTTGTCGCGCACTCGCTCGGGGTTGAGCGTCGCGAGATACCGCTCGGCGGCACGGTCATTGTGATAAGCGAGCTCGCGATTGCCCGCAGGCGCCGGCTTCTTCAACGTATCGAGATCGAAGTAGAGCGCATCTTCGTCTGCGGAGAAGCGCACCGGGCACCGAAAGAAACTGATGTATTGCTCGACATGACCGGTGTCGGCGTGGCACAGAGTGACGGCGAGCGGCGCGAAATGCGGATCGGATATCGCGCGACACATCTTGATGATGACGGCGAGGCCCGCATCGATGGCTTCATCGGTTGCGTGCAGGCGTGTTTCGGCCGGCACGCGCGCGAGCTTCGCCTGCGGACCGTCGATCGTGAGCTTGAACTGCGCCAACGAGTTCACGATCTGCACATAACGTTCGATGCGGCGCAGGCCGTCGAGCAGCGTCGGGCTTGCGAGCCAGGCCAAGCCGAGCGCGTGCAGCGCCGGCGGTCGAATCTTCTGGGCCGCAAACAGGCCGATGCACGGATCTCCGGTCGCGTCGCGCGCCGCGCTCCAGAGACGGATCATCGAGCGAAACGGGTAACGCGCGCCGGGCTTCTGCATCGCGTCGGGGTCGAGCCCCGCCTTCGCGAAGAGCGCGTGTGGGTCTACCCCGTAGGTTTGCACGGTCTCCGCGAGCGCCGAGGCCGCGGCGGCGAGGGTCGTCGGCTCGTAAAGCATTCGCCGGAATCGCGGCTAAAGCCGCTCCCACAAACTACTGAGCCTAGTTGTAGCGGACCTCGCTGAGCAAGAGCTCCGCGTAGGCGCCGGGTTCTGCGGGCTCGCCGACGAATGCACGCATGGCCGTTTGCCGCCCGAGCCTCACGTAATTGCGCATACCATGAGAGCGCTCGAGCGCGAGGATTCGCTTGGTCTCCTCGACGGCCGTCGTCCCCGGCCCGTGATCGTTGACCATGAGCACGTAGATCAGAAGCGGCAGCAGGCTCGAGTGCCCGTCGTGCGCCGCAAGCAAGCTGTCGAGAACGCCGAGCGTGAACGCGCCGAGCTTCGAGCCATCCGGGTCGGCCTGCTCCGCGAGTCCGCTGCGGACGTCTCGAGCTCGCCCTTGCTCGCTGAGCCGAAACGTCTGCGCCGCTTGGAGCAGGCCGTCGAGCCTGTCGATGTCTGTCGGTTGCACGGTGATTGCGATCATCAGTCGCGGATCTCGACCGACGTTGCGCCATGGCGATGTGCCCACTGCAACGCAGCGCCGATGATGTCGCGCTTGAACTGGCAGTGCTCGGTCGCCCAGTAGCAGCGCCGGCCGTCGGAGAGCTCGATGCTGATGCCATGAGATTCGGCGAGGATGACTGCCTCGAGGCGCGGCGCGCGGCGCACGGCCTCGCGGAACGCCCGGACGCCCGGTCGTTGGAATGCCCTGACACTTTTCGTTTCCATACCGGAAAGCGTAGGCGGGCGCCGGCATCCGGTCTTTTCCGGATGCGTCTATTTCTTGTCGGTTTAAGTCAGGTCGGGCCGAGCATGCCGCGCAGGGATTGGGCGAACTCGAGGTAGCGCTTCTTGAACGACTTCTTGAGCTTGATATCGACGCCCCCGAACAATAAGAGGCCCTCGATGACGACTATCGGAGCATTCGGATCCGCGGCTCCGGGCGCGCGGTTGTTGATGCCGCCGAAGATGCAGACCGCTTTCGAGATGACCGTGACGCCTTCGGGGACATACAATGTCGCGCCGCCGAAAAGGCACAACATGATTATTCGCGTCTTACGAGCGGTGAACGTGGCTTGGGTGAAATCCAGGTCGCAGCCGCCGAATACGTTGACCATCTTGATGCGTGGCGCAACCTTCCAGGAGCTCATCCGCTTGCTGCCGCCGAAAACGTGCACCATGTATTCTTCTTCGTCGATGTCGTCGACGTTCTCGGTCACGCGCACGCCGAGCTCGGCCTGCTTCTTTTTTGCATAGCCCGGGTCGGTAAATACCTCGAGGTCCTTGGTCAGCTCGAGCAACGCTGCGTGCGATGGGGCCTCCATGGCGGAGTCGAGGCGCCGCTCGAACGCCCCGAGCGAGAGCTTGCCGTGGCCGTAGTTGAGAATCAGCTGATCGATCGCCTCGCGGCGGACCGTTTCGATGGGCCGGTCTTCGGTGGCTATGGGCATGCGTAACCCCTCGACATAATCTGGGCCGGTTCTGCGCCCTGGCGGGCGTGGCGGATGGGCCAATTTACCGCAGTCCAGGCGCACGAGCGCGCCTTCTTGCGCTCATCCTCTTGACAGCGGCGGTGCGATCGTGGTGATATCATAGACATATCGTAATCATAGCTCCCAGGGAGATGGCCATGTCCACCAAGAAAAGCGCGTTCTCGACCCACGAAAACACCGTGCACGTGCCGAACGGCTGGGTCATGTTGATCTTCAACATCGGCCTGCTCATTGCAGGCGTCGTCCTGTTCGTGCTCACCGCCCGCGCCGGCGCTGCCAACGCGATCGGGGCGGGCGAGGGGGCGCTGCGAGTCATCGCGAGCTTCCTGCTCGAAGGGTTCGGGGTGCTGTTCCTGATTGGGCACTTTACGTTGCAGCCTAACGAGGGGCGCGTGCTCATCCTGTTCGGCAGCTACAAGGGCACCGTGCGCGAGAGCGGCTTTCACTGGGCGAATCCGTTCTATTCGCGCAGCCGTGGTAAAGCGTCGGGCGCTACCGCAGAAGCGCAGCCGCGAAGCGCGGTTTCGATGAAGCTCGGCCGCTCATCGCTCAACGTTGCGACGACCCCGACGCTATCGACCAAGATTTCATTGCGCGCGCACAATTTCAACAGCGACACGCTCAAGGTCAACGACAAGCGCGGCAATCCCGTCGAGATCGCGGCCGTCGTCGTTTGGCGCGTCGCGGACACGGCGCAAGCCGTTTTCGACGTCGACGATTACGAGAGCTACGTCCAAGTGCAGAGCGAGTCGGCCATCCGCAGCATCGCGAGTCTTTATGCTTACGATCACGGCGAAGGGAACGAAGTGACGCTGCGCGGCGGCGGCGACGAGATCGCACACGAGCTCAAGCGCGAGCTCGAGGTGCGGCTGACCAAGGCCGGCGTCGAGGTCGACGAGGCGCGGCTCACGCACTTGGCCTACGCACCGGAGATCGCGTCCGCGATGCTGCGCCGGCAACAGGCCGAAGCCGTCATCGCGGCGCGCGAGAAGATCGTGCTCGGCGCGGTCAGCATGGTCGAATCGGCGCTCAACCTGCTTGAATCGAAAGCCGTCGTCAAGCTCGATGAGGAACGAAAGGCCGCGATGGTCAGTAACTTGCTCGTCGTGCTCTGCGGCACGGCGGAAGCTTCGCCGGTCATCAATACGGGCACGCTCTACACTTAGTCGTGGCGGAGGGACGCAAAGCCTTCCTGCTCCGTTTGCCGCCCGATCTCTGGGCCGAGCTCGAGAGATGGGCGGCAGACGAGCTCCGCAGCGTCAACGCGCAGATCGAGTACCTGCTGCGCGAGGCGGTGCACAAGCGCAAGCGCGCTGACGCGGAGCACGATTCGTAGCGACTCTGGGCTCGACTTTCACGGCGGCGCAGCGCAAAATCCAACCCCTATCGCGCCGGCGATCTTCTCGTAACAAGCAACAATAAGAACGGCCTGCTCGGCCGGCCGCGTCGGGGGAATTCACGATCCGCAAACGAGCGTGCCATTTGTCCGCTGCGGCCGCACTGGTCGCGGCTACTGCGTCGGCGCAAGTCGCTCAGGACGATGAGCGGCCCGGCGATGAGCTCATCGATACATGGGCCGGCAATTACGACACCGATGCGTTTTTCGCATTGCCGGGCATCCAGAGCGAGCTCGAGGCGCTGCTCGGTGCAGATCTCGGTCTCCTCTTCACGAATCTGGACGTCAAAGGCGACATCGATCTCGTCCGCGGCGCGCTCAGCGTCGCCGGCAACGCCGTGCACGGCGGCACGGAAGATGAGGCCGTCGTCTGTGTCATACCGGGGACGCTCGCAGTTCACGCAGCGATACTCTCCGCCCGACGAATCAAGGTTTACACGCGCGGCACGGGGTACGATGCCTTGCCGCTCTGTATTAAGGATTGGATAACGCTCGTGAGCGCTGCGTACATCGACCGTTTCGAGCAAGCGAGCTACGTGGAGGTCATACAACGATGAGCAACATACGGGCCGGCGCAGCCGGGGGAGTCGTCGCGATGTCGAAGCGCATGCGTTTCTGTGTCCCAGTTGTCGCGGTACTCGCGGTCGCGGGTTGCGGCGGCGGGAGTGAGAGCTCGGTCGACCCCAATCAGCCGGTCGAAGGCCGCGCTTTGCGCAAGGCGAGCGAGCTCGAAGGCGTGTGGCTCGCGCTCAACGAGGGCGCGTACCTCGGCCTCGAGTTCATGGACGACGGTCGCGCGCTCGCGACGCATTTGGCCGCGGGACAGGTGTTCTACAACTACAGCGTTCTCGACGACGGACGGCTCGCATTGATCGGGATCAACGGCGGCGGACAAGAGGTCTACGAGTCGAAGATCGACGGCGATCGGCTCGAGCTCGAGGGTTTCATCAACTCGCAGAGGTTCATGCGGCTCGCCGACGGTCAAACGCTCGAGCAGGGCATCGAGGAGCAATCGCGGCTCCGTGAAGCCGAATACGAGAAACGGCACGACGCGCTGACCGCGTGGCTCGGCGAGCCGGGGTTGGTCATCGCGCCGAGCACGCCGTCGCCGAACGGGCCGGCGCCGATGGCGGTTCAGTACGATGGGCAAACCGGAATGGGGCAAGCGTGGTATGACGAGGAGCCCCCGCATCTCAACCAGCTGCGCATAGCGCTCGATTCCGACCGAAACAGGCCGGTCGTGAACGTCACCTTCGGGATGCAACTGCGCCCGCCCACGACTAATCAGAGCGAAAACGGCTCGATCACGTTCGCGACGTCCGGCGACGACTTCGACAACCCGACATTGCTGGCCCAAGTGAACTACGGCGGCCAGGATCTCGAGCTCGCGCTGCGTCGTGATCGCGGACAGTACGACGCGATCATCGAGCGCTTCGACGCGGCTATGGCGCGCGAGGATGCGTTGCGCAAGCCCATCACGGACCTGCTTAAGGAAGTCGCCGTGCTCGACGGCGTGCTCGCGTCCGAGGGAGTGAACGCGAACGGGTACCGCGATCGCATCGCGCTGACGCGCGACCCGCAGACCGGCTTGTACTCGGGATCATCGGTGTGGACGAACGCCGATACGGGGCAATCGATGCAATACCCGGCGGTCTCGGCAGAGATCGCGATCATCGACGACGCGCCGATGCTGATCATCAGCAATCCCGTGTATCAGTACCAGTTGTCGGCAGATGCCGGAAAGTTGACGGGCGGCTACTTCCGCCAGGGATTCAACCAGGGGTATGCAGCCGAGTTCACGATCGTGCGCGCGACGGACGCGGCGACGCTCGCGCGTGAAAATCAAGCGCAACGCGCCGCTTTACTCGAGATCGACGCCTCGCGCCAGTATGTCGGCTTCGTCAACAACGCCCCGAGCTTCGACTACGGCCAAGTGCCAGTTGCCGTGCTGACGATAACGCCGCAAGCGAACGAGACATTCACGGCCATGGTCCGATTCCCGGGGAATCGGCTCACGGAGCGAATGACGGGTCGCATCGTCGATACGCTCGATGCGGGCCCGCTGCTCGAGCTGTCGTACGTGAGCCTCGAGGCCGACGAAGGCGGCGTCAACCCGGCCCAGTTGGGCCCGATCCGCGGCCAGGTATGGACGCTCGATGTGGGTGAGCCCGTCGACGGCAGGCGCACGCTCGTAGGCTCCGCCACGAATCTCGGTCCGCTCGAGTTCCACGAGATGACGGCCGCATGGCGCGCCGCGCAAATGCGCGCTTTCACCGAGGCGCTGACGGCGGGCGTCGACTTTCGCTCGAAAATCCCCGACGACGCGCAGACCGTGCTGCGACTCAAGCTCGATCCGGCGACAATGCAAATCAGCGGCCAAATGGTTGCCCCGACGGGGCAAAACCGCGGGTACGACGGCACGCCTTACAACGGCGAGCTCCTCACCGAAACAGTCGATGGACTTCCGCTCGTGACGGTGAGCGCGCTGCGGCCCGAGGATGGCTTTTTCCCGCTGAACGTGCGCTTGTCGTGGGTCGGCATTCAAGTGCCGGAAGGATTATTGTTGACGGGCATACTCGACAACGTGCGCGCGCGGAGCAGGTACCAGAGCGAGTACATCGCGCCGGCCAAGTAACAGAACACAAACGATGAGAGGAGAAAGCATTATGCGAAACGGTATCAATTGGATTCAGCGCGCGGGCGCTATGGGAATGGTAGCGCTCTACGCCCTGTTGCTCGGCGCCTGCGGCGGCGGCGTCGAGGGGAGCTATTTCTACGGCGAGGGTGACGACGGCATCACGCTCGAGCTTCGCGGCGGCGACGTTGCCGTGATTTCGATCAGCGGCCTCGGGAGCGAGGTCGAAGGCAAGTACAGCGTCGATGGGAACACCGTCACGGTCACGATGCCGGGCGGCGATATCGACATATTCTCGATCCAGGACGGCAACCTCACGACGCGCGCCTTCGGCGAGGACATGGTCTTCGAGAAACAGTAGATGACGCGGGCGTTGGCCCGCGATTCGCGCTATCCTGACGTGGGAGATACACCATGTTGCGATGCGCATTGAGCGGCGTGGCTGCGTTTGCGGCCGTCATGGCCGCAGCGCCGGCTGCGGCGCACCATTCGGTCGCTGCCGAGTTCGATACCTCGCTTCAGGGCGAGCTCGAAGGCGATATCACGCAGGTTTGGTTCACCAATCCGCACGTTCGCTATCGACTGACCGTTCCGAAGTCCGACGGCACGACCGAGGACTGGGAGCTTCAGGCGGGCAACGTAACGACGCTGTTGCGCCAAAACTGGAGCGCCGATTCGCTCAAGGTGGGCGACCACATCACGGTCGCGGGCGACTTGGGCCGCGCGGGCGCGAAGAAGGTTCGCATTCGCGAAATCGCGTTCGCGGACGGCCGCGTGCTGCCGCAGCGCGGCGGCCCGCAGACCGATCGGAACACGATCTATGCGAGCGCCGACAAGGATTACACCTACAGCACACGCCATGAGCCGTACCCGATCGACATCACGGGCGCGTGGCGCAACGACTACAAGTGGCACGTCACCGTCGACGACTTGGAGCCGAAGCCGACGCCGTTCACGGCCGAAGGCCGGCAGATATTCGCGGCCACCGAGCCGTGGCACGACTATGCGCTGCGCTGCATGGCGATGGGCCTGCCGCGCGTGTTCGGCGCGCCGTACAACATGGCCATAACCGATGCCGGCAGCCACTACCTCATGCTCTACCTCGAGCACAACACGCCGCGCCGCGTCTGGATGGATGGCCGCACGGCCCCGCCTACGACTCCCGCGACGCCGATGGGGTTCTCGGTCGGCCATTGGGAGGGCGATGAGCTCGTCGTCGAGACGACGCACTTGATGGCGGGCTGGCTCGACGGCTCGGGGTTGCCGATGCAGGGCGGGGGCACGCGCATCGTCGAGCGCTATGTGTTCAGCGACGATCGCCTTTCCGTTGCGCGCACGATGACGATCTACGATCCCTACTACACAGCGCCGCTCGTGCGGCAGAGATTCTCGGCGCGCGGCGACGACCTCGATCTCACGGAGCAGGCGCCGTGCGATCCCGACAGCTATTACCGTGATCTCGAGGCGAGCGGGCGCTTAGAGGAGCATCTCAACCGCTGAGCTCGGTGAATCCATGATCAGGCAGGTTTTTTTCGGCGCCGGCATTGTTGTCGCCGTGAGCGTTATCGTCTGGCAAATCGTCGGAGGGCGATTCGCGGGTGGGGGCGGGGCGCATGAAGCCGCCGCGACTTCCGCAGGGCCGGTCCGTGCCCCCGCGTTCCGCGTCACCGACGAGCTCATCGAGGACGGTTGGGTCGATGCGACGCGCGCGGCAGGCGCGGATCAAAAGCCGCTCGAGCATTCAGCGAATTCGATTTGCTTTCTGACCAAGATCGAGATCAAAGGCATCCAAAGTCCCGAAGATGCGAATTCGTGCACGATCGGCATCGACGAGTTCACGGGCTATTGGCAGGTCACGGCTGAAGTCGCCGAGGGCGGACACTCCGCCGTGCGCTGCAACGCGCGCTGTCTCGTTTGGGAATAGGGATCGCCGCATGCAAGCCCATGCTTCGGCTGCTTCCCGCTTCGGCGCGAATGCGCTTGCCGCTGCGCTCACGCTGTCCGCGTCGCTTGCGACGGCGCACCACAACAGCCAAGCCGAGTTCGGGCCCTTCGGGGGACCGACGATTTATGTCGAAGGCAAGATCGTCGATATCCACTGGGGCAATCCGCACATCAGCATGGACATCGAGATCACGGGCGGTGCGCTTCCTGCAGGTGAAAAATGGCGGCTCGTGAGCCACCCGATCCGGATCATGGAGGAATACGGGTTTCAAAGCTCGGATTTCGCCGTCGGTGACACGGTCAAGCTCCACACGTGGACGCACGTGCGCAAGCAGCCGCTCATGTGGCCGCGCGCGATTCAGATCAACGACGGCCCGATGCGCTCGAATCTACGCTTCACCGACATGATCGATATCGCCAACGGCACGTTCGAGTCGCTGAATATCCAGGCGCCGCTGAATCTCAACGGCTCGCCGCCGCAACGCGCCGGCCCCGAAACCGTCGCGAAGCTCAAGGAGATGGGTTTGATCGACGCGAACGGGCTCATGATCTGGCCACCGCCCGGCCGCACCGATTAGCGTGCCGCGAGCTCCAGCTATTCGCGGCTAAAGCCGCTCCAACAATCACGTCAGTTGCCGCGCGAGATCGTCTTCGTGTTGCCTTCCTCGTCGATCGTCTCGAGCTTGACGGGCCGGCGCCAGACGCGGTGGATGTAGTCGAGCACGCGCTCGGCGCGGCCCAAGTCTAGACCGCGGGCGTCGGTCTTGTGCTCGTGGACGAGCTCGAGCGAGCCATCCACCGAGACGTGCTTCGCGAAAACGGCGGGTGCGCCGAAGTTGTATTTCGGTGCCACGAGCGCGTCGCGGAGCGCATCGATGTCCGCTTCGGCGATCTTGATCGTACCGTCTTTCTCGCCCGCGTACTTGAAGAGCTCCAGGTCCTCGGCGAGCTCCTCGGTCAAATAATTGCGCACGAAGCCGAAGTCGTCTTCCTCGGCACGCACCGCGAATGCGCGCTTAAGGCCGTGCTCCGCGACGATTCGCTCCCAGATCGAGAAACCGAGGTGATAGGGATTCACCGCGAGCGCGCGCTGCTCCTCGGCCGCATAGGGGCGCACGACGTCCGAGTGCGTCTTGACCATGTCGAGGTAGTCGCTCTGCGGCAGGAAATCGGCTTCGCGCAAGAGGCGTGCATGCCAGAACGACGCCCAGCCCTCGTTCATGATCTGGCACGCGAACACGGGATAGAAATAGAACGATTCCTCGCGCACGGCGCCGAAAATGTCGCGCTCCCAGTCCTCGAGCTCCGGCGCGTAGTGCGCGATGAACCAAAGCAGGTCGCGCTCAGGCGACGGCGGCACTTGCGCGCGCTGCTTCTCGAGCGAGCGACCGTGCGCCGCCTCTTGGCCCGGGAGGTCGCCGAAGCGCTGTTGGAACGCGTCGTCGGCGAGCGGGTTTATGTGCTCAGGGACGTAGGTCGGATAGGGCTCGCGGCGCAGATGCTTGAAGACGTCGATATGCGCCTCGAGCGCGAGCGCGGCATCGAGAATCGCTTCGACGCGCTGCTCGCCGTGCGCTTCGATCGCTTCGCCGATTTGGCGGGCATGCGCCGCGGCCTGGTCGACGATGCGAAAGCCGACTTGCTCTTGGCTCGTCCTGAAGAGCGAATTGTTTTTCGCGAAATCGGCATGTCCGAGCACGTGCGCCGTGACGAGTGTGTTCTCTTGCAATGAGTTGTTGCGCGCGAGGTAGGCGCGTCCCGGGTTACCGGGGAATACGACCTCGAACAGCCGCGAATGACCCATGCGGTGCTGGATGAGGTTGTAGATGTAGCGCACGCCGAATGACCAGTGCGGCATGCGCACGGGCAGGCCGTAAACCGCAACCTCCATCATGAAGCTCGGCGGAACTTCCTCGAACTGGACGGGGTAGTAATCGAGGCCTTGGTCGTGCGCCAAGGCTTCGAGCCGCGTCGCGTAGTTGTGAAGCGTTTCGGTCACGGTCTACGGGCTCGGCTTGGTGGATTGCTCGGTGAAGAACGCGCGAATCGCGCCCCAAACCGTTTCGGCATCGGTGAGCATGTACGAGCCTGCAGACGCGCCCTCGCTTGCGAGCGTATCGAAGATCCGCCCCATCTCGGAGCGCATGGTCGTCTGCGAGCCCGTCTGCACCTCGATATAGCCTTCGAAATTCGCGATGTCACCGAGCCTCTGCAGCGCAGCGCTCGCATTGTCGGCATCGTGCGGGAAATTCGCGCCGTCGGAGGCGTAGAACAAATAGATGTTGTAGCGGCCCGCGTCGAAACGCTGCTTGATGATCTCTTGGGCTTTCTCGAACGCCGTGGAGGCCACCGTCCCACCCGAGCCGGCTACCTGGAAGAATTCGTCCTCGCCGAATTCCCATGCCTCGACCGTGTGCGCGATGAACACGGGCTCGATATGCGTGTATTGGCGGCGCAGACCCTGAACGACCCAGAAGAAGAACGTTTTCGCGAGCCGCCGATCCTGCTCCGTCATGCTCGAGGAGACGTCCATGGCGAAGAAGACGACG
>DATBLZ010000047.1:0-6292 GCA_036555065.1 Gammaproteobacteria bacterium
CATGACGTGGGGCGGACCACCCGCTGGATGACCGACGAAATCGTCGGGGCCGATCTCGGCCTGCGTATTGCCGATGCGCACGAGCGCACGGCCCGCCAGCACGAAAACCCATTCGTCCGTGCGGTCGTGCGTGTGCAACGCCGTCGAACAGTCGCCGGCCGCAACTCTTGCCCAGCGGACGGCTTGCCGCTCGAGCCCGACTGCTCGGTGCAACGCACGCATGCGACGCCTGGCGTTCGGGTCGACGTCGTGCTGGAACGACGTGATCTCGATGGCCTCGACGTGCACCACCTGTCGCTCGTCGCCCTCCTCGGCCGGCGGCGGCTCGTAGGGCTCGACGAAGCTCCCATTGCGCCAGCGCCTGCGCGCATCGACATACCAGCCTCCGTCTTCCTTGGGTCGCCGCTCCCCTCCCTCTAGTAGAATCAGCGGCGTGTTCCCGCCGGCGATGAAGTGGTGTGGCCGCGGCCCGGGTGGAAACCCAATGAAGTGCCCGGCGCCGACCGGGACTCGCAACGGGCCGATACGGACCGTGCCCTCGCCGCTGAGGACGTAACTCCACTCCTCCTCGACGGTGTGGAAATGGCGGTGAGTCCCGGCGAAGCCCGGCTCGACCGAACGGACGTGGACGCCCATCCGCGTCAGGCCCGTGCCGTCGCCGGGGTGCGGACGATCGCGCCGATGCCTTCCGCGGCTACGAAGCGCGGCCGCTTCTCGCCGGGCAGATCCCAGATGTTGACGACGCAGGAGGGTCGATTCACCACGCCAGGACGCTATCGAGCGCCAACGCCCGCGTCAACGGATGCGGAACCGAACGCGAGTGGGTCGCAGGCCTCGTCAGGCTCTCGCTTGGGCGAGAGGGATCACGTTGCTCGGTGCGGATGCCTTGGCCGACGACTCCTCGTCGATCCAGTGAACGATCGGCAGGAATTCGCGCTGCCGGTCGGCATGGAGCTCGGCATCCATCTCGAAGACTCCCTTGCCCGTTTCCACTGCCTCGACGTATGCCTCGGAATCGAGGATCCGAGTCAGGAACGAAAGACCGAGTGAGGCGACGAACCTTTCGAGAGGCTCATAGACGGCCGTGGACGTGCGCACGCGATTGGCGATGACCGCGAGCCGAATGTTGCGGTGACGAATGCGGCCGACGAGCAGCAGTTCCTTGATGAAGTTCGCAGTCGCGTGAATGTCGATCGTCGAGGGTGCGACCGGAATCAAGATGCAATTCGTGCGGTTCAAGAGATCTTGCAGCAGCAGCTTCGACACGCCCGCAGGCGCATCGAGCACCAGCTGCTCGATCCCGGCCGGCAGGAAGCGTTGAACGCTCTGCAGTCCGGCGCCCGCTTTGGGTGCGGCGTTGGCGCCGTGAATCTGCGGCGCGTAGGGCTTCCGTTGCTTGAGCCAGTGAAGGCTCGAGCCTTGGGGATCGAAGTCCATGATCGCCGTCCGAACGTTCTTGCCGGCAAAGTAGCTCGCGATATTGGTCGTGATCGTCGTCTTGCCGACGCCGCCCTTGGTATTGATGACTAGAGTCGTGTTCACGCCGGCTGCCTGGAACGCTCGACGCAGTATGTTGGACCGCCGTGCGAGACGGCGAGACCTGCGTCACACTTGCGCTGACTCTAGGGTGACGACGTCTTTTCCCTGTTCGCGTCCTGCGCGCGCCCGCCGCTCAGAATATTCGGCAGCGCGTGGTTGCCCTCGTGACACGCATACTCGTAGATGACGTAATCCAGGTCCCGCATCAGCGGAATCTCGAGTTTCCACGGCCGCGTGTAGACGTTTGGATCGTCGATGCTGACCTCGTAGAGGATCGCATCGGCATCGGTTCTCGTGAAGCGTTCGACCACATGCGCCGCGTCGCTCTGGGGAATGCCGCGCATCCGTCCGCCGGCGGCGCTCGTCGAGATCTGTCCCCTACCGTTGAAGTTCGTCGTGTCGACGACGAGCGTGTCCCCTTCCCAATGGCCGCGCGAGTCTCCATTCCAAAGCCGGATCGATGCGTCGACGTGCGCTCGCCCGTCGAGCGGAATGATGCGCGATTCGTGGATCATCTCGTAGGAGATCACGACATAGCCCGGAACTTGGGTGATTTGATATGCGTTGTTGTAGCCTGCGGGGAACATGCCGGCCGGCACGCCGCGCGTGATGCAGCGGTCCCAGAGACTCATGTGCTCGTAGGAATCCGCGACGTGAGCCAGGTCGTAAGCGCGTTTCGCTTCGGCCTCGGGGCGAACCGGGACGCGGCCGTCGGGTGGATCGACGACGAGCGACGTGCGTAGCGTCTTGACGATGCGCGTGCCTTGATCGAACCAGACTTGATTGTAGTTGCCGACGTCGCCGGGCTGCGGAGGCGCGTCCGTGCGCGCACCGACGATGCGCTGCTCGTAGGCCTGGGCTTCCTCTGCGGTGAAGAACGCCTTGTCGGCGAGCTCAGGCGGCCGCTCAAAAGGTGTGATCGTCGCGTTCGTCCAAACGCCTTGAAGGTCGGGCTGGCCGTCGGGCAGACGCGGGGCGCTGAAATCGGGGCCCTGGCTGCAAGCGAGACCGGCGAGCGCCGAAAGAGCCACGAACGTTGCGAGCCGCTTCAGCATGGCGAAGCCCTCCGGGAAGCGCCGCGCTCTCGCTGGCGCTGTCTGGATTCTACCTAATCCTTGCGCCGCCGCACCGGAGTCGACAGCTTGGCGGCCGCGTACAGCGCTGCCGCTTCCGCCGCGTCGAGCTTTCGATAGGCTCCGCGACGCATTTTGCCGAGCTCGATCGGCCCGTAACGCACGCGGATCAAGCGGCTGACTTTGAGGCCGGCCTCCTCGAAGCTGCCGCGGACATCGCGATGGCGCGGCTCATGTAGAGTGACATGCAGCCACGTGTTCGCCCCATCGCCGCCCGCCGGCACGATCGTGTCGAAGCTACCGTTGGGGCCTCCAACCAGGCCCTCGAGCGTTCCTACCGTCGGCGTTCCCAGCAGGCGCACCGCATACTCCTGCGGTACTTCCGAACGCTTATCCATGAGTCGGTTCGCAAGCTCGCCGTCGGTCGTCAACACGAGCAATCCGGACGTGCTGACTGCCATGCGCCCGATATTGATCCAGCGCCCGTGGGGCGGCTGTGGCAATGCATCGAATACCGTGCGTCGTCCTTCGGGATCCTTGCGTGACGTGAGCTCTCCGGCCGGCTTGTAATACGCGACGTGGACATGCTCGCGCTTCGCGCTTGCGGGCTCGAGCGCGACGGGCTTGCCGTCGAGCAGAATCTTTTCCGTGCCGGCGACACGTTGACCGAGTACCGCGGGTTTCCCAGCGACGACGATGCGCCCTTCCGCGATCCAACGCTCGATCTGGCGCCGCGAACCGAGCCCTAGATTCGCAAGCGTTTTTTGGATTCGTTCGGCCAGATCAGCTCGGTTCGGGTTTGGGCTCGGTCACGAGATGCAGCGGCGGACGCGCCGCGGGCTCGTCGGTCCACTCCTCGGGCGGCTCCGCGGCATCGCTCCATTGCTCGGGCAAGACGCCGTCGTCATCGAGGACCGCGCGCTCAGTGACGCTTGCCGGAAGCGTTCGCCCCTGCGCCTCGAGCGCATCGAGGAAGTCCGATTGCGGGCTCGCCTCGGGATACATGTCCTTGAGCTCGGCGAGCGGCGGCAGATCATCGAGCTTCTTCAACCCGAAGTAATCGAGGAATTCCCGCGTCGTGCCGAGCATGGAGGGCTTGCCCGGGACGTCACGATAGCCGACGACTCGAACCCAACCGCGCTCCATGAGTGTGCGCACGATGTTCGAGCTCACGGCGACGCCGCGGATCTCCTCGATCTCTGCGCGCGTGATCGGCTGGCGATACGCAACGAGCGCGAGCGTCTCGAGCAATGCCCGCGTGTAGCGCGGCGCGCGCTCCTCGAACAGCGGATCGAGCCAACTGCGCTCGCGCGTGCGAATTTGGATTCGATAGCCGCTCGCCACCTCTTTGAGCTCGATCCCTCGGCTCGCGTATTCCTTTTCGAGCACTTCGAGCGCGGCGCGCACGGCGGCGCGCTCAATCGTAAATCCCTTGACGGTGAATAGCTCAGTGAGTTTCTCGATCGGCAAAGGATGACCCGCGGCCAACAATGCCGCCTCGACGATGTTCTTGATCTCAACTTCGTTCATGGGTTGGACTCCGCTGGCTCCGTCTGCGGGGCATGGCCGGCCTGTGCCGCGCGTACATGGATCGGCCCGAAGGCCTTGGCTTGCACGACATCAATGAGCGCTTCCTTGAGCAGCTCGAGAATCGCGAGAAACGTGACCGTGACGCCCATTTTCCCTTCCTGTGGGTCGAAGAGCTTGCTGAAATCGATGTAGCGCTCGCCTTCGAGCGCTAGGAGCACGGCCGACATGCGTTCGCGCACGCTCAACGGCTCGCGCTGTACGTGGTGGTGCGCGAACATGTTCGACCGCTCGAGCGCTTCCTTGAAAACGATAAGGAGCTCCTTGAGCGTGATCTCGGGGAGCTTGCGGACGACCTGGCGCTCGCCGATATCGGCTTCGGCGGCGAGCGTATCGCGCTCGAGCCGCGGCAACGCATCGATGTCCTCGGCAGCCTGCTTGAAGCGCTCGTACTCCTGGAGGCGGCGCACGAGCTCGGCACGCGGATCCTCCTCGTCCTCCTCCCCGTCCGCAGACCGCGGCAGCAACAAGCGGGATTTGATCTCGGCAAGAGTCGCGGCCATGACGAGATACTCGCCCGCGAGCTCGAACTGCATTTCGCTCATGAGCTCGATGTAGGCGACGTACTGTCGCGAGATCTCGGCGATCGGGATATCGAGGATGTTGAGGTTCTGACGGCGGATGAGATACAGAAGCAGGTCGAGCGGCCCCTCGAATGCTTCGAGAAACACCTCGAGCGCGTGCGGAGGGATATAAAGGTCGCGCGGCAGCTCCGTGATCGGTTCGCCATCGACGACCGCGAATGGCATCTCGCCCTGCGCTATTACGCCCGCCTCGTCATTGAGAGGCGGCGGCACCACGGGCACCAGGGTCAGGTGAGGTTTTGCGGGGTTGTCAGCTCGCTCTGACAACTAGCGCAGCCCCGCCATCGCGTGGAAGAAGTCCAGCAAGTAACTGATCGGCCGAGCCATGTAGGCCCCCAGAATCCCCGCGTATACGAGCACGAGGACAATCACGAACCCAAACGGTTCGATTCTAGCAAGGATTGCGGCTCCTTGGGGCGGTAAAAGGCCGGCGAGCACGCGCCCACCATCGAGCGGCGGAATTGGGATCATGTTGAATACGGCGAGCAGCACGTTGATGAGAATCCCAGCCTGAGCCATGTACGCAACGACCAGCCCAGGCAGCGTCGTGAGCAATCCGAACTGAATGACCAAACTGGCAATCACGGCCCAGCCGAGCGCCATCGCCAGGTTCGAGAGCGGGCCGGCCGCAGCGACGACCACCATATCGCGGCGCGGATTGCGCAGGCGCAGGAAGTTCACGGGAACCGGCTTGGCCCACCCGAAGGCCATCTGCCCGTTTGTGAGGAGATATAGCCCTATGGGCACGAGCACGGTCCCGATCGGATCAATGTGCTTGATGGGGTTGAGTGTGAGGCGCCCGGCAAGATGCGCCGTCGGGTCCCCGAGCTGCTTTGCAGTCCACCCATGGGAAACCTCGTGAACGGTGATCGCAAACACGGCAGGAACGACGAACGCGATGGCCTTGAGTGCGAGGTCCATGAGATCGAGCCCTTGCATGGACCCATTATACGCTGCCGTTGTGAGCGTCCTCGACGGTCGGTGCTCTGAGGTAGAATTACGCCCTTTCCCGCGCGCTCGGCACTCCCATGCAGATGTTCATCGACTTTCTCCCCGTGCTCGTCTTCTTCGTCGTGTTCTTTACGGCGGGGATCTATTGGGCGACGGGTGCGATCATTGCCGTCATGGTCGTGCAGATAGCGGCTACATGGCTCGTCAAGCGCACGGTCAGCAAGATGCTGCTCATTTCCGGCGGCCTTGTCGTCGTTCTGGGCGGCGTAACGCTGATGCTGCGAGAGCCGCTTTTCATCCAACTCAAGCTTACTGTCGTCAACGGGCTCTTCGCAATTGCATTCCTCGGTAGCCACTTCATCGGCAAGAAGACTTTGACCGAGCGGATCATGGGTCATGCCATAGAAGCTCCGAGCTCCCTTTGACGGCAACTCAACCTCATGTGGGTTGCGAACTTTTCGATACTCGCAGTCGCAAACGTGTTCGTCATCTACAACTACGACATGGAAACGTGGGTGATCTTCAAGGCGGTCGGCACGATCGGGTTGACGGTTTTGA
>DATBLZ010000053.1:0-44681 GCA_036555065.1 Gammaproteobacteria bacterium
CGGCATCACGAAGCGCACGGCGGCCTCGGCCCCGAACGGATAAACCTCGCCAACCTCGGGCACGAGCAGCGCGTCGACGAGCCCTGTCTCCGCGACGAGCTCGCGATCGTCTTCGAGCGTGCGCGGATAGGCCGCGTAGTCCTCGCCGGGACCGAACTGCGTGGGATTCACGAAGATGCTCACGACGACGCGGTCGGCGTTGCCGGCCGCAAGCTCGACGAGGCTCGCATGCCCGCGGTGTAGGTTGCCCATCGTCGGCACGAGGGCGACGGTTTGATGCGCGCGGCGCCAGCTCTGGACGAGCTCGCGAATATGGCTCGCTGTGCGCGCGAGAACGACGTCCGACAAGCGCCCCCCGGTCGTAGCTTAAGCTCGGGGATTGTATCAGGAGAAGCAATGCTCCTTGGCCGGATACGTGTGCTCCTTGACCTCGGCGATGTAGCGCTTGACGGCCTCGAGCGGCGAGTCGACGCCGGCCATGAAATTCTTGACGAATCGCGGCGTCGGCCCGAGCGTGATGCCGAGAAGATCGTAGAGCACGAGAATCTGCCCATCGACGTCGGGCCCGGCGCCGATACCGATCACGGGGGCCGCGACCGCGCGGCTGATGCTGCGTCCGACCTCGTTCGGCACGCACTCGAGCAGCACGACGTCGGCGCCCGCGCTCTCGAGCGCTTTCGCATCCGCGAGCATCTTGGCCGCGACGGCGCTGTCGCGGCCTTGCACCTTGAACCCGCCGATCTTGTGCACCGATTGCGGCTTCAACCCCAGGTGTGCGCACACGGGAATATCGTGCTTCGCAAGATACTCGACGACGGCAAGCTGCCCCTGCCCGCTTTCGAGCTTGACCATCATCGCGCCCCCTTCCTGCATGAGCCGCACGGCGTTGTCGAGGGCCTGCTCGGGCGTCGTGTAGCTCATGAACGGCATATCCGCGATCAAGAATGCATGCACAAGCCCGCGCGCGACGCTGCGCGTGTGATAAATGACGTCTGTGGTCGTGACCGGCACGGTCGTGTCGTGACCCTGGATTACCATGCCGAGCGAATCGCCGACGAGGACGACGTCGACGCCGGCAATGTCGACGAGCTGCGCAAAGCTCGCGTCGTAAGCCGTCACGCATGCGATGGGCTTGCGCTCCCGCTTCATCTCGCGCAGCGTCGATACGTTGATAGGCGGCGAAGCCATGTCGCGCTGCTGAAGTTGTTTGTACATGCGATGCTCCTTTACGCGAGCGCGACCGCGGCGGGGTTGAAGAAATGCCGGCCGCGCTTGACGCGCGCGATCGTGCGCAGGAGCTCTTGGTAATCGCTCTCGCGATGAATCGGGTCGATCGAGGCGGCGTTCACGATCAAGAGAGGCGCGCCCTCATAGTCGTAGAAGAAGCGCGCATACGCTTCACCCAAGCGCTCGAGATAATCGAGATCCATGAACTGCTCGTACGGCGCGCCGCGCGCCGCAACGCGCCGCATGAGCACATGCGCAGGCGCCTGCAAATAGATCACGAGGTCGGGCTTCGGCGCGTCGAGATCGAGCGTTGCGGCGACTTCCTCGTAGAGGCGCAGCTCGCTCGCATCGAGATTGAGCTCCGCGAACAACCGATCCTTGTCGATGAGAAAATCCGCGACGCGCACGGGAGCGAACATATCCGCCTGACGCAGTTGCTCCATCTGCCGCGCTCGTTGCAGAAGAAAGAACAGCTGCGTCGGCAATGCCGCATAGCGGCGGTTGCGATAGAAGCGCTCGAGGAACGGATTCTCCTCCGCGCGCTCGAGAATCAGCTCGCTCGACAACGTCTCGGCGAGGCGCTTCGCGAGGCTCGTCTTGCCGACGCCGATCGGGCCTTCGACGACGACGTAGCGTAGCTCGCCGAGATCGATGCCTTCTTGCTGACCATCCATAGGTGTGGGAGCGCCTTTGCGCCTGTGGGAGCGACTTCAGTCGCGACATTCTAGCCGACGGCGTTCCCTCGCGGCCTTCGCCGCCGGCGCCGCCGGCGTGGACGGCGATCGTCGGCCGGGCCGAATGAATCCCGCTGCTGGTCGGGCGAAAGCCGCTGGACTTCGGTCCACCAATCCGCGAGCTCTTGCGGCGCTTCGCCGCACGCTACGCGCAGCACCAGAAAGTCATAGGCGGCGCGAAAGCGCTTGTGCTCGAGCAGGCGGGCGCCGCGTATGCCATGGCGCTGCTCGAAGCGGCGCTGAAGCATGAGCATCTCGACCATCGGCGCGCTGAAACGTTTGGGTAACGACGTCCGCACGGCTTGCTCGTGCACGATGCGATGGCATGCCTCGGCCATGGCATCGTGCTCGTTGCCGCCGGTCTGCGGCAGCAGCTCGGCCGTCAGCGCCTTGATCGCCGGCCACAAGAGGACGGCATACAGGAAGGTCGGCGTGATCGGCTTGTCCTCGGCGACGCGCCGATCGGTGTTCGCTAGCCCCGCGCGAATCAACGCGCGCGCGTGTCCGCCCTGCTCGCCGGCGAGCACGGCCGCAGTCGACGGAAAGAGATGGCCGACAAGGTGGTACTGCTCGAGCAGCTCGAAGCTGCGTAAGCCGTGGCCGGCCTGGAAAAGCTTGAGCACCTCCTCGAAGAGGCGCGCTGCCGGTACATCGCGTATGTGCGCGCTGAGCGCCAGGATAGGCTCGGCCGTATCCGGCGCGATCGTGAACCCCAACTTCGCCGCGAAGCGAACCGCGCGCAGCATGCGCACGGGGTCCTCGCGGTAGCGGCGCTCGGGATCGCCGATGAGCCGCAACGTGCGCGTGCGGATGTCCTCGAAGCCGGTCGTGAAGTCCCAAACGCTGAAATCCGCGATGTTGTAGTAGAGCGCGTTGACGGTGAAATCGCGGCGCCAAATGTCTTCTTCGATCGTGCCGTACACGTTGTCGCGGAGGATCCGGCCGCTCTCGCTGTGCACGCGGTCGTCAGCTCCGTTATCCGGGTCGTCGTTCGTGGCCGCGCGAAACGTCGCAACTTCGACGATGTCGCGGCCGAAACGCACGTGCGCGAGCCGAAAACGCCGGCCGATGAGGCGCGCATTGCGGAAGAGCTGCTTGATTTGCTCGGGGTGCGCGTCGGTGACGACGTCGAAATCCTTGGGATGCCGGCCGAGCAAGAGGTCGCGAACTCCGCCGCCGACGAGAAAACCCGCGAAGCCCGCGTTCTTGAGCCGGTAGAGCACCTTCAGAGAGTTTTCGGAGATGTTCTGCCGACTGATGCCGTGCTCGGCGCGCGGAACGATCGTTGGGCCGGAACGTGACGGCGGGTCCGTGTGCGTCAAAAAGATACCGTGCGAGATGGGTTTGAAGGGATTGTAAAGGCCGGTATCATAACAGCCCTCGCGCCGCCCAAGCACTTGCGCTCCCTTCGTCTAGCGGTCTAGGACGTGGCCCTCTCAAGGCCAAAACACGGGTTCGATTCCCGTAGGGAGCGCCACTCAAATCAACGAGTTGCAGCCTGCAGAACGGGCATAAGACGGCGGCGCCCTGAGCGCTCCGCCATGCGGAGTACAATCATTTCATAAGAACCACAACGGCCTCGCACGGAGGAAACCGTGAACAAACACCTGATGCTCGGCGCCTTGATGCTCATTGCCGCGCTCGCGACCATTTCAGCGCTGCAAGACGGCGCGACGGCGAGCCACGGCCTGCTCTTCACGGCGTTGAGCGCCTGCTTCTTCGCGTCGGATCGGTCGCTGTGGCCGCGCGAGAAACGTTAGTCGTCGATCGCGACAGGCCTTCCCGCCGCATCGAAGTCGAGCCGCACGCGGCGCGCCTGGCGCAGCGCCGGCAGCGTCGCGGGATCGACGCCGAAAAAGGCCGCAATCGCCTCATCCGCGACCGATCTCCCCAAGTGCCTCCGGTTTTGGCGGCGATACCGCACGCGATTGATCAGCGACCACGCCGTCACGACGCAAAAGATCACGCCGATGATCACGCCATAGAAGAGGAGGATCGAGCCCAAGTCCTGCGCGCCGCCGGAGCGGATCATGATGTCGTACGCGAGCTCGAAGCCGAGCACCCACGCGAACAAGCTGATGAGCGGTACCCATAAATAGAGGTATAGGGCCCACATCGCCGCAGTCACGACGGTGTCACGTGCGCGCTCGCGCGCCGTCAGCAGCTCGGGCGCCTGGATGATCTCTTTCTCGACGACGGCCATCTAACCGCTCACTCCGGGCCGCACGCCGCGATCGGGGCTGACCCAAACGGCGCGCTTGCCGCGTTCCTTGGCGATCGCCTTCGGCACCGAGACGATCGTCGCCGTCGAGTGAATCATCCAATAGATCATCGGATACCAAATCATCCAGTAGTAATACCGGCCGAGCGCGGGTTCGTAGCGCGAGTCGATCGCGAGGCTGATGCCGAATTGAATGAGACACGTGGCACCGAGAATGACGCCCGTCCATCCGGGAAGCACGGTCGCGACGACGAACGGCGCCGGCATCGGAACGACGAGACCGAGCGCCCAGAGCAGGAATACGCCCGCGATCGTGTACGCCCAGAATGTGCTGACGATGAGCTCGAGACCGACGATCCACATGCGCCGGCTCCGCCAGTGTAAGAGTTGCCGGAAGTAGCGGCGGAAGACCTCCACACCCCCTTGCGCCCAACGCAGCCGCTGCCGCCACAAGCCCTTGAGGGTCTCGGGCATGAGAATCCAGCAGAGCGCGTTTGGCTCATAACGGATATCCCAGTGCGCGAGTTGGAGCCGCCAGCTCACGTCGATGTCCTCGGTGACCATGTCGGTGTTCCAGTAACCGACGTCGTGGAGAGCGGACTTTCGAAACGCAGCGACGACGCCCGAGACTGTGAATACGCGGCCATAAATCCGTTGCGCACGCTTGATGAGCCCGATGATCGACGAGAACTCGCCGACCTGGATCTTGCCGAGCAACGTCGTGCGATTGCGCACGCGCGGATTTCCCGTGACGGCGCCGACACGCGCGCCTTCGAGGAAGTGCCGCACGAGCCACCGCGTCGCGTGCCGATCGAGCAGCGCGTCGCCGTCGAGGCAAATGAGAATCTCGTGCCGCGCCGCGAGCGCGCCCATGCGCAGCCCCATCGCCTTGCCTTGGTTGCGCGCAAAATGAATCACGCGCAGCCGCGGCTCGCGCGTGCCGAGCGCATCGAGCCGCGCGCCCGTGTCGTCGGTGCTCGCGTCGTTGATCGCGATGACCTCGAGCTCCGGGTAGTCCTGATCGAGCAGCGAGCGAATGGTCTCGTCGACGTTCGCGCCCTCGTTGTGGCAGGGAACGAGGAACGTGACGGCCGGCAAGTCCGCGAGCTGCGGAGGATTGTCGGGTCGGCGGTGCTCGGCCTGCTCGCGATAGAAGAAGTAATACGCAGCACCCGTCGCCCATACGTACGACATGAACAACGGGTAGTAGAACGTGAAATCGAAGAGCGCCTGTACGACCGCGACCGTCATCGGCGCAACCCCCGCGGGAACGACGCGATCGAAAGACCCTGGCGGAGCTCGCCGAGCTCGGGATGGTCCTGCACGTAATCGTCGGGGTAGTAGGCAAGATGGCGAATGCCGAGCGCCTGGAGCTCGCGCATCGTCTCCTTGAGCTCGCGCGTGGGTATCGGCTGACCCGTGCGCCAATCGACGGTTTGGAGCTCGAAGACCGTCTTCTGTGCGCCGGGGTCGTATGTGCGCGCGATCGCGGCGAGATCAGCGTAGAAGCGCTCGGCGTCTTCCGCCCCTTCGAGGCCCGGCATCGCCATGAGCGCAACGTAGTCGTACGCGCGTAGGTATGCGGTGTAGTCCTGCGCGAGATGCAGCGGCGCGTTGTGCGCGTCGAGCAGAGCCGGTGCAAACAGATTTCGCGCCGTCTTGATCGATGGCCGGTGCTCGCGCACGACGCCCGCGAGCTCCGCGCTGAGCTCCACTAGACGGCGCGTGCGAAGCTCGGCCCATTGCGCGCGCAGAGCCGGATCATTCGCGAGGTCCGCGAGATCGAAGTCCGCGCCCAGCACGGCCTTGTAAGCCTCAAGCGCCGCGGGATTCGCGTCCTCGAGCGCGTTGAAGCGGCCATCGTCGTGAAACAGGATGCCGTCGAAGTTCGCGCGGATCGCAAGGTCGCGGTAGACACCCGCGATCGCCTCGACGGCTTGCGGCACGAACGGCGAGAGACGCGGCTCCGAGTCGGGGTCGCGCGCGAGCCCGCCATTGACGGATTGCATGACGTACCAATCGGGATCGAGCCCGGGACCCTCGAAGCTCAATAGCGGCAGCCACGCGTAGACCAACACGTTCGCGCGCGTCTTGAGCTGCCAAGCCACGCGGTTGAAAAGATCCGCCCGCATCGGCAGCAACGAGCTCTCGAAGTACAAAGCCTGAGCGCCCCCGTCGGCGTCCGGATCCGCATACGCCTGCAAGAAGACGTGCGTGATCTCGAGCGCGCGAATTCGATCGAGCAGATGACCGAGGTTCCGTTCCTGCTCCGTGGGATCCTCGGCATAGATGTAGTCGAGATCCACCTGCGCCGCCCGCACGAGCGGCGGCGACGCGGGGTGCAGAAGCGCATAGGCGAGTGCCTCGACACCGGGATTCGCTTGAATCAGGTGACGCGAGAGCTCGTGGAGATTGCGCGCGTCGTTCGTGCCGTCGTCGAGCGTAAGGTCGACCGACATGCCGAGCTCGGCCGCGGTCGAATCCAACGTCGCATTGTGCGCGCCGTAGGGCCACGCAATGACGCGCGGACGCTTGCCCGTGTGGCTTTCGATGAGTGCGGCACTTTGCGCGAGATCGCCGCGCACTCGCGCCGCGTAGTCGGCGCGGCTTTCGTAGACGCCGTCCGCGTACGCGGCCGTCACTCCGGCCGGCTGTTGATTCCCCTGCGGGTTGCCCGGAATTCCGCGATGGAGCGCGTGCGAGTGCGAGGCGATCTCGATACGCCCCGACGCGCTGAGCTCCGCGATCTCGTCCCAAGTGAGGAAATCGCGCCGCGTCAGCGTGCGGCCTGCCTGCTCCACACCCGCGTCGTTCTCGATCCAATCCGTGACGATGCAGACGACAGCGGGATAGTCGAAGAGCTCGAGCAACGGGTACACGTGCGTGTAAACGCTCGCAAAGCCGTCGTCGAAAGTGAGGAGCACGGCTTTTTCTGGCAACGGCCGGATGCCCCGTTCGGCGGCGATGAGGTCGTCGATCGAAACGGGCGTGAAGCCGTTGACTCTGAGCCACGTGAAATGATCGATGAGGTTCCGGGTCGAGATCGCGTATTGATCGCGGTCGAAATCGTCGCGCACCGCGTCGCGCACGTCGTGATAGGCGAGCACGTGGAACGGCTGAGGCAGAGCCGGCCCGGCGGCGCCGACGCTGCCGAGCCACAGCGATCCGAGCAGAGCGAGCAGAGCGCGGCTCATAGTCGCGCTCGCACGGTCGCAAGGAATTCGGTCGAGTACTCCGGCACGCCGTCGTAGCGCATGCGCGCGCGCTCGACGCCCGCGCCGAACGTGAGCCGCTTGCCGGGTTGCCACCTGAGCCCGTATTCGGCACGCCAGACGTCGCCGGTCGAATAACCCTCTTGAGCGTAGCGGCCGAGCGCGATGCTCGCGGTCTGCACGAGACTCCGCTCGTAGCGGCGGAATAGTCGCCCTTCGTGGTAGAGGCCGGCCCAGAGCGACGTGTCGCCGGTCGGGCTGAAATAGACGACGTCGTTGCGGTCGGCCCGCGACGCCGCGAGCTCGCCCGTGACGTCGACCTTCCAGCGCGGCCTATTGACGATGCGCTGCCGGCCGTTTGCGAAAACGTAGTGCGCCGCGTTGCCGTCGCTCAAGCCCTGGAAGCGCATTCCGACGCCGGCGGACAGCGACTCGTCGCGCGTGTAGTGCGCCGTGAGCCCGGCCACGTCGGCTTCGACACCGACACGCGCGCCGCGCAACGGCACGTCGTTGCTGTTGAAGTCGACGAGGCCCGCGAGCGTCCAAGCGTCGGAGAGTCGCCAGTCGACGGCGCCGCGCGCGCCGAGATCGCCGCTGTCGCCACGCGCGTCGGAAATCTCGCCCATGGCCGTCCAACGCTCGGCGCGATACTCGGAGCCGACACCGATTCTTTGCCGCTCGCCCACGCCCTCCGGGAACTCGGCGTAGGCGTCGTGCAGATGCACGAGGCCGCGCCAACGATAGGCGTACGGGCGCGTGTACCAATACGTGTCGACGCGATAGCTGTCCGTGCCGAAGGTCGCGCCGCTCGACTCGCCGCTCTGTGCCGTGACAGTGAGCTCGCTGCGGTTGTGCAGACTCCATTCCTCCGCGAGCCTCTGCACGGCCGGCTCATCGCCATAGTCGGCCGTGAGCTCAGCGACCGTGGTCGCGACCTCGGGAAACTCATGCGCGTCGATCTGCGCGTACCCGTAACCGATCCGCGCGCTCAGCAGGTCGGCGTTGACCGTGAGCACTTGGCGATACTCGAACAACGAGCGGTCGAGCCACTGCCGCCAGCGATAGACGTTGGCGAGCTCGTGCCGCAGATCGAGATTGTTCGGCGCGTCGGCGAGCAGAGCCTCGAACCTTGCTTGCGCCGCCACGAGCTGATCGCCGTACGCATCGGCGACGCCGGCGACGAGCTCGGCGCGCAGCCGTTGCGGGTTGCCCTTGACGACCGTCGAGCCCGGCTCCGTGTTGAGCAGCGGCGCCTCGGTCGTGAGCCGCTCGGTCAACGCATACGCATCCGCGTACCGCTCGAGATCGAGATACGTATTGATCAGAGAGAACGCGAGCTCGACGTCGCGCGGATTCGCCTGCGCAGCCGGCTCGACGACGCCGAGCGCCGCCTCGGGCCGGTGCACACCGCGATACGCCTCGCCGACGGCGAGCACAACGAACGGCGGCAGCGCGCTGCCGGTCGCCGGCAACGCTTCGAACGCGGCGACCGCCTCGGCATAGCGATTGGCGTCGGCGAGCGCAACGACACGATCGAGCCCGAGCGCCGTTCGCGCACCGGGGTCCTCGGCACCGGCGAGATACGCATCGAGCGCGGTCACGGTTTGCGCCGTGAATCCGCCGCGCAGCGCCGGCGGATACGGCGTCCGCGCCGCGAGTCTGAGCTCGACCGCGATCTCGTCGACCTTGAGCCGCGCGATCTCGGCCTCGGTGAGTATTCCCGCGTGTGTTGCGGCAAGCTCGAGCGCCTGCGTCGGCAGCAATAGCGCCCGCAGCACGAGCGCCTTGCCGCGCAGCGCGCCGCGGTGCGTGGGGTCGAGCCTCAGAATCGCGTTGTATTGGTCGAGTGCGGCAATCAAGTTTCCCGACCGCTCGTCGACATAGGCCCGCGCAAGCAACGCAGGCAACGTCATCTGCGCGCTCGCGGCGAGCGCGTCGAGGGACGCGCGTGCTGCCGCTGCGTCGCCGGCGTCGGCCAGCGCGAGCGCGAGACCGATGCGGCTGTCGACGTCGGCCGGCGCGCGCGCGAGCGCCCGCTCATACCACGTCGCCGCCAACGCGAACTCGCGACGGTTGCGTGCGGCTTTCGCGACCGTGCGCGCGATCTCGAGCGGCGCTGCGCTCGCGTCGATGGACGCGGCGAGATCGAGAACTTGTTGGTCGTGCTCGGCCCAACCGAGCACGAGGATCGTGTCGTTGAGCAGCGATCGGTTCGCAGGATGCGCGCTGCGCAGCTCTTCGAGGGCATCGATCGCAGGGGTATATTGCCCGGCGCGCGCCCACGCGATCGCCTGCGCGTGCCGAGCCGATTCTTCTTCGCGGAGCGCGTCCTGAGCGAAAAGCGGCGTGAGCGCGAGCGCCAAGCAAAAGCCGACAGCAAAGCGCGCGCGCGGCGTCGTTTCCGACGCCCCGGAGCGCAGGTCTCTAATTCGCATCGGGTTTTAGTCTAGGGGCGGGCCGCGACGCGCGGAGGTGCAGTCGTCACGCGGGCCGTGGCGGTGCCGCGCGAATGTGACGCAGGTCACACTGGTGACAGTCGCGGCCTCAAGGAAAAGTAGCAACCCACCACAAGGCGAAGCCGATGCCGAGTAGAACGACGATCGCCACGGCGAGCAAGTTGAAGCCGACGAGCCAGTAGAAAATCGCAAGGAGCAGCGCGAGAAACGCGAAGATCCCGAACAGAGCGATGTACGGCCCGTATTTGCCGGCAACCGTCGCGAATAGCAGTATCGCGGTCTCGAACGCGAGCCAGAGCAGAATGATCACGGCGAGCCAGAAGAGTATCCACCCCCACAGCGTGTCGGGAACATCGAGCGGACTCTCTATGTAGACGGTGCTGCCGTTCGCAAACGATCCGCAAGCTGTGCTCGGCAACGTCTGAAATACTTCGCTGACGAGCGTGTAACTCTGCGGCGCCTGGCGGAGCTTGAATCCACGAACCCGAATGGTCCAGGTCGTATTCATGCTGCCCGGGGGCACGTCGACGACGACTTGCTCGATCGTGTTTCGGTGATCGCGAAAGCTTTGCAGCACGTAGAGCAACGGCGGCCGACTCGTGCGCGTTGCGGGATCGGCTTCGTGGCCCGGGCTTGAATCGAGCACCCACGGCAGGTGACGGTGGTGCGCGGGATCGATGACCTCGAGGTCGAGATCGTTCTGCAGGATGCCGGTGTCCGCGCGCGGCGGAAACTCGGTGTAGTACGGCGGATCGTCCCACACCAAGGTGACGCGGAGCTGCGCCACACCATCCTCATTGACCACGAGCTGGTCGCTGTTGGTCAAAGACACGCTGTGCTCCACCCAGCCCGTCTCGACGGTGTCGGTCACGGCTTGTTTGACGAGCGCGGCCGCGTCGTCCACTTGGACGAGCCCATAACCGAAAATAAAGTCGGGCCCGACGAGCTCGGTGCCCGGCGGCACCTTGGTTGCGTTCAGATTGGACGCGTACCCGAGATCCCTGGCGGAGTGGACCAACAGAGCCCTCAAGTCCTGCGGCGCGGGCTCGAACATGCACGCAGCCTCATAGACGCCGCGCAGCTGGGCAGCCGCGCCGCTGACGAGCGGCGTCGAGAACGAGGTCCCCGCTGCGGCGTCATATTTGTCTTCGGGCAACGACGTCGACGTGATTCCGCGATCACCGCCGGATTCACTGCCGGGCGCGGACAGGATCGGCGTTAGACGCGCGTCCATCGTCGGACCGCGCCCGCTGTCCGGCGCGGGAAGGCCTAGATTGACACCGGCTGTCCCCGCGTCGGCTGACGACACATTGCCGACGGCGATGACGTTCTTCGCGCTGTTTACGATACGGCCCGTTCGCCAAAAAACGGCATTGTCGCCCTCGTTGCCGGCCGAGGCGACGATCAACATCCTTGCGTTCAGTCCCGACGGCAGGCCGTTAAATCTTCGCCCGCTGACCACCTCGTCGTAGAACTGTGCCGTATCCGGGTAAGGCACGGCGGTGGCGTCGAAGTGGTAGTCCTTGACCGACCACCCGAACGAATTGGTCGAGATCCGTGCACCCGCAGCAATTGCGTCGGGATACTCGAGAGTCTTCGAGAAGTGATTCCACGCATAGGACCGCAGGCTCGCCGCCGGCACGATGCCGGGGAATCGTGGTTGCGGGGTAAAGGTACCGATCGTATTCGACTGACTGTTGCCGATGACGATGCCGGCCACCATCGTCGGATGGAACTCCGAATAGTATTCGCGCTGTATCAACGGCTTCCCGACCTCGCTCGCCGGAACGGGAATCGGCTGCACGGTATCGGTCAGAACGTTGAACGTGATGTCTTTCGCGTCCGTCTCACCGGGCATGTCACCCACGTCGACGTAGCGGCGCGAGAAGAAAGGGCGAAGGTGAATCGGCAGGTCGTGCCACATATCATCATTAGTCGGTGTGCCGTCTAGAATCATCTCGACGGTGCCGTCCTCGTCTCGATCGACGCCGACCGGCTCGCCTATGTCGTAGACGCTGCTGTCGTTTGCATCCTGAAACTGCCATTCGCGACACGTGAAGCGCGGCACACCGATCGGATGAACGCGGTTTAGCATGTCGGGATGCTGCTTCGTGGGCTGACAGCCTTCCCACTGCGCGATCGTCGCACCTACTCCGTCGTAGTCGACTGAGGTGGCGCCGATTTCACCGCGCGCCTGGTCCAAGTCCTCTTCGATCGGCGGCGTCGTCGGTTCGATGAACCGGACCTCGTCGAGGTTTGCGAGATCATCGACATTTACGCCGGGCAGGATAACGGCCCATACGCCGGTTGGGCCCGGGTTCAACAAACCGCCTCCGGGTTGGGTCGCCCCCTGCTGCAAAAGGATCTGTCTTTGCTCATCGACCGCAACGTCGTCGAAGAATTGCACGAACATGTAATAGAGCCCCGAACCCGGTGCGGTTTCCGCGTAGTCGGGCAAGTCCGGCAGCGCCGGATCGTTGGGGCTGCGGATTTCCGGGGCCAGCCTGTCGGCGACCCTAAACTCGACGATCTTGATGGCCCGCGGGCTTCTCGCTACGAGCCCATCGCGAACCGCTACCCAGTCGGCCGCGCTCACGGACGTGATGTAGGCGTTCTCGGGCACCGGGCCGTCGAGACTGTTGCCGACGAAAGCGGAAACATCGGCGAGCTCATCGCGCGTGAGCTCGCGCTCGAACTGGATGACGAAGTGCAGACGCTCGCCGGCGCCGATCAGCCCGAAGCCCGTGTCGAGCGCCGGCGATACGCCGCTCTGCGTGCGCGGGCCGCTCGGCATCTGTACCGCGGGTGCCACAAAGAACCCCGGGATGCTCCCGAGAAACGGAATCACGACCACGGCCAAGATGGCCAAGGCAAAGAGCCATCGGCCGGCCGCGCGGACTTCGTCGATGGTCATCGATTGGCTCCGCGAACGCTCGAGCGCGTTTCGCTAAGGATGACGGATGACGATCGGGGCCGACGTCGGTGTCGCGACCATGCAATAGGCGAGATCCGTAGTGCTCGCTGGCGCACCCATCGCCCAGGTTTGATCGTTCATTGGATTTGCGGGCACGTCCAACATGACTGGGCTGCCCGTATCCGCGACCACGGCCCCGCCTTCGTCGATCTCGATCGCGTGGGCGGTTCCATCGATGACGACCGCATTGCCGTTCACACGCCCGCACTGCGCGGACGGATATGCTTGTGGCATCGATCTCACGACAACGCGGCCCGATCTGTCGACGACGATCGCGCCGCCCTCGTCGTTCGTATCGCACGCGAATTCCTCGAACTCGCGATTACGGCCCAACTGATCCTGGTTGCCCGGGGCCGGCGGGAAACCGCCCGCGTCCGCGACAACCGCGCCGCCTTCGTCGACCACGACCGCGCCACCTTCGTCGATGACGATCGCGGCGCCTTCGTCGGCGACGACCGCGCCGCCTTCGTCGACGACGATTGCGCCGCCCTCATCGTTGTTCGTGCAGTGATACGCGCCATCGCCGCTCGGCACCCAGACGCCATCGGCTTGCGGGTACGTGATGATCGTCGTGCCGCCGGGTCCGCACGTGTTGCAGTCATCGTCGTCGAAGTCGATTAGAAACAACGCGACGACGGCGATCCAAAGGCCGATCGCCAATCCCAACAGGAACGCTAGCCAGTTGAACATCGCGAGCCCCTTAGTTGTTCTTCTTAAGGTGGTAGGATCAGTCTACATCGTTTTCGGCGATTTCGATAAATTCGAGCTCGCCGCGAATGGCCGCGAGGCCCGGATCGGCGGCCACGAGCACGCGCGAATACCCCATCAAGACGGCGCGGTTGATCTCGGTGATCGCCGTGTTACGGTCGCCGAGCTCGAGGTGCGCGAGCGCCGCGAAATACGGCACTTCGTAGTCGACCGAGTTGATCGCGGCCAGGCGATCCAGAGCCTCGATGGCTTGCGCGCGCATGCCGAGCCGCGCGTAGTAGCTCGCGAGGCGACTCAATGAGCCCGCGTCCAAGGGGTTGATCGCGAGCGACTTCTCGAGGAGCTCGGCGGCCTTCGAGAACGCCTCCGTCGCGCACGCCTCCTCGGCGACGATTTGCCGGCAGCTGGCGGCGAGGCCGCCCCAAGCTCTGACGTCGTTCGGCGCGATCTCGAGCGCCTGCCGATACATCTCGACGGAATCAGCATAGCGTCCCTGATAGAAGAGCCCGTTGGCGTAGTTCATGTACGCGAAATGTGTCGGCTCGAGCTTCATCGACTGGCGCCAAGCGATGGAAGCGCTGTCGAAGTCGCCGAGCATGAAGAACGCGGAGCCCATGTTCGAGTACGCCAAAGCGCCCGGCTGCATTACGAGAACCTGCTTGTAATACGGCAAGGCCTCCGCATGCCGCCCGGTCCGAAACAAAAAGTTGCCCATCGACTTGTAGACGGACCAGTTTGCCGGCTCCTTGACGATGGCCTCGTTGAAAGCCTGCTCGGCTAGCAAGAGCTTGTTCTCATCGCGATAAGTCAGTCCGAGCTCCTCGAGAACGGAGGCCGGAGCGTTGAGCAGCTGCTTTGCCCTGACGAGGTCGCTCTCGGCGTCCTCGAGCTGCCCGCCGAGCCGATGCAGGCTGCCCAACGCGGCATAGACTTCGCCGAGGTTTTGATCGATGCGCAGCGCGCGGACGCAGGCTGCTTCAGCCGCATCGAAATGCTCCGTGTCTTGATAGGTGACGTACCACGCCAAGTGCGCCTCGCAGAGCCCCGCGTAGGCCTCGGCGTACTGCGGGTCACGCTCTATCGCCGCAGCGAAAGCGGCGATTGCGGCAGTCATCGCCTCGTCGGTCTTCGGCGCATTCAGGTACTCGCGCCCGGTCAAATAGAGCCGCAAAGCCTCGTCGTCCTCGGTGCCCGGCTTCGCCGAGGCCGAGACGGCAGCCGCGGCGAATGTCGCCTCGAGCTTCGCGACGACTTGCCGGCCAATGGCATCTTGGATACTGAAGAACGTGTCCGCGGACAGCGTCTCGTCGTACGATTCCGACCACACGTGGTTACCCGTCGAGCCGTCGATGAGCTGAGCCGTGACCCTGATATTCGCCGCGCTGTGCTGCACGCTGCCCTCGAGGACATACCTGACGCGCAGCGTTTCCGCGATTTCTCTGGGATCTGCGTCCGAGTCCGACAACGACCACGTTACCTGCCGTGACGGCACCTGGAGCTCGGGAATTCGCGCGAGCAAATTGAGCAGATGCTCGCTGAGCCCGTTGCTGAAAGTCGTCTCGCCGCCGATGCTCGCGAAGCGCAACACCGCAACCGACCGTTCGCTCGCCGGCGGGGCCGTCATCGACGCCGGAAGATCGACGACTTTCGCGAAGAGTGGTTGCGCGATGAATTGGCGGTAGGCCAGCAATGCGAGAGCCAAAGCCAAGAACGCGATGATCGAAATGTCGACTGCCTGCGTGAGGCGCCGGCGCTGACCGTGCTCTCCCTTGCGCTCCGGCACGAGCTGATAGAACCAAGCGACGACGACGGCAACGAGAAAACCGACGACGAGGACGAATAGGAACACCGGCAACGTCCAATCGGGCAAGAACAGCGCTTCGATCAAGATCGACGAGACCTGAAGGGCGAGCCAAGATACGGCCGCGTAAGCGATAGCGACCTTGATGACCTTTCGATCTTTGAGGTCCTCCCAGATTCCGCGCGGGGGATTCGCGCGCGCCCGGTCCCTCGGCGTTTCGGCGTCTGGAATTACTGCGGGAAGCAAGCGATAGCCGCGCTTCGGGATCGTCTGCACGTAGATCGGCTCGTCGGCGTGGTCCTGCAGAATTCGCCGCAGCTCGCTGACGGCGTGTGTCAGCATGCCGTCGTTCGCGTGGCCCGCCCAGACTTCCTCGAAGATGGCGTCGCGATCGACAGCCTTCCCTGCCCTGCGCGCCAAGCAGACGAGCAATTCCATGACCTTGGGCGGCACGTGCTCGACCCCGGCAGGTCCTCTGATCCAGCCCTGGAGCGGGCTGGCGTGCATCGCGCCGAAGCGAAATCCCTTGAGCAGGATATCGTCCATCTTGCTGGGAAATTATGTCCGCCCGCGAGAATTATAGCCCCTATCGCCGCTCGGGCACGAACCGCTCAGCTGCCGTTCATTGACGGCAAGCTTTAATGGCGCCATCGACGGCTCGAGGAGAGACCGACATGGCCAAGATACGAATCGCCGCATGCGCGCCCCTTGCGCTCATCTTGCTCATTGCCTCCGGCGAAACACTCGCGGCATCGCTCGATACGGACCGCGTGATCCGCGCCACCGAGGGATCGGGCAAAGACCAACATCGAGTCTCCGCGTCGCACGCCGAGCTCATCGAACACCGGTTCAGCGCTGCAGACGTCGCCGCTCTCTCGAAGGTCCGCGCGCCCGCAGCTTCGAGTGCAGTCACGATCGGCGACCACTGGATCTACGATGCCGGCGCCACGGTTTACGACGATTTCGACGCCGACGGCTACTACCGATTCGTCAGCGTGCGGATCGACGCCGATACGTTTTTCAGCCGCTCGTTCGTCTATGCCGTGATCTACCTGAGCGCCGACGGCGAATGGTTCGAGCACTTTTACTCGACCAAGGATTTCGAGATAAATGGGGCGACCTCGGATGACGAGTATTTCGTCGACGTCGAGCTCGTATCGGGATATCCGCCCGGGCGCTACGACGTGCTCGTCGAGCTCTACGACGCAGATCTCGGGCTCTACATGGACGAATTCGGTCCGGAGCAATCGCCCACTCTCGAGCTCTTGCCGCTCGAGGACGCGAGCTTCGACGAGCCGGTCCCGCCGGTCATTGTCGTCGAAGAGCACGGCGGCGGCGGTGCCATGTCGCTGTGGATGGTGCTAGCCTTGCTCGGGCTTGCCGTGACTCGGCGCTTGACTGCGGAGTAACTCCTTGGATCGGATCGGCAGTCTGTTCGTCGCGCTGTTGCTGCTCTCGGCCTTCTTTTGGCTCGTCGAGTCGCTATTCGCGGCGAACCCTGAGCAGCCGCGCCTGCACAGGCGCCGCGGCTTCAAGACGGACCTCGTCTATTGGTTTGCGACGCCGCTCGTGACGAAGTCCGTTTCGCAAATCGGCCTCGCGCTCATTCTGATCGCCGTTTACCGACAAAGCGTTCCGGAGATTCAGCAGATGCTCGCCGCGCGCGACACGGCGCTCGCGGGCCAGCCGCTTTGGCTGCAGGCGATCGAGATGCTCGTGATTGGCGATTTCATCGGGTACTGGATGCACCGTTGGTTCCATGGCAAGCGCCTGTGGAAATTCCACGCGATCCACCATTGCTCGAAAGACCTCGATTGGCTCTCCTCGGTGCGCTTGCATCCCGTCAACGATTGGCTGTCACGCTGGGTGCAAGCTTCGGTGCTCGTCGTCATGGGATTCGCGCCGGTTGCGATCGCCGCGTACATTCCGTTCTTGACCTTCTATGCCGTTTTCATTCACGCGAACGTAGCGTGGGGTTTCGGACCGCTCGCGCGCGTCGTCGCGAGCCCCAAGTTTCATCGTTGGCACCACACCTCCGAGGACGAAGGGCTCGACAAGAATCTCGCGGGGCTCTTCCCGATCTGGGACGTGCTCTTCGGCACGTACTACATGCCCAACGATCGCCTGCCGCAGGTGTTCGGCCTCAAGAACGACAGCGTTCCCGAAGGCTTCTTCGGGCAGTTGCTCTATCCGTTTCGTCGCGGCTAAAGCCGCTCCCACACTAGGTGGCCCGCACCCGCACTACGCGGCCCGCACCCAGCGCACGAGCGTCTTGAAGACCGGCGGCTTGCCGAACATCAGCAGCCCGATCCGGAAAATCTTCGCCGCGACCCAAGTCGCGCCGATGACTCCGAGGATGCCGATCGCGATCGACGCCCAGACCTGCCACAGCGGCGGCGGCTGCGTCGAGGCTAACCGCAACAGCATGCCGAACGTGTTGAGCGGCGGGACGAAGCTCGCGACCATCGCGAGCGTCGAATCCGGATCCCGCGACACCGGGACCATGAGAAACCACGGCAGGATCATGATCAGCATGAGCGGCGTCATCAGCGACTGTGCTTCACGCATGTCGTTGACGGCGGCTCCCGCGGCCATCATGAGCGAGCCGAGCGTGAAAAAGCCGATCACGAAAAATATGAACAAATAGAGAATCAGAATCGGCTCGAGCAGGCCGAACATCGAAAACGAGGTCAATGTAAGCAGCCCGAGTAGGATATAGACGCTCATCGCGAGCAAGGTGATCGCCATATGGCCGAGAAGCTTACCGGCCATGAGCTGCATCGGCGAAACGGCCGACAGGAGCACCTCCATCACGCGGCTCGACTTCTCCTCGATCGTCGTCGTGAGCAAGCCTTGGCCGCTGCCCATGACTCCCATCATCAGCAACACCATGAACATGATCGGCAGCGCGAACTGGAATCCCCCGACTGTGCGCCGTTCGCCCTCGTCGCTGACGGTCGTCGACTGCACACGCGGCACGGTCCCGAGCTCGTTGACGAGCGCGCGGTCGAGCCCGCGGCTCTTCATGCGCGCACTCACGATTGCTTCGCGCAGGCTTTGGTGGACTGCAATTTCGGCGCGCGTGTCCTGGTTCGCCGGCACGTACAGGTCGTACGAGCCGTAACGCGGCTCGCCGGACCCGGGCTCGACGGCGTTAGCGTGAATGACGGCGAGCGCTAGATGCGGCGTTTCCGGGGTCCCCGTAAGAAGCCAAGCCTTCTCCGCTTCGAGATCCGCGCCGACGGGCCGCTCGACGAGCGTAAGATCCGGCCGCATCGCAAGGGCATCGGCAACAATGTCGTCGCTCGCCTCGGCGCGGTTGCGCCGAATCAAATCGACGAGATCGGCGGCCGAGGTCCCTTCGGAAAGCCCGGCGCGTAGCTCGGGTATGACGAGCTCCGTGGAGTCGATGACCGCAAGCTCGCCTTTGACCGCGAAAGCACTGGCACCGAAGAGCCGCGGGCCGACGACGGCCATGATCACGATCATGACGGGTAATACCATGAGGCCGATGATGAAGGCCTTCGTGAACACCGTCGCGACGAATTCGCGCGCCGCGATTCGCCAAATCTTGCTCATCGGGCCTCCACCGCTTGCGCCCCTTGCAGCTCTGCCAGAAGCTTGCGCTCGGCCTCGTCGGATCCGGTGTCGTCTTTGACGATCTGGATGAAAATGTCCTCGAGCCGTGGACGCTTGAGCTCGAGCCGCGCGACTGGAACGGCCGCGGCAACACGCTGCATCGCGCGCGCCGGGTCGCTGCCGGCGCGCAGCCAAACCTCATAGCCGCCGTCGAGAGCCCTTAGGCTCTCGACCTCCGCGAGGCCGGTAATTGGAGCCATATCCCCACCGGCATTGAGCGGCTCGAGCATGATCGCCCGCGGGTCGTAGCGCCGCCGGATCGCGCTCACGGGATCATCGAGCACCTTGCGGCCGCGGTGGACCATGATGACGTGATCGCAGATCTCCTCGGCTTGCGGCATCACGTGCGTCGAGAACAGGACCGTAGCGCCGCGCTCGTGCTCCGCGACGATGCAGTCGCGCAGGAGCCGCATGCTCAACGGGTCGAGGCCGCTGAAAGGCTCGTCGAGAATCAATAGGTCGGGCTCATGGATGATCGCCGCGACGAACTGAATCTTCTGCAGCATGCCCTTCGAGAGCTCCTCGCACTTCTTGTTCTCCACACCCGCAAGGCCGACGCGTCCGACGAGCTTGCGGATGCGGCTGTCGAGATCGGGATCGGTGAGGCCCTTGAGCCGGGCGATGAACGTGAGATACGCAGCGACCTTCATCTTACGATAGACGCCGCGCTCTTCCGGGAGATATCCGATGCGATCCTTTGCTTCGAGCGCGGAGGCGCGGCCGAGCACGCTGATCTCGCCCGAATCGGGGAACAAGATCGACATGATCATGCGGATCGACGTCGTCTTTCCCGCGCCATTCGGACCGATGAAGCCATAAAGGCCGCCGCGCGGAATCGTGAGATCGAAATTGGCGACAGCCTGGGTGTCGCCGAAGGTCTTCGTCACGCCGCGCAGGGAAACTGCCGGGCCCTGATTTCTAGAATCCACGCATTCCCCCGAGCCGCAACTCGACCATCCGTGGCGGGCCATCATAAAGCGAATCTTCCATGCGCCATATCCAGCGGCGCCGGGGTATTGAAATCTTTGCAGTTGGCCCCACACTCGGGGCACCCGGCTCGGGGCGCGAGGCGGTGCGCGCGTTCCTTTGAGCGAGCGGAACTAAATTCGATAACCTGTTGATTTATTGCGTTTTACGGAGGAAAATACCATGAAGATTCGGCCTCTCCACGATCGGATCGTCGTCAAACGCCTCGACGAGGAGCGTACGTCACCGGGGGGCATCGTGATCCCCGATACCGCCGCCGAAAAGCCGATTCGCGGCAAAGTCATCGCCGTCGGCAAAGGCAAGCTGCTCGAAAACGGGGAAATTCGCCCCGTCGACCTCAAGGTCGGCGACCAGGTGCTGTTCGGCAAATACACGGGAACTGAGATCAAGGTGGATGGAGAAGAGCTGCTCGTGATGCGCGAAGACGACGTCATGGGCGTGTTCGAGAAGTAGGAGAAAGCCAATGGCTGCCAAACAATTGATGTTTTCCCAGCAAGCTCGCGCAGAGATGCTGAAGGGCGTAAACGTACTCGCGAACGCCGTCAAAGAGACTCTTGGACCGAAAGGTCGCAACGTCCTCATCGAGAAAAGCTTCGGCGCTCCCGTCGTCACGAAGGACGGCGTCACGGTCGCGAAGGAAATCACTCTCGAGAACAAGATCCAGAATATCGGTGCGCAAATGGTCAAGGAGGTCGCTTCGAAGACCTCCGACACCGCCGGTGACGGCACGACGACGGCAACCGTGCTCGCGCAGGCGATCTTTCGCGAGGGCCTCAAGGCCGTCGAGTCCGGCATGGACCCGATGGACTTGAAGCGCGGCATCGAGAAAGGCGCCGTGGTCGCGGTCGAGGAGCTCAAGAAGCTCTCGAAACCGTGCAAGGACGCGACTGCCATCGCTCAGGTCGGCACGATCTCGGCGAATTCCGATGAATCCGTCGGTCGAATCATCGCCGATGCGATGGAGAAAGTCGGCAAGGAAGGCGTGATCACCATCGAGGAAGGCTCGTCGATCGAGAACGAGCTCGAGCTCGTCGAAGGCATGCAATTCGACCGTGGTTATTTGTCGCCCTACTTTATCAACGACCAGGCGACGATGTCGGCGCAGCTCGAGAACCCGTTCATTCTCATCAACGACAAAAAGATCGCCAACATTCGGGAGATGCTGCCCGTGCTCGAGCAAGTCGCCAAAGCCGGGCGGCCACTGCTCGTCATCGCCGAAGACGTCGAAGGCGAAGCGCTTGCGACACTCGTCGTCAACAATCTGCGCGGTGTGTTGAAGGCCGCGGCGGTCAAGGCGCCCGGCTTCGGTGATCGGCGCAAAGCCATGCTCCAGGACATCGCGATCTTGACCGGCGGTAAGGTCATCTCCGAGGAGGTCGGCTTGACGCTCGAGAAAGCGACGCTCGCCGACCTCGGCAACGCGAAGAAGATCCGCATCGCCAAGGAAGAAACGACGATCGTCGACGGCGCCGGGAAGAAAACCGCGATCCAAGGGCGCGTCAAGGAGCTCCAACAGCAAATCGAGGAGACTACGTCGGACTACGATCGCGAGAAGCTCGAAGAGCGCGTCGCGAAGCTCGCGGGCGGCGTCGCGCTCGTCAAGGTCGGAGCCGCGACCGAAATCGAGATGAAAGAAAAGAAGGCCCGCGTCGAGGACGCGTTGCACGCAACGCGTGCCGCCGTCCAAGAAGGCATCGTGCCCGGCGGCGGCGTCGCCCTCATACGTGCGCGCAAGGCCGTCGAAGCGATTGCGCCGGACAGCGAGGACCAACGCGCCGGGATCCGCATCCTATTGCGCGCCATGGAAGAGCCGCTGCGCCAGATCGTCGCGAACGGCGGCGCCGATGCGGCGGTCGTGCTCAACAAGGTCAAAGAAGGCAAGGGCGCGTACGGCTACAACGCGGCCACCGACGAGTACGGCGACTTGGTGGAGATGGGCATCATCGATCCGACCAAAGTCACGCGGCTTGCGTTGCAAAACGCCGTGTCCGTCGCGGGCTTGCTGCTGACGACCGAGGCAGCGATCACGGACAAGCCGGAGAAGGAGAAAGCGCCTGGGGCTCCGGCCGGCGGCGGAATGCCGGACATGGATGACATGATGTAGCCGGCGAGTTCGGCGGAGCGGCTTTAGCCTGTGGGAGCGACTTTAGTCGCGATTCTTAAGAGTCGCGGCTGAAGCCGCTCCTACGTCTTCTCGGAATCGAGATCGCGGTCGTAGCTCTCCCAGTCGGACAACTCGCGTGTCAAGAGACGCTCTTCGTCGCGCGCCTCGATGCGCTCGCGCATTTCGCGCCGCGGTCGCCGTCCCTTGCCGGTCTTGTTCGTCGTGGAGAGATCTTCGACCCCTTCGTCCATGTATGTATCGGGCTCGATTTCGGCGTCGGCGTCGACATCGGTATTCCGTTCGGGACCTTTGCCCATCCTGCGTTTGGACTTGGCCACCCAGACCTCCTTCAACGTCACCCGAAGCGCAGCGGTACTATAGGCCGTTTTGCGAGTCAGTCAAGCCAGTTAAAGCCATACAGCTCAATAGGTTACGTCGTTAACTTGGCTCCGACTTGATACCGCCGATCGGCTTGCAATAGATGATCTTCGCATCGCCTTCGGCATAGAAGTTCTCGAGGCGGGCGACCTCACGATAGGCCGCCTGAGCGTAGAACGTTCGGGTCCGCGCATACGGGATCCGCGACGAAGTCTCGATGTAGAGGCGCCCGCCGCCGTGCTCGGCGACCGCGCGCTCGGTTGCGGCCAGGAGCTCGCGTCCGATCCCGAGACTTTGATAGCGCGGGTGCACGGCGATCCAGTAGAGATCGAAGCTCGATTGCGTCATCGGGGCGGGCCCCCAGGCCGCGTAGCCGACGAGCTCGTTGCCGATCTCGGCGAGCACGAAGAAGTAGCCGCTCGCCTCGCCCTGCCGCAGCCGCTCCTCGAGGAGCTCGAGCGCCACATCGCGTTCGGCAGCGTTGAAAACATCGAGCGCAGCGACGAGCTCGCGCAGACGAGCGACATCGCTCGGTTGCGGGGCAAAGCGGTACGTCGGCAGCGGGCGTCCCCGGCGCTTCGCCGCACGCTTTGCCGGGGTCTCAGGTGGCATCGGCAATGAGCCTCGCTAACGCGTCACCGAACGGGATACGCGCGGCCTCGAGCATCGCAGCGAAGCCGGCGTCGGGCGATAGGCACGGATTGGCATTGATCTCGAGCACCCAGAGCCGGCCTTCATCGTCGACACGAATGTCCACGCGCGCGTAGCCGCCGAGCTCGAATAGTTTCCAGCATTCGAGCGCTATCCCTGCCGCGGCGGCACGGATAGCAGGCTCCACGGCGAAGCTGCGTACCGTGCCGGCATACTCGGCGCTCGTCGAGTCCCATTTCGCCGCGTAACCGACGATGTGGGGCTTGCCCGCGGGAAAACGCTCGAATCGGATTTCGGCCACGGGCAGCACGCTTGGGCTCGGGTCGCCGGCGAGAATCGCGACGTTGAGCTCGCGGCCCGGCACGAAACGCTCCGCAAACCATTGCCCGCCGTGCTCGCGCTCGCGGCGTGCGATCACGGCGGATACCGAGCCGCTGTCGGCGACGACCGAGTCGTCGTCGAGGCCGAGCGACGCATGCTCCCATACGGATTTGACGATCCACGGGCCGCGCGCGCGGCTTGCTTCTCCGGACGGCAAGATCTCGGGCGTCGCGATGGCGTTGTCGGCGAGCCGGCGTTTCGCGGTGAGCTTGTTCGACGTCATCCACTGCGCGAGCGCCGAGCACCCCGTAAAGGGCATTTGCAGCGACTCGAGCAACGCTGGAACGACGTGGATGAGATCGCCGCGCCCGGCGAGCGACTCCACCAAATTGAACGCTACACGCGGCTCGAGCGACAGGAGCGTAGACTGAAGGCCTTCGAGATCGAGGCCCACAGGAACGATCACAGGCTCGTAGCCGAGAGACTCGAGGCCGCGCGATACGTAGGCCGCTTCCGCGAGAACGTCGGCCGCATCTGCAGCGCCGTTTGCCGCGGCCGCATCGTGGAGCACGGCGACTTTTCCTGACATTGTCGTGACCGGCGCGCCGGCAGTCGTCCGTGCCTCAGGCCGCCGCGACGTGCTCCGAACGTAAGCCGAGGCGCTGCAACGCGCACGCGAGGATCGCGTGAATGAGCTCGCGGTATTCCATCCCGAGAAGATCCGCGAGGATCGGCAAATCCGAGTGACCGGGTGTGAGCCCGGCGAGCGGATTGACCTCGATGAGCGCCGGCTCCCCAGCGGCATCGAGCCGCACGTCCACGCGTCCCGCGTCGCGACAACCGAGGCAGCGCCAAGCGGCGAGCGCGAGGGATTCGACGGCGACGCAAAGCGCGCCTTGCCCGAGAATGCGATAGTCGACGAGCTGCTGCCATTGCGCCTTGTTGCGGTAGGAGTAAACCCTCGAGTCGGCCGAGTCGCGCAGCACGACTTCGAGCGTGCCGAGCGCCCGCGCATCGGCGCCGGTCCCGAGCATACCGACGGTGAACTCGCGCCCCGGCAAAAAGCGCTCGACGAGCACGGGTTGGTCGAAACGCGCCAGAAGATCCGCGCAGCGCGCGACGAGCGCGGCCTTGTCGTTGACGACGGACGTGACGTCGATGCCCTTGCTCGTGCCTTCGGCGACGGGCTTGACGAACAACGGCAGCGGCAGATCGACGGCTTCGGCTTCGGCTGCGGTTGCCACGACCGCGAAATCGGGCGTCGCGATGCCGGCGGCACGGGCGACGTGCTTGCACATGCCCTTGTGCAGCGTCAACGCGCACACGAGCGGATCGGAGAAGGTGTACGGAACCCCGAACGCCTCGAGCAATGCCGGAACTTGTGACTCGCGCCCGAACCCGGACAGTCCCTCGGCGATATTGAACACGAGATCCCAACGTTCGCCCGCGACGAGACGTTTGGCGAGCGCTTTGACGTGGCCGATGCGGACGCACTCGTGGCCGAGCGATGTCAATGCCCCGCACAGGCCGTCGATGGTCTCGGGCGAGTCGAACTCGGCGATCTCAGCCTCGGTGAAGCCGAGCTCGCGATACTCGTCCTTGAGATCGTACGTGACGCCGATGCGCATCGTCAGTCGCGCGGCGCTTTCCCGAGGCGACCGCCGGGGTCGGGGTAGCGGCAAGCCTTGCCTTGGAAGTTCCGCAGGATTAGGTCATCGCCGTCACGGCCGATGACGACGTCGGGAAAGAGCGCGATCTTCCCGCCACCGCCCGGGGCGTCGATGACGTAGCTCGGAACCGCATAGCCGGTCGTATGCCCGCGCAGCGCCTGGATGAGCGTAAGCCCTTCGTCGACCGTCGTCCTGAAGTGGCTCGAGCCGCTGATCGGGTCGCATTGATAGAGATAGTAGGGGCGAACGCGGATGCGCAATAGCGCGTGGAACAATTGTTTGAGCGTCTCTGCGTCGTCGTTTATTCCCTTGAGGAGCACGGTCTGACTGCCGAGCGGGATTCCGGCGTCGGCGAGTCGACCGCAGGCCTCGGCGACCTCGGGTGTGATCTCGCTCGGGTGCGTGAAGTGCAGGCTCATCCATAGCGGATGATACTTGCGCAACATTCGCGTCAACGTCGGCGTCACGCGCATCGGCTGCACGACGGGTTGTTTGGTGCCGATTCTCACGAACTCGAGATGTTTGATGCTGCGGAGCCGCCCGAGGACGTACTCGAGGCGGTCCTCGTCGAGGCTCAGCGGGTCGCCGCCCGATATCAACACGTCGCGCACGGCCGGTGTTCTCTCGATGTATTCGATCGCCCGGTCGATGTCGGTTTTCTTGAGCGCGCGCTCGCCGCTTGCGCCGACGAGCCGGGCGCGCGTGCAATAACGGCAGTACACGGAGCAGAAATTCGTCACGAGCAAGAGCACGCGATCGGGGTAGCGGTGGACGAGGCCCGGAACCGGGCTCGTGCCGTCCTCGCCGAGCGGATCGTCCTGCTCGCCCGGAACCCGGGTGAACTCAGCCAGAGTCGGAATCACCGTCCGGCGCAGCGGCTGCATCGGATCGTCCGGGTCGATGAGACTCATGTAATAAGGCGTCAGACCGACAGGCAGCGGCCCCGTGTGGCGCGAAATTGCTTCGCGCTCATCGTCCGTCACGCGGATCATGCGCTCGAGTTGCGCGAGGCTGCGAATGCGATTGCGGTTCTGCCAACGCCAATCGTTCCAGTCCGTAGGCTTCGCAGCCGGGAAAAAGCGCTCCAGAAAAGCTTGCCCCACAGGGCTCACGACGAACTGAGGCGCCGGCAATACCCCTACGGCTGAGGCAGTACGTTTTGCTTTACGAGGCGGGCGGGTCTGATCAGCGAGCGAGAATTCTTCGGCAGGAGCCGGACTCGGAGGCTCCTCCAACGACAGCAGTTTATTCACCTGCGAAGTGTCCAGGGCGCGGGGCCCATTGCACTGTATTGTTTATCGGCGAGTTCCGTTTTGCTAGCCGATTGGGCAGACCTTCTGCCCAAAAACGGCGCAAATATAAGGCTATGGCGCAGGAATGCAAGGGCCTCATCGCGAGCGCTCGTTACTGTCTGGTTTCCTCGAGATAGCGGCGCGAGGCGGCTTCGTCCATCAGCGGCACGACCTTGTCGGGATCGATCCGCACCATGATGTAAGTGATGTGGTCGTCGATCTTGGCGAACTGATGGCCCGTCCCCGCCGGGATCACAAGCACATCGCCGGCCTTGAGCTCCTGCGCGACGGGGTTGCGCATTCCGGCTGCGTTCTGACCGGGGCCGTTGAGGAAACGCACGGCACGATTGTCTGCGGGGCGCCTCTCGGCATCGATCAGCGCCGGGCTCGTGAGGTTCGTCCCGCTGCCGCTCAATACGACGTAAACCTCGGTGACGAGGTCGTGCTCCGCGACTGAGCGGGGCGCCGGCGCATCGAGCTTACCGCGGTGCGCGAGCGCAATCTGCACGTTGGCCCGGCCGATGTCGACCGAGCGCACTTGCTGATCCGTAAGGCTCTCGGCGACTGCGACGCTTTCGTAGGCCGCAATCTCGGCGGCCGGAATATAGGTCGCCGCGCACATGATGCACGACGGCAATACGTCTTGCGCCGATATTCGGCCCACGACGAACGCAACGAGGACGGCAGCACCGAAGTAAAGTGCCCGCTTCATAGGAAGGCTCCCGGATTGTGCTAGGGGGTCGCCGTTTTCACGGTTTTTCGCAGCTGGGTCAACTGGACCCGCCCGCGCTTCGGCGAGCGCCGTTCGTTCAGGCCGACGACGATCTGCTCGGCGGCGCGCTTGATGGCAGCAATGCTGCCGCGCCGGTAGCCCGTAATGATGTTCGAGCCCTGCCTGATCTCATACCGCACCCAGTCGTTGCCTTGACTTCCCGCGGGGGCATTCGACTTATGGACCGAGCGAAGCTCGAACGGTTTGTCGTTGGGGTCGCGCCAGCTCATATGGGCCCGTCATCCTACAGGAAAACGCCCTCGCTGCCACGGTAGACTGGACGCCCATGGGGCTCGAAGTACGCCACGAGGCCGCCCGGAGGCGGTTCGTCGCGACGGCCGGGACCGGCCGCGAGGCCGTTCTCGAATACCGCGTCGCGGCGAACGGGGTCCTCGACTACCACCACACGTTCGTACCGCCGGAGGCGCGCGGCCAGGGCCTTGCGAGCCAACTCGTCTCGCAGGCGCTCGATCATGCCCGCGACCACGGCCACAAGGTCCGCCCGAGCTGCCCGTTCGTAGCCCGATTCATCGCCGCACATCCCGAGTACGCGGCACTCGTCGAATCAGTGCCCTAGAGCGAGTCTGCCGTAAGGGGCCGCTCCGCATCGATGTGGATAACTCGGTGGAAAACTCTTGTGAACCAGACGCTTAAAGTGAGCTCTCAGAGTCGTTTAACATTGCGCAGCGCGCCTCGTCGAGGCCTATTGTCTTCCGGATCAATAAGTTAATAGGGTCTCCTGAGACGAGAATCCAGAAGGACCGCCAAACGCCCGCAGGGCGTCGGCTGGCGACGCTTGTGGAATTGTCCCGTGATGCCCGCTGCTACACTGGCCCCGTGCTCGACGCAGCCGAACGGCCGAGCGGCTTAGCGCGCCGCTTGGCGGCCCTGTGTTACGACGCCTTGCTATTGCTCGCGCTCCTCGCCGTGCTGACGGCTCTTCTGATCGGCCTGCGAGGCGGGGCTGCGATCCCACCCGGAACCTGGTGGTTCCAAGCCCTCGTCGTCGGTGTTTGCGTGCTGTTCTACGCGTGGTTCTGGACGCACGGCGGCCAGACGCTCGGCATGCGCGCTTGGCGTATCCAAGTGCTCCGCAATGATGGAACGGCGCTCCGCTGGCGGGACGCGCTGCTGCGTTTCGGCGCGGCGTGGCTCGCGGTGCTGCCGGCCGGTTGGGGGTTCTGGTCGTGTCTACTCGATGCCGAGAAGCGTTGTTGGCACGATCGGCTCACACGCACACGTGTGCGCGAGATCCCGGCGACGCCGAAGGCGGCGACGGTCAACGAACCCTGATCAAAGCAATCGTAACCACGGCCAGGAGCACCGCGCTCGGCGCCCACGCGACGATGATGGGATCGACGTCGAATACTTCCCCGCTGCGCGCAGCGACCTGGACGACAACGTAGTAGCTCAGGCCGATGACGAGGCCGACGACGAGGCGCGCACCCGTGCCTGCTGAGCGCAAGCCGCCAAATACGAATGGCAGCGCGAGCACCATCATCAACGCAACCGAGGCAACATTCGCGAGCCGCGTCCAGTAGGCGATGAGGTACCGCCGCGCATCGAGATCATTGGCGCGCAGATACGCGATGTAGCGCTGTAGCGCGACGACGCCGAGCAGATCTTCGCGGACGACCGACAGGCTCAACAGGTCCGGGCTGATGTCGTACGTCGGGCGGAGCTCGGGCACACGCGTGGCCTGGATTCGGTCCGCCGCGAAGACGGTCTCGGCGTAGTTGCTGAGCAACCACTCGTTCGTCGGGCCGATGTCGGCCATGTCCGCTTTCGCTACCTTCGTTACTTGTTGCGATGCATCGAGCTCGAAGAGCGATATTCCGCCGCCGAGCCCGATGCCTTGGCTCGGCCTACGCAGGTTAATGATGCGATTGCCGTCCTTGAGCCAAATCGACTGGCCACGCTCCAAGTCGATGTCCTCGTGCAAGGCGGCCGTGCGCAGCTCACGCGCATACGCGCCAAGCGATGGAGCGAGCGATTCGCCGAGCAGGACCATGAGCACGATGAGACCGAAGCCGGCAAGCGTCAGAGCGCCGAGCATGCGAAAATGCGAGATGCCGCTCGCGCGCATCACGACGAGCTCGCGATGCACGGCGAGATTGCCGAGCCCAAACAGCGCGCCCACGAACGCCCCCACCGGCAGTACTTCGAATACCATGCGCGGCAAACGTAGAAGCACATAACTTATCGCCGTCGCCATGGAGTAGTCGCCGGTGCCGACGTCGTCGAGTTGGCCGACGAACTCGATCACGCTGCCGACGAGGACAATCGCGAGCATCACGAGCCCGACCCCCTTGAGCACGGTGACGATGAGGTAGCTACGCAGTAGGCTCATGTCTCGTCCTCGAGTCATAAGCAAACGGCCGCGGTCGCGCGAGCACGCCGGACTGCTTGAGCAAGAAACCAATCGCGCCGAGCCCGAGCACCGCGTGCACCCACCACATGCCGAGCCATTCGGGCACGCCGTTGCGCTCGACGGCAATACGCGCGATCGACAAAGAGTCTATGTAGATCACATAGATCAAAAGACCCACGCCGATTCGCGCATACCGCCCCTCGCGCGGCGCCGAACGGCTCAACGGCACCGCGACGAGTGCCAGGACGATCAACGACAACGGCGCAGACAGGCGCCGCTGCAGCTCGGCGCGATCGGCGGAAGCGTGCGATGCGAGCAACTCGCTCGTGGGTCGGCTTGTCGGAGAGTCGACGGGCTTCCCGGCTTCCTCGATTCGCAAGGGGCTGCCGTGCTCGCCGAAGGCCGCGACGAGAAACTCAGCTTCGCCCGGCTTGCCCTCGACTCGCCGGCCGTCATAGAGCAGAAATGTAGGCGCCCCGTCGTTTCCTTCGGCGACCCGTTCGCCGCGTTTCGCCGTCACGACGAACACGCGGCCGTCGCGCTCGCCTTGTATGAACACGTCGCTGAGGCGGTTGCCTTCGACCTCGCGCGCATAGAGAACCGCGCGCCCGGAATCGAACGGCGTGAATCGGCCGGGCTCGATACCCACGAGGTTCGTCGTTGCGCGCGCCGCCTGCCTAATTTCTTCGATGCGGCGCTCGGCCTCCGGCATTCTTGCAAGCACGAGCCAGCACGTGAGAACGGCGAGCACGAGCGTGAGCACGCCAACGGGAACCAGCAAGCGCAAAGGCCCGATGCCGGATGCGCCGAGCGCGGCCGTCTCGGAATCACGGTTAAGGCGCGCGAGAGCGAGCATGATGCCGAGCAAAAGGCCCACGGGCATCAAGAACGTCAGGTAACGCAGAAACGTCAGACGGAACACTTCGAACACGGCGTCTTTCGGCACCGTATTCGCGGCAGCGTCGCCGAGAATCTCGGCGAATTGATTGCTCATGAGAATCGTGAGCAAGATCGCCACGACGAGAACGGTGGCGTAAAACGCCTCGCGCAGAACGTACCGGCTGATCAGACTCAACGCGTGATTCCGTTCGAGTAGCGAGAGTTAATCGAGTACACTACGCCGCATCAAAATCGCTGCCGAGCGGCACGATAGCACACGCCGCTCTCGAGGAGTGCCCTGCATGCAGTTTCCCGTCAAAGTGGGGCCGCCCACGGTGCTCAAAACGCCGTGCGCCGTCGTGCCGGTTTTCGAGGACGGGCCTCTCGCGGGCGCGACCAAGCAACTGGATCGAGGTTGCGGCGGAATCATCCAACGATTGCTCAGGTCCACGGAAGCTTCCGCTAAGCCTGGCCGCGTAAGAATAGTGCATGCGAGCCGCGGTCCGGCGAAGCGGTTACTGATCGTCGGCTGCGGCAAACGCGCGCAATTCGGGCTCAAGCAGCTCGCAACAGCGCTCGCGGCAGCAGCTCAGGGGTTGATCGATGCGTCTATCCGCGATGCGGTCAGTTATCTCGGCTACGATGAGGGCGCCACGCTCGGCGCCTACCTGCGCGCACGCACGACCGTTCAAGTGACGCGCTCGACCGTGTACCGTTTCGACGAGCTCAAAAGCAAGGTGGAGCCCCGGCCGGCCCTGAATAGGCTCGCCATAGCCGTCGCGGACCGAACCGAGGTCAAAGAAGCCCGCCGCGGCGTCGGCGACGGTGAAGCGATCGCCGACGGCATGGACCTCGCGCGCACACTCGGCAATCGTCCCGCAAACATCTGCACGCCGACGCATCTCGCGCAGGTCGCCGCCGATATCGCGCGCACGCATGCCAACATGAAGTTGCGCGTGCTCGAGGAGCGCGACATGAAGCGCCTCGGCATGGGCGCGCTTCTCGCGGTGACCAGTGGCGCCGGGGAACCCGCGAAGCTGATCGTGCTCGAATACCGAGGCGCACCGAAGCGTGCTGCGCCCATCGCGATTTGCGGCAAGGGCGTGACGTTCGATACCGGCGGCATCTCGCTCAAGCCCCCGCCGAAGATGGACGAGATGAAATTCGATATGTGCGGCGCGGCCGGCGTATTGGGGACGATGTTGAGCCTCGGCAAACTTCGCGCCCCGTGCAACGTCGTCGCCGTGATTCCGGCGTGCGAGAACATGCCGGGCAGCAAGGCGACGCGACCCGGGGACATCGCGACGAGCATGTCAGGTCAAACAATCGAGATCATCAACACCGATGCCGAAGGGCGGCTGATACTCAGCGACGCGCTGACCTACGCACAACGGACGTTCAAGCCGCGCTTGGTCCTCGACGTTGCGACGTTGACGGGTGCCTGCGTCGTCGCGCTCGGCCCTGTCTACACGGGAGTATTCACGCCGCACGATGACCTCGCGGAAAAGCTCATCGCCGCGAGTCAGCGCGCCCTCGATCCCGCGTGGCGCCTGCCCGTCGACGACGAGTACGGCGAAACGCTGCGCAGCAACTTCGCGGATTTCGCGAACTCGGGCAGTCGCGACGGCGGCGCGAGCATCGCCGCTCAGTTCCTGTCGCGCTTCGTCTCGGGAACCAAATGGGCGCATCTCGATATCGCCGGCGTCGCTTGGCGCGCAAGCGCAAACAAAGGCGCGACGGGCCGCCCCGTGCCCCTGCTCGTCGACTTTCTGCTGAACGGCGCGGCGTGACTCAGGTCGACTTCTATATCCTGCCGAACGACTCATCCGAGGAGCGCCTGCGGCTCGCCTGCCGCATCACCGACAAGGCACTGCAGCAAGGGCAGCAAGTTCTCATCAATACCGAATCGCCGGCCGAGAGCGCCAGGCTCGATGATCTATTGTGGACGTTCTCTCAGGGCAGCTTCATCCCCCACCGCGTCATCGAGGCGGCAACGAGCGCAACGATCGTCGAGCCCGTCCTAATCGGTTGCGGAATCGCTGCCGGGAGCGAAGGAACGCACGTGCTCATCAATTTGGCCGGGTCCGTGCCCGAGTTCTTCAGTCGCTATCAACGCGTCGCCGAGCTCGTCGACGGCAACGAGCAGCGACGCACGCAGGGACGCGAGCGGTTCCGCTTTTATCGCGACAAAGGATGCGAGCTGCATACGCATCAATTGTGAATCGTCATGGCCGCGCCGCCTAACAAGAAGATCCCAGTCCTCACGGACGTGATTCCGGCCGACGAACGCGACGCGGATCCCGCACGCGCCTCGGCCGAGCCGAACGAGCCCGACATCGAGGCCGTAATCGCGGAGCTGCAGACGCGCCTTGCCGCGCAGACGTTTGCGCTCGCCGACGAGCTCATGCAGACGGCCTTCGCCGACATGGAGGCCAAGCTCCGCGAGCAGATCTCCGCGCGCCTGCGGCGCGAGCTCCCCGAGCTCATCGACTCCTTATTAAGGGAGCATTTGGCCCGCGAGGACCGGTGAGGCTGGCCCGATGAGCAAGGACTACGTTCCCAAGGATATCGAAGCGCGCCACTACGCGCGCTGGGAGCAGGCCGGTTATTTCAAGCCATCGGGCCGCGGCGAACCGTATTGCATCGTGGTCCCGCCGCCGAACGTCACGGGCACGTTGCATATGGGGCACACGTTCCAGCACACGCTCATGGATGCGTTGACGCGTTATCACCGCATGCGCGGTCGCGATACGCTGTGGCAAACCGGCACCGATCACGCGGGCATCGCCACGCAGATGGTGGTCGAACGGCTCCTCACCCGCGAGGGCACGACTCGACAAGCGCTCGGCCGCGCGAAGTTCCTCGAGCGCGTTTGGCAATGGAAGGAGCAGTCGGGGAACACGATCACGAAGCAGATGCGCCGCCTCGGCGATTCCGTCGACTGGTCGCGCGAGCGTTTCACAATGGACCCGGCGCTGTCGCGCTCAGTCGTCGAGACTTTCGTCCGCCTCTACGACGACGGACTCATCTACCGCGGCAAGCGGCTCGTGAATTGGGACCCTGTGCTGCACACGGCGCTGTCCGACCTCGAAGTCCTGAGCTCCGAGGAAAAGGGCAAGCTCTGGCGGATTCGCTATCCGCTCGCCGACGGCAGCGGCGTGCTCGTCGTCGCGACGACGCGCCCGGAGACGATGCTCGGCGACACGGCCGTCGCCGTTCACCCGGGCGATGAGCGTTATAGCCGATTCATCGGCAAGCAGATTCGGTTGCCCCTCGTCGAGCGCTTGATTCCAATCATCGCGGACGAGCAGGTCGACCCCGAGTTCGGAACCGGGTGCGTCAAAGTCACTCCGGGCCATGATTTCAACGACTATGAGATGGGCATGCGTCATGGGCTCCCGCTCATCAACGTTTTCGACCTCGACGCCAAGCTCAATGCCGAAGTCCCCGAGCGCTACCGAGGCTTGGATCGGTTCGTCGCGCGCGAACGCGTTCTCGCCGACTTGCAAGCGCAGAGCGTCCTCGAAGGCAGCGACGACCATATTTCGAAGATCCCGCGCGGCGACCGCAGCGACGCGGTCGTCGAGCCTCTGCTGACGGATCAGTGGTACGTGCGTGCCGCGCCGCTCGCCGCTCCGGCGATCGCGGCCGTCGAGGACGGCCGCGTGCGCTTCGTCCCCGAAAATTGGTCGAAGACCTACTTCGAATGGATGCGGAACATCAAAGACTGGTGCATCTCGAGACAGCTCTGGTGGGGGCACCGGATTCCTGCGTGGTACGACGATCGCGGCAAAGTCTACGTCGGGCGCGACGAGCGCGAAGTCCGTACAAAGCACGGTCTCGGCGCCGAGCACATGCTCCGGCAAGACGAAGACGTGCTCGACACGTGGTTCTCGTCGGCACTGTGGCCGTTCTCGACGTTCGGCTGGCCCGACAAGACTCCCGAGCTCGCGCGCTACTACCCGACGGCCGTGCTCGTCACGGGGTTCGACATCATCTTCTTCTGGGTCGCGCGCATGCTCATGCTCGGCCTCAAGTTCATGGACGATGTGCCGTTTCGCGAGGTCTACATTACTGGCATCGTTCGCGATCGCGAAGGTCAGAGGATGTCAAAGTCGAAAGGCAACATCGTCGACCCGCTCGATCTCATCGACGGTGTAGACCTCCCGACGCTGCTTGCGAAACGCACCGAGGGCATGATGCAGCCGCATCTGAAGTCCAAGATCGAGCAGCTCACGCGCGCGGAGTTTCCGGACGGCATACCGGCGTTCGGGACCGATGCCGTGAGGCTCACATCTGCGTCGCTCGCAACGATGGGCCGCGAGATCCGTTTCGACTTCGGCCGCACGGACGGCTATCACCGCTTCTGCAATAAGCTTTGGAACGCATCCCAGTTCGTGTTTACCCAGATTTCCGCACCCGGGGTATCTGCGCCCGCAGGCGCACGCGCAGAGAACGCGCAACGCTCGTCCGCCGATCGCTGGATACGCGCGCGTCTCAAGCAGTGCATCGAGGACGTGCACGCGGGTTTCGCGAGCTATCGCTTCGACCTCGTCACGCAGACGCTGTACGAATTCACATGGTACGAGCTCTGCGACTGGTACCTCGAGCTCACGAAACCCGTGCTCGCCGAGCGTGACAGCGCGGGCGCGCACGCGGCGCGCGCGACGCTGGTCGATGTGCTCGGTGCTTTGTGCAAGCTGCTGCACCCACTGATTCCGTTCATCACCGAAGAGCTTTGGCTCGAGCTCTGCCGGAAACTCGGGACGGAAAGCCCGTCCGTGATGCTCGAGCGCTTCCCCGAAAGCAGCGATTTCGCGGCGGACGCGGAAGCGGTCGCGGAGATCGAGTGGCTCAAGACGTTCATCATCGGCATTCGGCAGATACGCGCCGAGATGAACTTGAGCCCCGGCAAGACGTTGCCCGTCAAGCTCGCCGGCGCGAGCGCGACCGACCAGACGCGCGTCACCGCCAACCGCGCGTATATCGAGAAGCTCGCGCGCGTGTCCGACATCGAGCACATCGAGGCCGGCAGCGTCGTCCGCGGTGCGGCCACGGCGTTGCTCGGCGAGATGCGCATCCTAGTGCCGCTGGCAGGACTCGTTGACGTCGGCGCCGAGATCGCGCGTCTCGACAAGCAGCTTGCGCGCGCGCGCAAAGAGCTCGACGCGTGCCGGCGCAAGCTCGACAACGCGGAATTCGTCAACAACGCCCCCGCGGAGATCATCGCCAAGGAGCGCGACCGCGCCGCCGAGCTCACGCAGCGCAGCGACCAGCTCGGCGTTCAGTTGTCGCGGGTACGCGAGATCGCTTAGCCCGCGAATCCGGTCTTGTGGGCACTGGTTCACAAATGCAAAGGCTGGGGGGTAGGCAGGTCGATTCATTTAGGCGACCATTTGCGCCCATGGCCACGCCGCACATCACGACCGCCCGCGCCGAGCATTCCGACCGAACCGCGCTCGTGCGCGCCGTCGTCACGGCGCTCGACGGCATCATCGTCGGCAAGACGCAGCAGCTTCGGCAATGCGTCGCTTGCCTGCTCGCGCGCGGTCACTTGCTCATCGAGGACGTGCCGGGCGTCGGCAAGACGACGCTCGCGCATGCGCTTGCCAAGGCGCTCGGCTTGAGCTACCAACGAGTGCAGTTCACGAGCGATCTATTGCCCGCGGACATCATTGGTGTATCCGTGTTTCGGCGCGAGACCGGCGCTTTCGAGTTTCGCAAGGGACCGATCTTCGCGCAGGTCGTGCTCGCCGACGAGATCAATCGCGCGACTCCCAAAGCGCAGAGCGCCCTGCTCGAAGCGATGGAAGAGCGCCAAGTCACGGCCGACGGCACGACCTACGCTCTGCCCGTGCCTTTTTTCGTTATCGCAACGCGGAACCCGATCCATCAAGTCGGAACGTTCCCCTTACCCGAGTCGCAGCTCGACCGCTTCCTCATGCAGATCGCGCTCGGCTATCCGGAGCCGAAGGAGGAACGCGAGTTGCTCGCCCACGGCGAGCGGCGCAGCATGATCGAGGCGCTCGAGCCCGTGTTGTCGGCGGACTCGTTGCTCCGGCTCCAAGAAGACGTTCCGAAGATTCATGTCGCCGAGCCGCTGCTCGACTACGTTCAAGCGCTGATCGCGTATACGCGCGAATCCGGCGAGTTCGTTTCCGGGCTCTCGCCGCGCGGCGGCATGGCGCTCGTGCGCGCGGCCCAGGCATGGGCGTTGATGTCCGGTCACACCGGAGTCCATCCCGAGGACGTCCAGGCGGTGCTGCCGTGCATCGTTGCCCATCGCCTCGAGCCCGTGTCGCTCGAGCGGTCCGGCGCCTCCGGCAAGGCCATCCTCGCGGCCGTGCCGCTGCCCTGACGGGCGAATGGGTCGGCGCACGCGATGCTCGCTGCCCTGACAGAGACCCTCTCGAACCGCGCGGCCGCGTGGGCTCTGCGTCGCCAAGGCCGTGATTCGCGCCTCGTCACGCTCGAGCGGCGGCGTCTCTACATACTCCCGACGCGCTTCGGCTTCGCGTTCGGATTCGCGGTCTTCGCGATGTTGTTGGGCTCGCTCCAATACGGCGCGAGCCTCGCTTTCGCGCTGACATTCCTGCTCGCGAGCTTGGGGCTCGTGATCATGCATCACTGCCACAACAACTTGCTCGGCACGCAGGTCCGGTTCGCAGGCGCGCTTCCGGTGTTCGCCGGGCAACCCGCGATGTTCCGGATCGCGCTCGACAACACGGCGACGGCTGTCCGCTATGACGTCGAGATCGAGCATGAAGGCAACTGCGTCGGCCCCGTCGATATCGCCGCCGGCCATTCCGCCACGCTCGAGGTGCCCGTGCCGACCGCCGCTCGCGGCTGGCTCGGCTTGCCGCGCTTTGCGATCGCGACGCGCTACCCCGGCAGCTTGTTCCGCGCCTGGACGTGGGTGCACATGAGCGGCCGCTGCCTCGTGTACCCGGCACCAGCACCGCCTGGTCGGCCGATTCCGATGAGCGTCGACACGCACGGAACGCGCGGCATGCCTGCCGAAGACGATTCCGATTTCGTGGGGCTGCGCCCCGCAGCCGATACGGACCCGCCCGGACGCATGGCCTGGAAGGCCTATGCGCGCACCGATCAGCTCATGCTCAAGCAGTTCTCGGGAGCCGCCGAGGTGCCGAGCACGCTCGATTGGGACTCGCTTCCGGAGCTCGGCGTCGAAGCGCGGCTTGCGCAACTTGCGCGCTGGTGTCTCGATGCGGCCGCCGACCGCCGCAACTTCGGGCTCAAGCTGCCGACGACGACGGTGCCCGTCGGCGGCGGCGACCAGCATTTGCACGCGTGCCTCGAGGCACTCGCGTTATTCGAGTCCCCGCAATGAGCCGCCCGCGATATACGATCGTGCCGACGGACCGGCTGCTGTGGACGGCCGGCGTCGTCACGGGTGCGAGCCTCCCGCACTGGCCGAAGCTGCCGCTCTGGGTTCCGCTGCTGCTCGGCTTGTGCATTCTGTGGCGTCTTGCGGCAAAGCTCCCGCGCTGGCCGCTGCCGAATCGAACGTTGCGGATCTTGTTCGCGTTCGGCGCGTTCCTCGGCGTGCTGCTCGAGTACGGAACGATCAACGGCGTCGAGGCGGGAAGCGCGCTGCTCATCGTCATGGTCGCGCTCAAGTTTCTCGAGTCGCACTCGCAACGCGACCAGATCATCCTCGTGATCCTCGCGTACTTCCTCGTCTTCGCGAGCCTGCTCACCGAGCGCAGCATCGCCGTCGCCGTCTACCTGCTCGCGTTCGTGTGGATCACGACCGCGGGCCTGCTGCAGATGGGTCGGCATCGAACCCTGCTGCCGAGCTGGCCGACGGCCAAGCTCGCGGCGCGGCTGCTCTTGCAATCGGTGCCGATCATGCTCGTGCTGTTCTTGCTCTTCCCGCGCCTCCCCGGGCCGCTGTGGGCGCTGCCCGGCAACACGAGCTCGGGCGCGACCGGGCTCTCGGACACGATGAGCCCCGGCGACATCACGAACCTCGGCCTCTCCGACGAGATCGCGTTTCGCGTTCAGTTCCTGACCCCGCCCCCACGCGCCTCGGAGCTCTATTGGCGTGGTCCCGTTCTCTCCCAGTTCAACGGGCGCACGTGGTTTCGCCGACCGGGCATGGGTCGGCAGGTAATCAATACCCTCGAGGTCACCGGCGAGCCGACCGAATACCGCGTGATGCTCGAGCCGAACGGCAGAAACTGGCTCTTCGCGCTCGATATGCCGCAGAGCTGGACGCCGATCGGCCGGCGCAACGTCATCATGAACAGCGATCACCAATTGCAGGCGTTTGGCTTGCCCCCGGCGCTGAACAGAATCGACTACGGCGTCACTTCGTACACGACGTACACGGCCAAGGAGCCGCTGACTCCCGCGGACCAGCAGTGGTACACGCAGCTGCCTGAAGGCAGCAACCCGCGCACGCGCGCGCTCGCGAGCTCGTGGCTCGCCGATGATCCCACGCCCGAAACCGTCATCGAGCGCGCGCTCGACGTGTTCCGCGGGCCGGATTTCTTTTACACGCTCACTCCTCCGGCGCTCGGCATGCACAGCGCCGACGAGTTCATCTTCGAGACCCACGAGGGCTTTTGCGAGCACTATGCGTCGGCACTCGCGATCATGTTGCGCGCAGCCGGCCTGCCGACGCGTGTCGTCACCGGCTACCAAGGCGGCGAGCTCAACGGATTCGGCGATTACTACATCGTGCGCCAGATGGATGCGCACGCCTGGACCGAGGTTTGGCTCGGTGATCGAGGCTGGGTGCGCATCGATCCGGTTTCCGCCGTCGCGCCCGAGCGCATTGCGTTCGGCTCGCTGCGGTCGAGCGCGCGCGAAGTGCTCGGCCTGCGCGGCTTGAGCCGACTCCCGTGGATGCGGCAAGCGCTGCTTCTGTGGGACGCCGTCAACGTGCGCTGGAACGAATGGGTCATCGGTTACGGACCGCAGCTGCAGCGGTCGTTGCTGCAATACTTGGGCCTCGAGAGCGCCGGTTGGCGATCGCTGCTGACGCTCGCCGTCGTCGGAACCGTCGCGCTCCTCGTGACACTGACGGTCTACCTCGGCTGGACGTCGCACCGCCATCGGCGCGGCGATCGAGCCGCGCGCTCATTTGCGCGCTTCGCACGCAAGCTCGAGGCCGCGCGTGTGCGTCCGCCGCTGCAGGGCGAAGGGCCGCAAGCCTACGCGCGGCACGCGGCGGTCGAGCTGCCGCGCGCGGCCGGCGAAATCGCCGCGATCGTCGGCAGCTATCTTGCGGCGCGCTACGAGCCCGATGCCGACGGCGCCGCGCTTGCCGACCTCGAGCACCGCGTCGCCCAATTCCGCGTCGCTACGTAACAGGCCGGCCTACGCTAACGCGTGCTCGCGCGTGGCGTGGAAGCCGACGCCCGGCCAACGCTCCTCGGTGAGGTTCAACAAGACGAGCGTCGGCGCTAGGAACACGAGCTCTCCCGTGTGATCTTCGGCGAGGTTGGCGCGCAGCTTCTTCTTCAGATCTTCGAGCTTCTTTGCGTCCGCGCAGCGCACCCAACGCGCCGTGACGATGTTGACGCCCTCGAACACGCATTCGACGCCGTATTCGTCGCGGAGCCGGAAAGCTGCGACCTCGAACTGCAGCGGACCGACCGCCCCGATGATGAGCTCGTTGTTGTGCACCGGTCGAAACAGCTGCGTCGCGCCCTCCTCGCAAAGCTGCGCTAGACCCTTCTGCAGCGCCTTGAGCTTCAGAGGATCCTTGAGCACGGCGCGCCGGAAAAGCTCGGGGGCGAAGCTCGGTATTCCCGTGAACGTCAGGTCCTCGCCTTGCGTGAAGCTGTCGCCGATGTTGATGGTTCCGTGGTTGTGAAGGCCGATGATGTCGCCGGCGTGCGCGCTCTCGGCATGCTGACGGTCGGCTGCCATGAACGTCACAGCGTCGCCGATCCTGACCTCGCGTTTGAGCCGCGTGTGATACATACGCATGCCGGGCGCATACACGCCCGAGCAAACGCGGACGAAAGCGATGCGGTCGCGATGCGCTGGATCCATGTTGGCCTGAATCTTGAACACGAATCCCGTGAACGCGGGCTCGCCGGGAGTGACGACGCGTTGTACCGTCTGCCGCGGTTGCGGCCCCGGCGCGTGCTCGACGAAGGCATCGAGCAACTCCTCGACACCGTGGTTGTGAATCGCGGCGCCGAAGAACACCGGCGTTTGTTGGCCAGCGAGGTAGCGCTGCGGATCGAAGCGCGGGGCCGCGCCGCGAATGAGCTCGACAGTCTCGCGGAGCGCGGCCGCATCGGTGCCGAGCCTCTGTGTGACCGCCTCCGACTGCAGACGATCGATACGCTCGCGCAGCGTGAGCTTGCTGCCGTCCCGGCTCTGATAAAGGAACACGCAGTCTTGCCCCAGGTGGTACACGCCGCGGAACTCGCGGCCCATGCCTATCGGCCACGTCATGGGAGCGCATTCGATCTTGAGCACAGACTCGATCTCGCCGAGCAGATCGAGCGGCTCGCGGCCGTCGCGATCGAGCTTGTTGATGAAGGTCATGATCGGCGTAGTCCGCAATCGGCAGACTTCCATGAGCTTGATCGTCCGCGCCTCGACGCCGCGCGCCGCATCGATGACCATGAGCGCGCTATCGACGGCCGTGAGCGTGCGGTAAGTGTCTTCGGAGAAGTCCTCGTGCCCCGGAGTGTCGAGCAGATTGACGAGTCGGTCCTTGAACGGGAACTGCATGACCGACGAAGTCACGGAGATCCCGCGCTCCTGCTCGAGCCGCATCCAATCGGAGGTTGCATGGCGGCGGGCCTTGCGCCCCTTGACCGCGCCGGCCATCTGGATCGCGCCGCCGAAGAGCAGCAGCTTCTCCGTGAGCGTCGTTTTGCCCGCATCAGGATGCGAAATGATCGCAAACGTGCGCCGCTGCAAATACTCTTTCAATCAGACGTGCGCAGCGTCAACGAGAGAACGACGGCATCCTCGCGGCCGTAGGCCGCCTGATAGTAGGCAGGCCGGACGCCGATCTGCACGAATCCGATCGAGTAATAGAGGTTCAACGCCGCCTTGTTCGACGGCCGCACCTCGAGAAAGACCTTGCGCACCTCGCATTCGTGCGCGCGCCCGAGCAAGGCGTCGAGCAGCTGCCGGCCGTAGCCCAAGCGCTGCGCGCTCGGGTGAACGCAGAGATTCAAAATGTGCGCCTCGCCTGCGGCAATGGACATGATTCCATAGCCCGTGGTTACGCCGTTGACGTCGAGCGCGAGGCTGTAATACCCCGCCAGCATGCAGTCGCGGAAGATGCCGAGGCTCCACGGATACTCGTAGGCCGTATGCTCGATCCGCGTGACCGTTTTCAGGTCGGACGGCAGCATCGGTCGGATCCTGGTGCTCGGGTTGACTGCGACGCTCATCGGTGCGACTCGATCAGATCCTTAACAAGGCAAAGGTCCTGCCAGGCTTTGGCCTTGGCGAGCGGGCTGCGCAACAGATAGGCCGGATGATAAGTAACGACCAGCGGAATGCCCGTGTCGCCGTACCTCGATACCTGCCCTCTGAGCCTACCGATCGGGATTTCCGTCTGCAACAACCACTGGCCGGCAATGCGCCCGACCGCGAGCATAACGCGCGGTCGCAGCAATTCGATTTGCCGATTCAAGTACGGCGTGCACGTCGCCGCTTCCGTAGGCTGAGGGTCGCGATTGCTCGGCGGCCGGCACTTGAGGATATTGGCGATATAGACCTCATCGCGGCGGAGCTTGATGGCGCCGAGCATCGCGTTGAGGAGCTGTCCGGCGGGCCCGACGAAGGGCTCGCCTTGGCGATCCTCCTCGGCACCGGGCGCTTCACCGATGATCATGAGCGCGGCGTCGCGGCGGCCGACGCCGAACACGGTCTGGGTACGCGTCTTGTGGAGCCCGCAGCGCGTGCACTGCCGCACGGCGTCGGCGAGCGCCTCCCAATCGTGGGCCGCGACGTTCGCGGCGTGCGTGGGAGCGACTCTAGTCGCAGCGCTTTGATCGAAAATCGCGGCTGCAGCCGCTCCCACAGCCGCGGCGTCCTCGTGACGCGGGCTTTGCGCCCCGCCTTCGGCGCCGCGCATGACCCAAACCGGAATGCCCATTGCGCTCAGGCACTGGTCGCGAAGCCTGCTCAACGCTCGTCTGCCTCGGCAATGCGCCGCGTGCCGACGTTGTCTTCGGCGCCGCCGAGGTGCCGCCGGTAGCGGCGCCAGAGCCAAAAAATGGGCCCCGAGAATGCGTAGACCGTGAAGAGCGCGAAGATCGTGATGGGTGGCTCCACGGCGACGACGATGATCACGAGCGGAATCAAGAGCAGCCGCGCGAAACGCAACCGGTATCCGGGCCCAATCTCCTTGAAGCTCAAATAGGCGAACCGGGACATCATCAAGAGCCCGGCGACCGCCGTGATCGTGATCCCGGCAACGAGCGCGACGAGGCCGTCGATGCCGTACTCAGTGCTGACCCATACCATCGAGGCGACGCCGGCAGCGGCCGCCGGACTTGCGAGCCCCTGGAAGTAGCGTTTGTCGAGCCATGCCGCATTGGTGTTGAAACGCGCCAACCGGAACGCGGCCGCGGCGGCATAGAGAAACGCCGCGAGCCAGCCGAGCCGCCCCCAGACCTGCCCGTATTCGGCGAGCCGCTCGACACCCCACTGATACGTCACGATCGCCGGCGCAATGCCGAAGGAAACCATGTCCGCAAGGCTGTCGAACTCCTTCCCGAACTCACTCGCCGTGCTCGTGAGCCGCGCGACACGCCCATCCAGCCCGTCGATGATCATGGCGGCAAAGATCGCCCACGCGGCGGCATGAAAGTTGCCGTCGATTGCGGCGACGATCGAGTAGAACCCTGCGAACAATCCGCCCGTGGTCAGCAGATTCGGCAGCAGGTAGATGCCCTTGCGTCGGATGGCGTTGCGTTCCGCCTTCATCGGCCCAACATGCTGCGCGAATCGGACGCATGAAGCAATGCCTATCGCCCGGCTGGCCCCGGCGCGCCGCGCGCCGCTACAATTGCGGCCACCGGCAACCACGACGCGTTCTTATGTACTTAAGCCAGCTGCCGCTGACCACCTTCAAGGACAGTCCCGCCGATGCCGAAATCGTGAGTCATCAGCTCATGTTGCGGGGCGGTTTCATCCGCCGTCTCGCAGCGGGTCTGTACACGTGGATGCCGCTCGGCATGCGCGTGCTCAACAAGGTTCAGGCGATCGTTCGCGAGGAGATGAATCGCTCCGGCGCGCTCGAGGTTTTCATGCCCGGCGTGCAACCGGCGGAGCTCTGGCGCGAGTCGCAGCGTTGGGACGCGTATGGCGAGAGCTTGCTGCGGCTGAAGGACCGTCACGACCGGGATTTCTGTCTCGGTCCCACGCACGAAGAAGTCATCACCGACATCGCGCGTAACGAGCTCAAGAGCTATCGACAGCTTCCCGTGAACTATTACCAAATCCAATCCAAGTTCCGCGATGAGATCCGCCCTCGGTTCGGCGTCATGCGTGCACGCGAGTTCTTGATGAAAGATGCGTACTCGTTCCATATCGACGAGAATTCACTCGCGGAGACTTATGCACTCATGCGCACGACCTACGAGCGCATCTTCGACCGGCTGCAGCTCGAGTACCGCGTCGTCCAAGCCGACACGGGCGAGATCGGCGGCAGTCGATCGGAGGAGTTTCAAGTCCTCGCAGCCTCCGGCGAGGACGTCATCGCCTACAGCGATGCCGACGATTTCGCCGCCAACGTCGAAGTCGTCGACTTGCCGAAGCCGCGCGGCGTGCGGCGCGCGCCGACCGAGAAACGCGAGCTCGTGCCGACACCCAAGGCCGGCACGATCGAAGAGCTCAGCAAGTTTCTCGGCATCGGCGCGGAGCGCTGTCTGAAGATTCTGCTCGTCAAAGGCAAAGACGCGCGCGCCGTGGGACTCCTGCTGCGCGGCGACCACGAGCTCAACGCGCTCAAGGCGCAAACGCTCCCGGCCGTGATGACGCCGTTGACGATGCTGCGTCCCGGCGACGTCGAGGAAGCCACGCGTTGTCCGGCCGGATTCGTCGGACCCATCGGGCTCGACATCCCTCTCTACGTCGACCAATCCGCCGCGATACTTTCGGACTTCGTCTGCGGTGGAAATCAACGCGACCATCACTGGCGCGGCGTGAATTGGGAGCGCGATCTGCCGCTGCCGCCAGTCGCGGATCTCCGTAACGCCGCAGCCGGCGACCCGAGCCCCGGCGGTCGCGGCACGCTCTCGATCGCGCGCGGCATCGAGGTCGGGCACAT